>CAIPHR010000057.1 GCA_903864905.1 uncultured bacterium
CCAAGGCTTTTAGATCTAGTTCCTTCATCTCGTATGGCAAAGTAATGCGCTCCTGGCATCCGAGAACCTCCCCTTGATCTGGTGATTCATGATGTGGATGAGGTTAACTTGGGCGTCATTCGCGGTTTGGAGGTCGGTGGCGAGGAGTTCGATGCGTTCGCGTTGGGAGATTTCCTATAAAAAGTGTGTGGTTCTATAATGATGCCCGTACAGATTCAAAAAGTTGTTCTATGAATCGTGGTCTTTATTTTGTCGGCATTCCTACCGCTTAATATTTGTTTTATGTACCTATATAAGCCATTGAATGCAGATAAACCATGCATCATATAACAAACAAAAAAACCTCTAATAAGCTTGCCCGAAATTTTTGCAATACTGATAGATGGAGGTAATATTTTTAGCTTATACACAAAGGCATACGAAATAATACTCGGTATAGCAAATAGCACTGAAGCCAGCAAACTAAAAACCAAAAGTTGGACATTATGATATATGGCTGATAAAAATAAAGAAAGTAACATTAGGGTTGGGCCCATTATCCAAAAAACTGCATGGGAAAACAGTTTTGTTGACAGTATAATTAATCGCATCTTTCTGAATATCCCGTAATGTGATCTCTCAAGAATAAGTGCCATACAAGAATACGACTGAAGTGGTCCAAAGTACCAATTTGATTTTTGTCTATAAAGCATTCTTAAGGTATCTGGCGATTCAGATATATCGAAATATGGAATAGGCATGATAACTTCCTGCAGATCACTTAATTGCAAACCCATGTTCGCATCTTCATTATGAGTTTTCTCATTAAATCCACCAATTTTTTCGAATAAATCTCTCGTGATGAACAATCCATGTCCAATACAATAATTTAATGGGTAATTTAGATTAAACACTTTACTCTTACGCATAAATTTCAATTGCTTAATAGCATTATATATTTCAAAACCGATGGCCCAGCGTGTCTGCCACAAGGATCCCGATAACAATGCTGACGACCATGACACATGGTCAATATATGAAATATTTTCTAGGTAGCAACCGTACTGCTGAAATACGGAATAAGTGCCCTCTTTGAATTTTTCTTGAACCCAATCAAATGTCTCCTTTTCTGGTCTAGAATCTGCATTGTAGAAAGCTATCAGATCATTCCCATTAATAAGATCTCCGTCATCGATAAGTCGCCTAACAGCATAATTGAGTTGATGTGCCATTTTTCCATTTCGCTCTGGAAAATGAATACGGGTAATTTTATGATATTTACTAGCCAGATTTTCTGCGACATCAATTGTATTAGAACCGGAACCAGTTATAGACTTCTCTTTTTCTGTAGTTACAATGACTAAGACAATATCATCTAGTTTTTCTAAAAAGTTTTCACTAAAGTAGTTTATAGTATCTTCAAGAATATCCGCTTCATATAGGACAGGTATGAGAATATATATCTTTCCATGACTACCAACCATTTTATTAGAAACGAACCGATGTTTCTTAATCCAAGAAATTGACTTGTAAATTCGAACACACCAAGAAACAGATTCGTATATGAACCCAGTTGCAATTATGAAAATAACATACTTATACATTGCATTACTAAAATACCTTAAAATACGAGTAAAATAAAGGCGCGTCACTCGACACGCCTTTTAACTATCTGAAAACTCACTTGTGTCTTAACCCGACAGCATCTACAACCTCTTGCATCGGGAAGAATAGTAGAGCCTGTCTGATTGCGTCGCTTTGCCTTTGGGCGCAATGAACCAAACTTTTCACCCTCGCCCCGTCGTTATAGCCGAAGAGATGCCTGATGGCATTCCTTAAGCTAAACATGTCACGATGCGGATACTTGCCACGAACCAAGAGACAACGTGAAGTCCCAGACTTCAGGTAATCAAAGAGATCCTTTTCCCATTCTTTTGCGAAGAAATGTGGGTACATCTTCCGTATTGTTGCGTCGACATAGATGAAATCGCGTTCGGCAACAATTGTTCCTCTGTATTTCTCAATAAGGTTATGAACCATTCGTCCCATCTCCATCTTCATGCCATCTGGCTTGATGATAAAAACAGTAAAATCATTGAGAGATCGTATTCGCCGATCACTTGGCAATGGGTCAATAATGCCACCCCAGTATCTTTTTTGACCATCGACCTCAATGTATTCAACGTCGCCTTCGTGTCTGATTAGTCCTTCGCAATCACGACCGATGTAGTAGGTCTCGACAACAGTACCATCAATCGCTCTGGTTAAGCGGACTAAACGACCTTTGTCGTCAATAGTCTCATTGACTGATTCTTTCATGACAAACCTCCTTTGTGATAAGATTATTATGTTGTAAATTTTGTGCCTCTAGCTCTCGTAAAATACTAACACTAATCATCTGGTTTGTAAAGTAACCGTAAATTAATCACTATGAGTAAATGGTCTGAAATATATAAGAAACAAATATCAGAAGCCAATTCCTTGGATGTATTTATTGATGAAAAACTAGCTTACAAGAAAAAACTTATAGATACTGTAAAAAAATACTGTCTTGGCAGTGGGAAAATATTAGAAGTCGGCTGTGGATCTGGAATAACGAGTACGTTTCTTGGGCAATTGGGATATAAAGTTATTGGTGTCGACTCAGATCCAGATATGGTAGAGCTGGCCACATCTATAGCGACTCAACAAAAAAGTGCCACCTCATTCAAGATTGATGATATAAAAACACTCAAGACCGTTGAGAATCACTTCGATGTTATATTCAGCAACGGGGTCATGGAGCATTTCTCGGACAGTGATATTATATCAATAGTCAATTACCACTTATCGATGAGTAACTATGTAATAGTGTCTGTCCCATCTGATTATTTCTCTAATAATCAGAAAATATATGGCGATGAACGTTTTATGAGCACAAATCAATGGCACGCTATATTGTCAAAAACAACAGGATCAATCGTAAAAAAATTCGACTTTGATTACAACAAACCCATTACAGGCAAACCTCAATTTATTGGATTTGTACTTAGCTCCTTATAGGCACGAAGACAATCTGGTAGATAGTTTACTACTTTATAAGTACCGACATCAGCAGGCTTAATCCACGCTAAAGCGTCATGCTCTTCTGGATTTATAACTGCGTTAGTATTAGAAGTCTTTGCGTGAAATATCAAAGTCACAAATTGCTTATTCTTTGAGGTGTCAATATTAGATTTCTGAAAAAATAACTTCACGTTCGAAATATCCAAACCCGCCTCTTCTTTTATCTCTCGTATTGCTCCAACCGCAGGATCTTCACCATCCTCTAGTGTCCCACCAGGCACATCCCAGTATTCAGGAAGAACATCGTTCTTCTTTGACCTCTGTAGTATTAATACTTCCCCTTGATCATTGGATATGATCGTATGTACAATAAGTCCTTTTTGCATGATGTACATATAATAACCCTACTTAATATAAATTAATAGTCTAGATAGTGGATAACTAAAAGAAGAAATCCTGGAGACATCATAAAGAAAAGCGCCCCCGTTTCTACTGAGAGCACTTCTAACTAGGCTGAATGCTTAATTTACATCTGGTACACACCTCCGGGTGTTCCCCTCTGGCAGAATAGATACTTTCTCTATAGTGCTGATAGGCTTCACCGTTCCAGATCTCTAAAAGAGATTGACGTTTAACATTGCCGATAATGTTATGCCAGCACCAGTCCTGACAGCATAGAATAACATCACCAGTGAATGTTATATGCATCCTCTCTAGAGGTCTGTTTTGCTCACAACCAACGATAATGGGGTGATTGATTCGGTTGGAGAACCGACCAACATTCCCTGCCCTGTCTAGAAAACCCCACAAGTTGAACACCAAAGAATGTTTATCACAATAATGCCGCGCCATATCTATATCCTCGGTTGTCACTAACTCGTGGTTGATCATGACAACGTCGATCTGACCGATACATTTACGTAAACTATCATTAACCACGAGATAGTCTACGTTCTGCTTTACTGTCTTCCAGCTCAGTCCCGGCATGATGAGCTTATGAGTCTTCTCAGTGAACCCAAACACGCTTAAGCGAAGCTCACTTAAACATATTCCTTCCAACATCTTCTGTTTAGAAGGCGTTAAGGCTGATACGTTGGTGGACAGTTCCACCTCAGATTGCCCCAATCGAGCGCTGACGTATCTCAGACGATTCATGATCAACGGATCCAACATCGGCTCACTATTAAGGTACGGAATGATCCTACTCTTCCATGAAGGCCTGATCTGATCGACTATACTGCAGAATGTTTGCATGTCCATTATTCCTGAAGGTAATTCTTGCGAAACGCGTGGATGAGGACATACCACGCATTTTGCATTGCAGGCTGAAACCGTTTGGATCTCAATAGCCCGCGGAAATGCGTCATACTTCATTGTTATCTCCTTTGTACTGCGTCCTTATTGCATGAGTATATCTCGCAAATGGTCGCAGATGTGTTGTGTGTTTAATCCGTCTCGATTGAAGACGAATATTTGTCTTTTCAAGGTCTCAGCCAATCTTATAGGTACAGTAGTCTCGGTGTCAACAATGATGCCATTAATCTTGGTTGACCATTTACTATTGAAATCATCTATGGCGCAAAGATACTCTTCAACATAATATAACGGATCTGTATTTCTAGAACGATTTTCTGAGATTCTTTTCCTAATTAAACCGTGACTACATTTTATATAACAGAATACATCAGGAATTGCCACCCATTCTGATTTAACACGTTCCTGTATTTCTTGTAAAAACCACATTCTTATATCTATCCCGTGAACCTGATATAAAGCAAACGCATGTGCAGCCATTGAAATAAAGCTTCTATCGAGGAAGTTCATTCCGTCCATATCTAACGTTGCACATCGGTCTTTCTCTGCTTCAAGATATTTTAGTTGTAATGAAATAGCCACCTCTTTAGATGTAACAAGGTGACTTGAGATGTCTGATTTCAAAAAATGACCGTGTTCGTCAAGCTTGGTAGCCACACACAACAAAGAAAGTGCTTCGATAAGCGAAGTCTTACCAACAAACACATTTCCGTCAAATGCAATTATCATGTAATTAAATATTAAAATAGGTTCCGCGTAGTCCTGTGACAAGACACGGAACCCATTGGTAGAAGGTGATTTTCAGGCCGATTGGCATGTGTACACCTCCCTCACTATTCTATCACCTCCATTCTGCCCGATAACAGAGACGAGACCCTTATGAAGAACCGCTAGATCCTCGGCAATTCGTATGAATTCATCGACAAACTGCTGATTATGATCCACGTCTCCGACAAGGTGGACTTCTCCTGTCCTGGCAGATTCTATACTCGTCCTGAAGTATTCAAGTAATATGTTCATGCCATGTAGCTTCTTAGCATTAAACACTACGTAGTGATCTTTGATAAACGACGCGAGTGCTGAATCAAAGCGTCCTGCTAACACTTTAAGAAGCTCGCCCGTAGTCGAATAGTATTCGAATCTATAAGCTACATCCTTCAGATGACCTTCGAACATCTTCTTCCATTCCCTCAACAAACAGCCAACTTCTTCATGAATGAACTTATACCCGTAGGTAATTTCATCGTAGTCGAGTACGGAAGACATGAGACCTTCTCCAATCAACTGCTTATGGAGATTTGTACCCGGTACGATCCGAACCGGCTCAAGTATCACCCCTAATCGAAACAACTTTCCTATAGAATAAAGGTACTCCACATTCGACAGAACATCTTCGAGTGATGAGTGAGGTTCAATGGCTATGAAGCCGATGTGGACATTGACTCCGAGCGCGTCGAGCTTTGCTTTCACCGTCTCATACAGATTTGGCTGTATCTTCTTGCGGTATGTAGTCAAAGTGGATTTAACGGAATTTTCAACCCCTAGAAACACTCTGACAAGACCAGTTCCTACTAACGCTCGAATAATCTCGTCACCAATAAACGGCTCACCTTTGAGATACACATAAAAGTGCACATCCAGTTTCCTTTTTGCGACTTCTTCGCAAAAACAAAGGATCCTTGCGTCGTCTTTCTCTGTACTCCAAAAGCAATTATCGTTAAAGATGAATAATGTCTTACCCATCTCTTTATTAAGCCGTTCAATCTCATCTACCACCAGCTTTGGGTCCCTGATGTTTACTGATAGAGACTTGACCGCGACATTAGACATTAAGGGGATGTGACAAAAACTGCAGTCAAACAAACATCCCCTTGAGGCCTCAACATTCACAAACGACACCTTTTCTTTAACCTCGACATCTCTCGCGGGAAAAGGTAACTCAGACAATGGTATAAGCTTTCGAATAGGCCTGTACACTCCAACAACACCTGTTGTCGGATTTCGAGATATAGAGCCGGGGGATTGAAAATCCCAAGACATCAAATCTTCAGACATTGTTGAGAGCAATCCAGCAACCGATGCTTCCGGCTGATCAACAAAGATACCGTCCAACCAAACCAATCGAGACATAAGCCCTTTGGCGTTCAGTCTTGCAAATGGTCCGCAGAGGAATACTCTTTGAACTAGTCCTGATGTCTTCAGGCGTTCGAGGTATGGTAACATTGCTCGAAAGTCCTTGAAATTAGGCTTCGCAATAACAATGTCACGTTGGTCGTTATTCTCCAATACAACCTCAGTACCATGCAACATCTCTTTGTCGAGAAGACAAAGATCAGTCTGTTGGCCAGATGACCTAAGAAATGCAGCAAGTGACCCCATGGTCACCGATGCGACCGATTGGGAGTAGAGTGTTCGAGAAAAGATAAGCTTAACTCGAAACTGACTTCGACTAATTGTTTCCATAGCAAGTTTCTCCTTTTTTGATTTAAAGAACGTTTTTTCTCAAGGTTTTTCCTTCCTAACGCAAACACTACAATACTATGCAAAAATAGTAAATAGCAGTTTAGTCCAAAATATTATGACATCCTACCCCCCCCGCCCCCATCAGCAGCTCCACATAGAATGCTGACCCCTTCCCCGGTCCATCAGACTCCGCCCAAACACGACCATGATGTGCCTCAACGACACCTTTGACGAATGACAGACCGTAACCAGTACTATCGACGTTCACTTTGATCGAGTCTTTGCCACGACCGCCGCTCTTGAATAGCTTTGCCTTGTCTTCTTCGGTGATGCCGACACCGGTGTCTTGGACTGCAAATAGAGCTTTGTTGCCTTTCTTGGTCAACCAGACATGGATACTGCCAGTAGGTGTATATGCTATCGAATTGTTGATGAGGTTACCGATCGCCTCACCGAGCTGTGTTTCGTCACCAGTTATCATATAGTCACCATTGGCTAGGTTTACCTCGTATTTGAGCTTCTTTTCTGCGGCTTTCGGGGCTAGTTTGTCGGCGACACGCTTTACAAGTGCCTTCAGGTCGAGTTCCTTCATCTCGTATGGCAAAGTAATGCGCTCCTGGCATCCGAGAACCTCCCCTTGATCTGGTGATTCATGATGTGGATCAAGTTGACTTGGGCGTCGTTCGCGGATTGGAGGTCGGCAGATTATTTTAGCATGGGGATATGGGATGGGCTAATGACAAAAAACCGCTGACTGGAGCGGTATGAAATAGTGGCAGGTGCGGCAAGACTTGAACTTGCAGTCAAGGTTTTGGAGACCTCTGGTTTACCAATTAACCAATGCACCTAGCCAGAAATAATCTGAATATATGTATAGCAAACCTTCTCTAGAAAGTCAATGGGCGTGCGGCAAAACCAAAAATAGTTTCGTAATTGTCGCTTCCAAATATGACGGGGTAAAAATCAAACTCCGCAAAAATTGGACTACCGTCTGCTGTCCGCGCGAACATTTGACCCTTGGGTATCGGAACAAAGTTCTTGATGTCTGATTCCAAACGAGATCCGAACGGCTTACCGACCTGACCGAACACGTCAAAATACTTGGTTTCAAATCCAAATGACTCTTTATGACCAATAAGATCGTTTTGAGATAACAGAAGCTCAATGCCTTTTATAGTATTCGTAACCGTCGATTCATCTTTATCACTGCCCATTTCAAAAGCGAGACCGACACGAGCGCACGATATGAGAGAACGGTCTGGTTGTATATTCATAAACAGTACATATTTTGAAGAAAGAGCACGCAATATTTCTTTAGTGTTTAAATCAAACTTAGTGACGATAACTATGTCGCTAGACCCACTTTCAGTGGAATGAATATCGATGACAAGATCATATGAAGAAATGATCGGTTTTAATTCATTGGCACGGATTTCTTCGTAACATCCCGCGGGATTACCTGGGAAAACTCTGTTCAAGTCCTTGTCAATGTAGCGTTTTTTTGATCGAAATGCGCGTTCGTTAGCAATCTGAATATCGAGACCATGTCCGATTATCTCAGGATACCGAGCACGGATAATATCAGCTACTTTTACGCCAGCCAGTTCATCTCCATGAGTAAGGATATTTAATAATATTTTCACCATGACAGATGTTAATATCTAACCAGATTATGATAACAAAAAAACGGGAAGAAAGCTTTCTCTCTTTCTTCCCGTGTGGCGGCTCAGGTGCACAATTCATGACACCGTAAAGCCCACCCGACAATCCGATCAATTGAATCGGTCGCACCAAACATTCGAAATTCGATGGTTCCATGAATCGAGATACGAATAAGCGTCCAGCAAGTGCGCGGATCATTGACAAAACCGTGTGTACAAGCTCGCTCATAGAACTCGCTCTCCGAAGCGAGCGGTTCAGGACGATATCTAGGAGCCATAATGCTATAAAGTTTCATCCGTTTTCCGGAAGAACCATCACCGGACATGATCAGTTCGTCGGTGTGAGTGACGACATTGTTATATACCCGTACAGCAGTTGCGAGATCAGGCATTCCTACATGAATATGAGTTGCAGCCACCCGACAAGCGGCGTGTAGGATTTCTGCCGGCATATTAGCAGTAATCCTTTGATAACGCCCCGTTGGATCTGGGTAGATATCAAAAGGCATGTCCTCAGAAGCTAATTCGACATGACGCCTGTAAGTATTGAGACGACGATCGACCAAGCAAAGAAAGTCCTCACTTTCTTTAAGCCAGTCCTTGATCATATCGATTCTGCACGGACCGATTTTTGATTCCAATTGACAAGCCGACAGTTCGTATCCGAACTGAAAACGGTTCTTGTCCAAGGCTCCGTTGAGAGAACTGATCTGTTCCAGATATCGAGGAACAATCGGACTAATCCTGCGAGTCGCTAGATCGAGAGTGAACTGTTCCCTTTCTATTCCGACGCAACCAATGTGTGACTGATCGAATTTGAATTGTTCAAAGAACTTCTTTTTGTCTGTCATAACTTCCTTTCAGTATTGTTACGGATTCCACAATGAAAATCCGTCCTCAACGCACGTAGCCTTCTAGCCACATACATTAAGGACGGATTTACCGCGGTGCCACCTTAGTTGCGCA
>CAIPHR010000058.1 GCA_903864905.1 uncultured bacterium
CATCAGCTCAACAGCATCTACCTTGAACTCTTTGCTGTACTGTCTGCGACTCTGGTTGCCTGTCTGTGTCATGTTTTATATCTCCTTTTGATTGAAGATATGACTTCTCACACTGTCCACGAAAATATAGCAAGTCCAGAGTTCCATAACCTGGCAACAACAAACTTTTCAACACTTTTGTCTGAAGCTCGAAAGTTTAGGCTCAACTTGGTTCTTGCAAACCAGTTTCGCACCCAGTTACCATCAGATATAGCTGATGCATTGCAAGGCAATGTGGGCTCAACAGTGATCTTTCGATCAGGGATTGATGATGCAGAATTATTTGAGAAGATGACAGAACCGGTTTTTTCAAAAACTGACCTGCAAAGGCTTCCAAACTGGACAGGAGTGGCACTTTTACAGCACAACGGACAACCGGTTCCCCCTTTTACCCTTCAGACCATTCTTCATCCACAACCTTATAATTCCGAGATCGGAGAGTGTATTCAGCAGCTGTCAGCTTTTCACTATGGGCGTGATATACAAAGCGTGGAGAATGATATACGCATGAATGAAGAGTGGCGGTTGGCTATGCGTGATAATATGCTGAACGGTGGCGGGAAAAACTCTTCCTTAAAAATGAGGTCAGCAGGTAAACCTGATCTTGCTCCCTTTTGAATAGAATAGTCTAACATCTAACAGTAAATAAACAGGGTGGGTGTGAGTTTCAAACTTGATGAAAGTTTTCAAATATCAGTTGAAAACACGGAACTCGATATCAAGACATACAGTAGAATTGATGTATAGTCTAAAAGATTCTTTGACGCTGATTGATTAGGGTTTGATAAAAAGCGCTTGTATGCTTTTCTGTGACTAGCGATGCAATGATTCGTTACCGTTTCTTAATATTTGTCAATATAATACGCGCTTACCCGCTTGTTTTATCAAAGTGGACTATTTATTTTAATACTTACAATAATTTATTCTTCCGATACATTCCAGTAGAACCATAGCAGTTCGGAAGTGTCCGTCGTGTGAGTGTGTTCGAGTATCTATCGGCTCCATAACTTACATAGTAAGCAATGGAATAATGAGGAGAAATGTGTCTACCGCCAATTTTATTGAATTAGCATATTAAAAGTACTGTTTTTTATTTACACAAATAAAGGAGGTTAATATGTTTGGAATTGGTGGGTCTGAATTGATTCTAGTGATTATTATTCTTGTTATCGCATTTATTTATAGTAAAAATAAATCACCTAAAAAAATAATAGATCTCAAGCCAATTGCACCTGTTGCGGAATACAATATTGAGAAATATACTCTTCATAAAGAACGAGGGCTTTCTTTGTGGTCTCAAGGGGATAAAAAGGGGGCTGTCGTTGAATTGGAAAAAGCATTAAAGTCAAATCCTGATTGTGTTGAAACATGGTGCAAATTAGGTGATTGGTATGACTTCTTATCATCATCAAGTTTTCTGAATTCTGAGGGGGATGAAAATGCATTACGTCACAAGGCTATTGACGCACTAAATAAAGCTATAGAGCTTCAACCTGATAATGCTAAAGCACATGATATGTTAGGTAATGTTTTGTGGGCTATAGATTTTAGGAAAGCATTAGCCGAGCACGAAATAGCAGCCAAATATGACCCGCAGTTTAATGCTTCAGTAGACCATGCACGTAGAGTAGTAGAAGAGTGCACCTACAAGCTGAGTAATTTAAAAACAATAGGATTGAAAAGCCTGCAAGAAAGACCTTTGCCTCAGATGTTTAACAATGAATTCTATTTTGATGGTGATGTTGTCAAATCTGCGGTTATGTTTAGTTGTGTTTCTGGAACAATGCGTCAATGGATGCATGCATGGCTATTTGGTTTAGAAAATCCAGATTTATTTCAAGAATCGCCTGTGGCCGAGGTTGCATTTTCATCTACTGGTGATGTGAGTGTTAGTAAAGGGTGTCCACAGAATTATCGTGCTGTTATTGAGGAATTATATAAAGAAGATCTTCTGTAAAATTTTAATACAACGAACCTTTAACAAGCCATTCCATGGGGGCCAGCGCACCACCCGTCAGCGGGGGACAAACAGTAAATCAGATCGTGCTCGCCATTCCCCTGTTTTGCCCTTTCAGCAAAGCAGCCAGCATCCACAGCTGGACCAAGGGGCCGCAATCGGTTCTAACGGCGGGTTGCCTATGCTTAATAGAGGCTATATTTTTTACATTTTGGGCATTGATCGCGACCACTGCCGCATTTTGAACATAGCTGTATCCCGCAATTTGAGCAATGCCTAGCCCCTGGCCATGAAGTGTCATAGTCAGTTTTACCACATAGAAAACATGAAATATGCGAATTAGCCATTAAATAATACATAAGTTTTTTCATTGCGATTATTATTATTGTTATTGTTAGGACTTATCCCCGTTTATAAAACGACTTCTTCTTGTTAAAAATCCTTTTTTTATCCTTGCGAAGGGCTAGGAGTCTATAGCCCCGTCCTTATGTATTTGATCACAGGCCTATTTATTAGCTTTTTCTCACCCTTGGGTATTGGTACAACTTAGAGTTTATTTGCAATGATTAGTTAGCATCTTCTTGATCTGTTATTTCTATTTCAGATAGCTTTTTGTTTCGATTTTCTTTTAGTATTAATGCTTTTTGTAGTAATGGATCTCGATGAGTCATTGTAAACTCAAGGAAGCGATTTTTAGGAATAATAAGCCTTACAGGGATTGGTAGCATTTTATATGCGGTCAAAAATATTGTATTCAAAGATTTGTCGTCTTTTAATTTATCTACTGCTATTTTTAATAGCCCATTTACGATAATGGGCTCTATTTTTGGGTAGTATTGATCAAAAAGATCTTTATGCTTCGAATTGCTAGAACTTACAGCTGCCCCTTTTTTTTGTGCTGCAAGATCAGTAATTTCCCTTGCTTTATCTTTAAAGGAACTGAACATAATATGGTTAGACAGGTTTAGGCCGTTCTTACTGCTCGATGTAAAATCTTTGTTTCTTGTTACCTATACTTTTTAACAAAATCGGCGGCTTCTTAGCCTTTATTGATCATTTTTACGATTCTGCTGACGATGAAAAACCTGACACATTCCTTCAACTTCTCCCTTTTAAGGATGAACCGGGCAATCGGGGGTGAAACAGTGTAATATAACTGCACGAAAGCCCTACCAGCATTACTATCGAGAAGAACCTCATCCCGAAACTGCCGCAGCACCAAAACTTCTGGTGCAGCATATGAACCATAGCAGGCAGTTGCTATGAAACATCCGCCTTTCTTTTCCTGCTCACTTTCGGCTATCCCTGTTTGAGCGCCGTTGGTCTTTCCATCAATTGCTTTACCTATAAGCTGCAATCTACTATCATCGGGAGATATTGTTAGAGCTTTTACGTGGTATGGTTTAATTTCTTGTAACGATTGGATATCTTTGCAATTTGACTGTAAATATTTTGCAAAACCGATCTGACAAATATTTATATAGTAGTGCGACAGATTATCCTCGTTATTAAATTCACCAATAGATTCCGGGTCCTGAACCTTATCGTTAGCAATATATTTTGAAGCCATGTCGGACAA
>CAIPHR010000059.1 GCA_903864905.1 uncultured bacterium
GGGTTTTTCGATCCACACAACACAAAAATATCTAACCAAAAGGCCAATTGGCTATTTAGTTTAACCAAATTGTTATCAACCACATACGAAGGGCTAAATAAAAACTCCTCACAGGTTTGGGTGAGGAGTTGTGGATGGTACACTTAACTGACCAATTATCTAACTTTGGAATCATTCCAGATTATCTCAAAGTAGTTGATTTTATTGAGGAAATGGAAGATTTCTTACAAACCCATCCAAGTGGTCATTAGCAACGACCTTTCCTCCTATTTCTATGTTAAACTATTTCAGATTCTGAGAACCTTATTTGAATTACTTGTTCTGAGGTGATAAACAATGTTTACTATGATACTCTATTCAAATATTGGACAGCTACGGCTAATACTGTCCGATATTTGAATACAAATATTAGCCACAAAAAGGGCTTTACTGTCCAATATTGGCATTTAGTGTGTATCTTTACATCTAAATCAATAGTTAAATATTAGGTCAAGTGTCAAATAACTTCTTTATTGAACGCTTAAGGCAACGGTTTAGCGAACAACGCTATATAACCCGTGAGGAACTCTACTCATTTTATAGGTCTTTTGAACCCGATTTAAAGGAGGCTACCTTTACATGGAGGATTTATTCCTTGAAGGAGAAGAATATACTTAAACCTGTTAGAACAGGGATGTATATACTATCTACCAAGCCATCTTTTAGTCCAGATGTTGAACCAAGACTAATAGAGATTGCCGGGAAAGTTAAAAAGCAATTCCCAAGGGTGAAGTTCTGTCTGTGGAATACACGATGGTTTAATGACTGGATGATACATCAACCCGGAAAATTTTTGATAATGGTTGAAGTAGAGCTATTATCAGCAGAATCTGTTTTCTATTACTTAAAAGATGAAAATTACTTGAATGTATTTTATAACCCAGATGACAAGTTTTTAGAAAGATATGTTTATGAAGAACAAGAATCAATTATCGTAAAGCAACTCATAACAAAAGCACCATTGAAGAAGATAAAAGGAATTGCTTATCCAACACCAGAAAAACTATTGGTCGATATTTTTGTCGAACGAAAGCTCTTTGCACCATACCAAGGAACTGAGTTGATTCAAATCTTCAACACAGTTTACAAGCAATATACCTTGAACATCACAAAAATGCTGGCTTATGCTAAACGAAGAACAAAAGAACAAGAACTGATTGAATTCATCACGAATAACACACAACTAACTGAATTATTGAGCGAATGATACTTCCAAGTTCCTATACAAAAGAATGGATAGAAGAGAAACGAATCACCTATCCAAAGAGTGACCCAACAATCATGGAAAAGGTTATCTATGCTCTTGCATTGGTTGAACAGTTGTCGCAAACAAATTTCTCATTCATCTTTAAAGGAGGCACGAGTCTTTTGTTGATTTTACCTGAACCTAAAAGATTTTCTATTGATGTTGATATTGTTACCACCGAAAATAGAGAGAAAGTAGAAGAAACTCTTACTTCTATTTGCACCCTTGGATTATTTACAAACTGGGAATTGGATGAATTGAGGAGCTATAAAACAGGTATCCCTAAAGCCCATTACCTCCTTTCATTCAAATCAAATTTGGACAGTAGAGAGAGGGTTCTTTTACTGGATGTGTTGTATGAGGAGCATGGTTACCCAGCCTTGGTAAATGCTCCAATTGTAAATGAGTGGATTCAAACTGATGATAATTATATAAGGGTACAGATACCATCAATTGATTCAATTACGGGCGACAAA
>CAIPHR010000060.1 GCA_903864905.1 uncultured bacterium
AAAAATATGAGAATCAAGATGCAAGGGTACGTGTGTTTACACGGGAGAATCGCGGTTTGGTGGCTACACTGAACGAAGGACTTGATTTGGCGCGGGGGAGTTGGATTGCGCGTATGGATCAGGATGATATTGCTTTGCCGCAACGTTTTGAAAGGCAGTTGAAGTGGCTCGAGCAGACGGGTGCAGATATATGTGGGAGTTGGGTGCAGCGTTTTGGAACATCCGATAAGCGAGTAGTCAGGTTGCATCAAACTGATGAGGTTATTAAAACTGAAATAATGTTTAGTTCCCCGTTTGTTCATCCTAGCGTGATGATGCGCGCCGAGTTTGTAAAATATTTGCGCTATGACGGTGCATGTGAAAAGGCGGAAGATTTCGATTTATGGGTGAGGGCGGCTGAAGCTGGTTTGAGGATGACCAATGTGCCTGAAGTCTTGCTGCGGTACCGTGTTCATCCTGAACAAATTTCTACCAAAACAATGATTTTTCAACATCAGGTAGGACAGAAAATTAGACGTAGATACTGGGTATTTATATTTAGTTCGATGAGATTGGATATAAACAGAATTGATGACGTTCTGAAGATTTTTGAACCATCATTGATCGAGATTGAGATGAATGTTGTGGATGCATATTTCACGGGGTTATTGCGGCATCTTGAAGAAGAATCAAAAAAGGTTGCTTTTCGCAATGTAACACGGATTTACTATAGGGTGGCTGCAAGTTGCCCAGATATTGTTTTAAGGTGGAGTAATTTAAACCGGGAATTCGGTACCGGATGGGGTTTTAACATTAAACTTAGGCTCTGGTTGTTCCGGTTGTTGCGAATTCGGGCTGATGGCTATTTGTTAAGACAGTTAAAAAAACTCTATTTGTGGAGGGTTTCTCGGTGAGTAGTCTCCACCTATCAAATATTTGCCTTCTATACTAGATCAACTGTTTTATACAAAATTTCAAAACGTCTGTGCTTTATAAGCATTTTATAAATATGGTTTAGGCAAAATACTGATATTCATGGTTAAAAATAATTCTACACAATTCACATCACTGCCTTATGCACATGGAAGAAGAGTCCTTCAGGCTTCGTCCAATAAGTTCTTTAGCACCATTATTGCTACTCAGTTTATTTTAACCTGTCTAGTTAGTTACTTTGTAATGATTTGGCTGACCGAATGGCCTACTTTCTCTATCTTCATAGTAGATTTGTTTTTTTGCTTATATTTGTGCTCGATTTTCACACATAAACTACGCTATGTGTTCCTGCTTCACCCATTTTTTCTGTGGATTAGCGGCCAACTTTTTAGTGTTCCTTTCATCGAACTAGGTGATGGACCGGCATATAAGTTCGTAATTAATAATTATATTAACGATCCTGATATGTTGGTATCGACATCTGTATCGATGGGTATGATAGAAACTTTCAAATACGCAAGTCTTGGAATTGCCCCCGTATTTGGCATCCCAGAGTATTTTTATGGTGCCCCTGAGAGCAACGTTTATTTTCTTTGGCAAGGCTGTTTTCATATCATTCTTGTTGCGGCATGCGTTACTTTGGCAAAGGTGTGGAGGGTTGTCCGTGATGAATATCTTTTCGTGGTTGCCTTGTTCGCGGTAGTTTCTCCATCCTTTTGTGAATTTGTTGTTGCTCCAACCAGGCATGTTGTTACGTTTGCATCTATTTTTTTGTTTTACATATCATTTATTGCAATCATTCAAAGAGTTACTCTTAGCCGTTTGGGCGCTTTATTAGCGGCCGTGCTGTTAGTTATAATTTCGAAGTTCACTTTGCTGATTCCTATATTATTATTTTGTATGTACTACATCTTGTTTGAGAGTGCAGGAAAATCTATATCAAAGAGTAAGAAAATATTGATTTTTACTGCATTAATTTGTGCCGTTTCTCTCGGTTATGAAATTTTCTCTACAAAAATATCAGAGTATGGAGTGAATTCATTAAGCGGGGCAAATACATTCTCCGGAATAGTTGCTATCCCTGTATTGGGAATATTTTTTAAGTACTTATACGCTTTGCTTGCACCTTTTCCGTGGCACGAAGCACCTATTTTCATAGATACCACCTATGGTGGAAATCATTTAATGTTCGTTATGCACATGTTATCATCATTAACTGGGATATATTTCTTTGTACGGTTATTGTTTTATGGGAAACCATTATTAAAGCAATATTTAGATCTTAGACCTATGGTGATGTTTGCTTTTATCATGTCTCTTTCGATACTTATGGGATCAACTGGATTTCACATGTATCTTTCGATTTATTTTCCATTTTTAGCGCCACTTTTTTTGATTAAAACCTTTCGCTTGAGTTATTATGTTCCTTTAGTATTCGTTATAGTCGTCGAAGTGGTTTATGCAGTCGCAAAATTATAATGATATATTTTGGTGACAAGTAATGACTCGGATTGAGATCGCGAAGAATTGGTTTTGTTTTTGCCAGAGAGGGTTGCTGCGTAAGTGATGAATGATTTAACAAAATGTCTTTTTATTGATCCTTATTCGAAAGCATATTACGAGGATCGGTTATTTGATCGCGATAATCGTGTATTAAATCGAGATGACTCGCTTGCACCATTCATCCGGCTGAGTGAGATGGTTACGTTTCAAGGTGGTAGCATCCATACGGCGGATTGCATCCCTCAACAAGAAAGCCTAGAGAAAACCTTTAATTACTACTCGTTGGGAGTGCTGAATAATTACGATAAGTTTCGCACACGCAAGGATGTGAGGTTGTGTGCATTTTTGATATTCGAGCCACCCGTAGTCGATCCTCGTTTATATGCAGCGCTGCCGGAGTTGACTGCCGCTTTTGAAAGAGTCTATCTACATAATATTGAAGGAGATGGTTACTCACTCAAAGGAGTGGATCAGTCCAGGCTTCGTAAACTGTATTGGCCTCAACCTCATAAGGACGTGCTGTCGGTTTATTGGAACTGCGAAGAACGGCTGCGTCGTATTGTGATGATCAATGGCAACCACAAACCTGCTTTATCTAACGGTGAATTATACAGCAAGCGTATTGAGGCGCTCGCAGCACTTTCAAAATTTGGCACCGTTGATTTGTATGGTCGCGGATGGCAGAAGTGGTGGTCACGCAGCTCAATGTGGTTTCCGTACTGGCAACATCGAGGAACACTAATGTCGATTTACAAGGGTTCATGTGAATCCAAGTATCAGGTGCTGAGCCAATATGCCTTCGCTTTATGTTTTGAGAATATGGCGATGAAGGGGTATATCACTGAAAAAATATTTGATTGCCTATATTCAGGAACGATTCCTTTGTATCTTGGGGCCAAAGATATTTCAGATTTAATCCCTGAAAATGCCTATATTGATTGTAGAAAGTTTGCTTCATGGGGCGAAATGCACGAAAAAATTATGGGAATGTGTGAAGCAGAAATCAGAGTAATGCGTACTGCGGGGCGAGTGTTTATTCAGGGCGTGCAGGGTTTAAAGTACCATGATTCACTGTTTGAAATTTTCCATGAATAGATATTTTTTTAAAGTGCTGGGGTTATTATGATAAGCAAACCGTATGATAGTTATGAATCGGGTGAATATCTTGCCAACAATCCTACTTGGGATGAGGAAGACAGCGAGTGGAAGGCTGATAAGGTATTAAAGATATTGGATCGAAATAGTATTGTTCCAAAATCGGTTGTTGAAGTTGGGTGCGGTGCAGGCGGGATATTAGCTGCGTTACATAATGTAATGCCTGAAGTTAAGTATTCAGGATTTGACATTGCGCCTGACGCAAGTAAATTTTGGGAAAAGCACGCGCCAAAAAAGATTGATTTTTCGGTAGGTGATTTCCTGAAAGCAGAGTCGAAGCACTTTGATGTCTTGTTATTGCTCGACGTGATCGAACATGTCCCTAATCCTTTTGAGTTTCTTTTGGCATTGAGGGGGAGGGCAGAATATTATGTTTTTCATATCCCCTTGGATTTAAGTGCGTCGACAGTGTTGCGTGAATGGACACTTTTGGTGGGTAGAGAGAAAGTTGGGCACATTCACTATTTCACAAAAGGGATTGCCTTGGCACTTCTCGAAGAATGTGGTTACAAGGTTATTGATTGGTCTTATACCGGTGCCGCATTTACAGTACCTCGGATGACTTGGAAGGGGCTGCTGATTAGACCGTTGAGAAGGTTGCTCTTTGCATTAAACCGCGATTTGGGTGTCCGTGCATTGGGTGGCGATACCATAATGGTGCTTGCCAAAGTACGTTGAGTTAGTAGCAAGTTTTTTGTACCGGGCAAGAACTAACACCATCTGAAAATACCATTAGGTTTTTTACAGCGCGCACCAGTACGGTTTACCTATATCGCCCGTCAACAGGCAAAATTATCTGGCATCAGTCAGGACCCTGGATGAGTCAACATTCAGTAGATTTTGTCGATGACCATCGCATTTCTGTGTTTGATAAC
>CAIPHR010000061.1 GCA_903864905.1 uncultured bacterium
CACCCGCTGTGCATATGCCACTTTCGTCACAATATCCATGACTGTGAGGAGTCTTAGTCCAACTCCGTTTCCCCACACGATCACACTGTCAATTTCTATGTATCCTGGTTTAATATCTTTGCCAACTCGTCTCACTCTAGATCTGGAAAACCTTAATTTATGCTTCTGTTTAGGGACATCGAAGAAATAGTTGTTTCGCTTAATAATTTTGCCAATCTTGCCGGCACTGTATCCCTCTATACCTAGTGAGTCGGCATAGGCAGAAACTAGTACTTTAAGTTTGTCTTTTCCTATTCTTCCGTACTGCTCGCGAATTGACTTGATGAGCGAGACAAGACGACCGTCCACTAACATAGTTCTTGTGTGGGTAGGCCTAGTACTGTGAGGGATAAGACAGGCAAGCTTTCCCTTGGTATTGGTGAAAGCTTGCTTCCACTCGTAATAGGTGGATCTGCCCACCTGGAAGGCTTCACAGGCTGCACGGACACCATACTTCCCCGCATACTCCAAAACATGGAGACGGAATTTAGCTGGATCACTATCTTCGAACTTTAGGGAACTGCTTAATGTTTTCATCATGGCAGTATACCCATGATTGAATTTTGGTCGTCTAAACCGTGTACGAGATGGTGAATCTTCCTTCATTCCTGACTCCTCCTGAGTCCGGAATGTATCGTGACTTATTCATAGTTGGCGCGTCAGATCAACTTATTTTCAATTACATTTTCTTGAATCAATTCATTTGCGATATTTAGCCACAGTATTTTCGAAGTCTGAAGTTATTCCTAACTTTTTCCATAGCCCCTCAACCCATTGTTTGTCAGTAAGTTTGTAATATGAATAATGATAGTGGTAAACGACTTCGTTCTTAAAATCTTGACGAAAATACTGATTAAAACAGTTGGCGATAAATGAATCTGGTGTACCAAATACTATGAACTTAGAGTCACTTGCAAGTTTAATGTCTCTCATTTCTTGAGAAAAGTCTCTAACATTTTGATCTATTTTCTCTGGAGTAAGTTTTGACTCGACGTTTGATGAATGGAGCTCATCGAGTCCCTTAAAGATATCAGTAATATACGAACCTCTTAGTTGAGTATCATTACATGCGTATTTAATTTTTCTATCATGCTTACCACCATGAAAGTTACACCAAGGTTCGCCAACAAGCGGTGCAGAGATATTTAGGGCTAAAAACACATTTCTGGAATTTAAACATTCGACCTGCTGTCCAATTATCGTTAGGTCACTCTCTTTTTTATAATCCCATACAGCCCAACTTGAATAGGCTCCGTATTTTGAAACCAACTGCTTGTATTCATTTTTATCGTACATATTATGAACTAACTTCAAACTTTGGTTTACCAAAAAGGCACTCTAATGATTATTTTATCGTCCCCATTCACAATTGAACTTAACTGATTCTTAGGATCGTAGGTGAACATATCATAGCCTTCTCTTTCTGTCTTTCTCTCCTCTCCATCGCTCATTACATATACCATCCTGTCAATCAAGTTGTGAAAAAACACAAAACCACACTTTTCATAAAATACGAAATTACCGGTATAGGTATTGCCTAGCAATGGGATGTTATTCGCATTTGAATAATCCGTTATATCTTTCATTATTCTTGATCCATATCCTTTGCTCTTTTCA
>CAIPHR010000062.1 GCA_903864905.1 uncultured bacterium
CCAACCATGACCGACAGGGTGCCTTCAATCGCCTTCGGTTCTCCGCCACTCACCGGAGCGTCGAGCAGATCAATACCTTTTTCTGCCAGTTTTCCTGTAACTTCACGGCTTACAAGCGGTGCTATTGAGCTCATGTCAATTACAATGGAGCCCCTTCGTGCACCCTCGATAATACCATTTTCACCCAGAACGACCTCTTTCACCTGTGGTGAATTCGGCAACATAGTGATGATAATGTCTGTCAGTTCAGCGACCGCCTTCGGGGTGGGAGCCGCTGGTGCGCCACAGGCCACAACCTCGGCAACCGCACTCTCGCTCCGATCCATGACAACCAGGCTGTAGATCAAGAGATAGAGTAATGATAAATAACTTGTTTTTTGGAATAGCTCCTGCTCTTTCGGCCACTTTTCAACTCGGTTTCGAACCAACGGGGGAATGTTTTATTGAGTTAACATCTGGGCAATATTAGCAACTTAAAGAAGATGGAGAGGCTGTCTCGGAAAAAGGTATATGGATTTACCAATTGAACACAAGCATCTGGCTCCTGATACAGATGTTGCAAGTGAGGAAGAAAAAGAGGCTTTACTTCAGGCAGCAAAGGTGGTTGAGAATTATTGCAATGAGCGACAAAGTATTTGCCACATACCAGGCAAGCTTAAACATGTATCTAGTCTGTTACCACCAGTATTTAATGAACGATTCAAAGTACAAAGGTTTTGCTGAAGGACGGGATCAAAAAATAATAATTCAAGGGCTGATGACTCGTGGAATGTTTTAGATGTTTAACCTTCTTCTCTTTTTACTTTCGCTCGTGACTTCCCCCCTGAGATATGCTATTTGTAACTACCTAATATTTGGGATGATCCGGTAAGCTGCACGTTCCTTCCCCTTTAGCCCGGCTCAGGCGTTTATAGAGTTATCGGAAGTAAGGCTTGATAGAAAGCCGTGATATTGAGTTTAACTTTATAGAACTCAAGAAGTTTACCAAAAGCGAGGAAGAGCTTGAGAGTACTATTGAGAAGCGGATATATTTTATAAAAAACGCCGACAATCTTTCAATGATTCCCAAAAATGCTGAGACTATTCCCGAGCTTAACGAAGCATGCAAGCTGGCATCTATGAACGCCTGGACGGAAGAGGAGCTGGAGATTTACGAATATTGGCAGATTCGGGATGCCGGTGATCGGTATAAAATAAAGGAAGAATTTGAGCAGGGAAAGATAGAAGGAAAGATTGAAATTGCCATTGAGATGATAAATAGATGTCGAATCAAATGATAAGATCCGCAAGTATAGCAGGTTGACGAATGATGAGATTGATGGTTTGCGGAAAGATAGGTATGGGAAAAGAGATTTGTCAAATGCGTAGGTCTGAACCCATATACACACATGTACACAGAGATTTACTCGAATCGGTATTATGTCAGTACGCATTTTTTGATAGAGAGGTAATTTATGCAAAGCACACTTCTAGCTGAGATAAATAATTTGAGTGTAACAGAGCGTATACTTCTTGTTGAAGACATCTGGGACCATCTTATAGATGCAGATGACGTCACTTGTGAGCTTTCTGATATTCAGCGTACGGAACTC
>CAIPHR010000063.1 GCA_903864905.1 uncultured bacterium
ATATATAAATATATATAAGTTTTCAATCACCACAAATTATACAAACGGCAGTCCCATCTATTTCCCAGCCTCTATATATAGATTGCATGAGACCAACTATTGAGAGAGCACTATTCGTAGAAATATCTAATCCGGTATTTTTCTTTACCATATCGATTGCAGACTCTATCTCGTCATTGTTAGCTACCCACGCATTCCCGCCGGTTTTTTTGATCATAGGCACTAGTTTCTCTTTGCGCATTGCAGTTCTATCAACGATAGCATCTGCTATAGAGTCTACGTTTTCACCGTCATATGTTTCTAAACCATCTGCTATAGGATGACAGCTCGATGTCTGTACGATATGTAGTTGTATCGGTACATTATTTTTCAAGAAAAATGTAGCTAAAGCTTGAGCAGTTGTACCAGAAGAAGTGCCTATAAATATAGCTCCAATACCCTCTATTTGGGCCAATTCTCGCGCTAGAGCGTCATAACCGACCAGAGCCTCATCATCTGTCGATTGGCGCAAACTAGTAGCTCCTTCCTGACCTCTCAGAGTTGCCGCTTGTAATGGTCTTTCTTTGATCAGAACACGTATATTTTCATCTTCAATGGCCTTTAATTTTTCAAGCTTATAATGCTGTATGTGATTGCCTACGAATATGTCTAAGGTGTTTTTTGTAGAATCAATGGTTGCCAATCCAGTATTATTTGATATATCTGAATTGATCTTGTGTATATGTAATGCTGCAGCAAGTGCCGCATTGCCAGAAGATGATATTACAAAATTCTTAGAACCAGTTTTTATATAGTAGTCTATCATTATAGGTATAGAACGACCCTTATGTGAACCATATGGATGCATGTCTTCGCGTTTGAAAATTAGGTCTTTTATACCTATTGCTTTCGCTAGGGCAGGATAGTTTTCTATTGGTGTTATCATATTGTACTTGTAATCCTACACTTTTTCTATTATTATTGAAAGAACGCTTTTCGAGAAGCGTAAATATCAATAATGTTTCAACAAAATTTTAAAGCCATGAATACTCTCCTTGTTTGTCCTGAGTGTAAAAATGCAGTAGATCTATCAGCTTATCCAAACGTTGCTCCTGGTATGGTTATCGAGTGCAACCATTGCGGAATGACACTTTTGGTCAAAGAAATTATAGATGGTAATGTAAAAACAGATATCGTTGATGAAGGGAAATAATCTAGTTTGTTTTTACTATTTCTTCTATCATACCTCTAAAGCCATGTGATCCTAAGAATGCTATCACATCACCTTTTTTTGTATTTGAAATAAGAAATTCTATCAACTCTTTATCATCATCAATATGTTTTACATTGGTGTGTGTCTTTCTGATTGTTGCAGCGAGCTAATCTCCTTCCATCGGTGGTTCTGACTCATCGGTAGCAAGTTTTAGCTTTGTTAGTCTTGGAATGATAACGATGTCTGCATATTTGAAAGCATTGTCATATTTTTTTGCTGATCCTCTCTCACGTCCACCACTATTTGGTTCGAATATTATGATGATCTTACCGCCATTTTTAGCCTCATAAATTTCCTTTAATGTTGGTAAAAGGGAAGATACTTTTTCTGGTGAATGCGCAATATCATCAAGTATCGTAATTCCTGTTGAGTTGTTTGCACCATCCGATCTCCTTTCTAGACGCCTTCTCAATCCTTTGAATTTGGAGATAGCTTCAATAATTCTATTTGCTTCAATACCTATTTCTTTTGCCATTGCAAAGCAGCCTGTCAAATTTTCTACTTGGAATGTGCCTATCATTGGTGAATGAATTTTGAATTGATCATTGCCATGAATAATATCAAACTCGAGACCACCTCTATCTTGTTTGATATTGTTGTATAAGTATTCGTTAGGACTGGATATTTTTTGATTTGAGCTACTACCATATGAAATAATCCTACCTTTATATGATGAAATGATCTTTTTTATTCCAACATTATCTTTGCACGCTACTAGAAAGCCAGCTATAGGCATTCCTATAAGTAATTGTTTGAATACATCAAAATAGCTTTCTTCTGTAGGGTATAGATCTGCATGATCCCATGATACTGCTGAGAGAAGCAGGTGTGTTGGTCGATAGTGAAAAAACTTTGCTCTATCATCTGTTGGTGAGCTCTTGTATTCATCGCCTTCGAATACATTCCATTTGCTATCTGTTAGCTTCGCTGACTCATCATGTGAGAGGGAAACTCCACCAAACATATATGATGGATCAAATCCTGCATAGTCTAAAATATATGATAATAATGCTGAAGATGAAGTTTTTCCCCATGTACCAGAGCAAATTATTGAATTTTCTTTTACAAAATATTTGCCGAGTATTTCTGGGTATGAATACATCGGTATTTTGTGTTCTATTGCATATATTGTTTCTAGATTTTGACTTCCTGATGCGGCACCGATCATTACAGCGTCTGGTATTCCTCCGTCTATCATCTTTTCTACATGCCAACCTGCATAGAATGTTATTCCATGTTTTTCTAGTTCTGTTGAAACTGGTGGAAAGAAGCCTTTATCACTTCCTGTAACAACTATACCTCTTTTCTTGAGTGCTATTGCTATCGCACTCATTGCAACACCACATATGCCTATTACATGGACTTTCTTTGGTAAATCTTTCATTTATATAGTATAGCTTATGACCCCAATCTTTACGAATTATTATAATAAAAGGATTTATAGACATAGCACATACATATTTTCAATTCGAGAATCGTTTTTGGGGAGTCAATTTACTAGAGTAAGTGTAATGTTCTTATTTCGCAGAATTGAAAATATGTATGTGCTATGTTTAGCTAAGTCCCAAACAATAGCTTTCCTCATACTCTGCGGATGAAGATAACTATATATCTTCTGGTAAATTATCTTCCCATTATCACAGTCCTCGAGTATTCGGAAATCTTTGTTTGGGACTTAGGATATCATTCACATTTTGTAGAATTGAAAAATAACTATGGCTATGTTTAGTTGGAGTAGAATACTATAACTTTACGTCAAGTAAAATTTTCTTTAATGTGTCTAGATCTGTACTCCAATTATTACCATCGAACCATTCGACCCCGTCAAATTGAAGTTTATATGTATCATTTGACCTTTGTAGTGATCCCAAATAAATATATTTTTTACCTGAATCTTTTGCATATTGAATAGCTCTTATCATCATACCAAGTCCCATATCCTTGGGTGATTTTGAAAGATCATAGAATGGATATGAATAGTGAAGTATTGTTGGATTGGAATAACAGATTGCATAACCAATTGTAATATTTGAATATTCGAGTAATAGATTGAAGTTACTTTTCTCAGGATTAGTTAATATTTCTTTGATTTTCTGTGCACTCATAATTCCATGCTCAAATTTTGTATCATAGAAATCCTTGGCTAGTTTTCCAATTGAATAATTATAATCTAGAAGTGGCAAGCTCTTTTCTGTTACTATTAGCCCATCTGTCTTATTGAGTATCCTTCTATTTTCACTTGAAAGATCAAATTTTCCAAGATCAATTCTAAAGCTTCTAGTCTGTTGCATGATGCCACGACCGATCCTCGTCATAACATAACCAGAGTTATACATTTCAGAAATGTAGTCTGAAGAGAAATCAGTTATTGTTTTTTCGTTCCAGTGTAGGTATTT
The DNA here is from genome assembly GCA_903864905.1 of uncultured bacterium. Taxonomy (GTDB): domain Bacteria; phylum Patescibacteriota; class Minisyncoccia; order Phycocordibacterales; family PALSA-1337; genus C7867-002. The sequence goes on from CAIPHR010000063.1 coordinate 3,649, forward strand.
CATTAGTGTAGTGCCAACCAAAATCCGAATACCACGAATATAAAGTGTATGATCCAGAATCGCATGACTGTTTTTTCTTCACTCCATCCTATAAGCTCAAAATGGTGATGTATTGGTGCCATGCGGAATACTTTGCGGCCAAATACGTAACGGGAAATAACTTGTATGACTACTGACAATGCCTCTACGTAAAATATAAATCCTAGAAATAGCAATGAACTTGTTTCACCGATAGCCATTGCATTCACCGCGAGTAAAGCACCCAATCCTAGACTACCGACGTCACCCATCATGAACCGCGCTGGTTTGATATTGAAATATGTATATGCTACCAGTGCCCCTATCGTAGTAGCGTTCAGTATTGCCATTTCTCCAAAGCCATTGATCCATGATAGAAGTGTCAATGCGCTAAATGTTATGATCAGTGTTCCACCAGCTAGACCATCCATACCATCAGCAATGTTTACGGCATTTGCAGTAAACATAACTATGAAAATAATGATTGGAATTATAAATACTCCAGCATTGATATATATATCAAAAGGTAAGTATATATAATGCCAAGCTGGACCGAGTTTGGCATATATCCACCAAGCTGTTACTGTTCCAGCGATGAATTGTAGTATCAGTTTCTCATGAACAAAAATTCCTTTTCCAGGTCTTGAGCCGAACCATACTGACATTCTCTTGAAGGCTGTCCAAGGTAGTGTAACTATATACCATAGTCGCATTTGAAAATCTTTATGAACCTTTATGAGTTTCAATACATGTCCTAACTTCCTTGAGTGCCTCTCGCGTCCATAGATATTCATGAAGTCATCTATTGCACCCAAAGCTGCTGATAGTAGCATTACGCCGATCGGAACCCATGTGAAGTTTCGTGACCAATTGAATAGGATAGTGATCACAGCCACTGTTATGATAACTAGAAGGCCACCCATTACAGGGGTTGTATTCTTGTATGCATGAGAACCTAGTGTGCTCAGCTCAGTTTTTGGACCTTTTATTACATGCAGTCTGTATAGTACTTTCGATAATAGTGGTGCCCATAGTACGGCTACTACGGCTCCTATCAGCGCAAAACTCATAATATAGGCCAGATCAGCTGTGCCTTGCAGGATTGTTATCATGGTTAATACAATAACATGAAATACACCCTCTATTCAAATTAGAAAAGTATTAATTAAAACCACTTTAATCTACGTAATTCAGTTTTTGATTTCTTAGCTCTTATAAAAAGTCTATTATTATCTCCTTCAATATTATTCTCAGTCCATCTTTGTTCTACTATAGTCTTTTGATTATTGAGTATTTCTATAGACCCTTGTCTGATACCTGTACCCATAATACCGTCTTCTGGATATGCAACAGAATGTGAATAGTATATTTTTATTGGTACAAAATTTTGATAATCTATTTGATGAATGACTAGTATATGATCTCTTTCTGTGTCTTCCTGATCTCCTGTCATTGTTATCATATCTCCAGGTTTCATGTCTTTTATTGATATCGTAAGGCTGTTTTTGTCATTAGCAAATGTGCCCACATCACAATTCTCAATCGGTCTTAGAGAACATCTCATTTTTGATAATAATCCTTTGCAATTAACAAATGATAGGTGTTTGTCTATTGGTCCTTTATTGAGTTCATGACTTTCAGCATTGAGCACATAATATGCGAAACCAGAACAATCAACACCGATATTTTTGTCTACCAATAACTTCTTGAGAGTTTCATTTGTTAGTTTCTCTATTGGAAAATGGTCCTTCTTTAGTATCGAATCAACCTCTTCAAAAATATCCTTTGGACTGCCTTTACCAATGTAGGTTCGGAATGTCCCACGAGATCTTGAGACCTTATTATTGAAGTATGGAATCGATATTATAGATGTTCCTATTGTGAAGTTCTTGTATTGGTGAATAACATCGAATGCTCTATTTGAAAGAATTTTTGTATTCATGCTAAAGATTATATCTCAATTTTGAAATGCGCACTCTTTATTGCTTCTGCTATCTCACGACCACTAGTATTGAATGAACCATGATCTTCCATGATCCCTTGATCAGATTGGATACGTAATAGATCAGCATTATATCCTGTATTTTGGTATGCGACTACTTTATAATTCAATTTTTGAAGAGATGTTGAAATATCGTCGAAAATCTCTTGAACATTCTTCGTCACACGTTGTATAACTTGCGCACCACCTTCTATCTGTATCATGTCTTGGTCTATAGGTAGTCCACATAGAGCTCTTATATGAGCTTCGAATATAGTTAGACCACGAGCACCTTTCTCTCGCGCTTTTTCTTGGAGTGCAGATTCGAATGTTGTAGATGCTGGTTGGCGAGCATTGATCTCTATCAAGAATATTTTGCCAGTCTTTTCATATTTAATAAAGTCTATTCCATATAAGCCTCTCCACCCGTCTGTCTGAAGTTTGTTGCCTATCTCATTTGCCATGATTTCAACAGCTTTCATATCTTCAGGACTGAGTAATTTTTTTGCGAGAGACCAATCATTTCCGACCGTACTGAAAGTCCCATCAGTGAATGGTTGCATTCCAGTTATCTGATAACTTATATTTCCTATAAGGATTCTACTAGCTGTAACTACTACATTCACTGTGAATGATGGTCCATTTACAAAGGCTGAGATCCTCGCAATTCTCTCTGGGAACTTCTCTTGAACTGCCCGTAAGTCATCAACTGTCTTTATAAGCATAGTACCGTCTCCTGTATGGCCATGGTTCCATTGTATGATAAATGGGTTTTCTCCTTTCCATGTGATCATCTTCACAACTTTTGCTGCATGTGGGGGTAAATATTTTGTACCTAGTGTTCCTAACCATCGCAATTGACTGATCTTATTTTCTACTCTCTCAGAGAGCAATGCTGTAGGATTCAACAGGGTGGAGTTCAATAATTTCGCAGATGTTTCTACTCGTATTGTATTTTTGAATACTAGGATTGATACTGGTGACTTTTGATCAGGTGGTAGTGAATCCAATTTGGATATCAGTTCTTTGGTAGAAGTATGACCGAGTAAGTCTGTAGTTCCTAGAAGATCCTTTCCTTGGCTATCGATCAGGATAACGAAATCAGGATATTGTGCTTTTATCGTCTCTCCGTATCTTGTTTTATTTGAGATTATATAATAATGCTCACTTGGTACTGTACCTAGCGCTCTCTCGATTTCTCTGGTGATATAGATAATAGTAGTGTTTGTATTCATATTTGCAGTTTAATACAGAATCGATAGAATCTCAACTAAATCTGGGAATGATCACGTCTTTATGTTAATGTTAAATTATGACTATATTTTCTGTTGTCGCTACACCTATAGGTAATATGGAGGATATTGGCCTTCGTTCTCTCCGTATTTTGCGTGAAGCAAGTTTGATATTGTGTGAAGATACTCGTGTAACAAAAAAATTATTGAATCGATATGATATCCATGTTGAAACAAAGTCGTATCATGCTCACAGTGATGTATCTAGATCTAATGAAGTTATCAATATGTTGAAAGATTCGTGTAAGAATAATGCTTCCGAAATGAAAATTGCTCTAGTTTCTGATGCTGGTACTCCTGGTATTTCTGATCCGGGGTCACTTCTATTGGGTCGTATCAGGAATGAATTGGCAGATGAGATATTTCGTGGTTTATTGAAAATAGAAGCATTGCCTGGTCCATCTGCTCTCGTTGCCGCTCTATCTATCGCAGGAGTCCCTTGTGCAGATTTCCTATTTCTGGGTTTCTTGCCCCACAAGAAGGGTAGACAAACTTTATTCAGAGAGATTGCAGCATCAGATCGTACTGTTGTTTTTTATGAATCTCCTCATAGAGTAATAAAGTCTCTCGAAGCTCTGGTTTCAGATAATATTGACGTTGATAAAGTTGGAGTTCCTATTGAACCGAAAAAAGTTACTGTTTGTAGAGAAATAACAAAAATATTTGAACAAGTTGTAAGTGGTAGTGCTTCGAAGGTTCTCGATTATTTTATTAATAATCCAGATAAAGTCAGGGGCGAGTTTGTCATCATCGTATCTAGATAATTATTTTTTCTAGCATTATTCTATAATTGTGCGCTATAATAGTAATGTTATGTCCAAAAGACAAGTAATAATGATATTGGGTGTACTGGTTTCTATAATCCAGTTTCTCGGATTTACAGATGCATGGAGTAAGTATTTAACTCTAATTCTTGGCATTGTGATTGTAGGTGTAGCTTATAAAATGGCAAAAAATGCAAATGTTGTTGATACAAAAGCTTTACCTTATATTGAACATAAGAGTCCTTCTATTTCTGAAAACAAATGAGGATATCATGGAAAGATAATGGAACGACTCGCATCATTGTTGTATTTGTAGGTGTATGTTTCATTTTTACTTGTGTTTTTGTTCTATTTGGTTTGTTACCATTGAGAAAGATGTCTTATTCTGAAGCTTTTATACCAGTAGTTGCTACTAGTTCTCCATCTATACCTGCCCACATAAAGACTCCTGTTCCTTTGAAGGCTGTCTATATGTCTAGTTGGGCAGCTGGTAATGATAAGTTCCGCAAAGAGTTATTCGATCTTGTCGATACTACCGAGATCAATGCTGTTGTTATAGATGTGAAAGACTATAGTGGTCGCATCAGTTTTCCTGTTGATGATCCCGCACTCGTCAAGATTGGTTCTGTTGAAAAACGTATTCCTGATATAAAGAATCTTATCGAAAGACTTCATGAAAAGAATGTTTATGTGATCGGTCGTATCTCTTCATTCCAAGATTCTTTCCTCGTCAATATTCATCCTGAATGGGCTGTAAAAACCAATGATGGTTCTGTTTGGAAAGATTATAAAGGTGTCAAATGGTTGGATCCAGGAGCAAAGCCGGTATGGGATTATCTTATTTCTATTGGTAAGCAAGCTTACGCTGTAGGTTTTGATGAATTGAATTTTGATTATATTCGTTATCCTTCAGATGGTAATCTCAATGACATTTCTTATTCTTGGAGTGATGGTCGCAATCGTCGTGAAGTCATGCATGATTTTTTCCTATATCTGCGTGAACAACTGTCTTCTACTCCTGTTCCTATATCTGCTGATCTATTTGGTCTAACTACAAGTTCCAATGATGATCTAGGTATTGGTCAGGTTTTGACTGATGCTTTGCCTTATTTTGATTATGTTTCTCCTATGGTCTATCCGTCTCATTTCTCTTCTGGATATCTTGGTTTTAGTAAACCTGCAGAGCACCCGTATGATGTCATATATTTCGCAATGAACTCTGCTATCAATCGTACCATCGCTGCTTCGTCTTCTATCGAGAAACTGCGTCCGTGGTTACAAGCTTTCGATATGGGTGCTGTCTATTCACCTGTATTGGTTCGTGCTCAGATCCAAGCTATGTATGATCTCGGTCTTTCTAGTTGGATGTTATGGGATGCTGCAAGTAGGTATGATAAAAAAGATTTAGTTCCTAAGTAGTATTGATTATTATCTCAAGTTACTAACAATAGTTATAAGTAACTCATATACCTCTTTTCATCCTTGCGGCTTTGCTCTTAATATACCGGCATTTTCACAAAGAATTCGCTCCAAGGTTTCACTCATTCTTTGGAAAATGCATAGTATATTAATCACAAAATGTCCTCAGGATTTAAGAGGTATATGAGTTACTTATTGGACTATTGCATTATTTCGTAGTAGTGGTATGATTTTTGTGGACCTGTTTTTATTGATAGGACAAGAGTGCTGTGTCGTACTCTGATCAGTGAGACAGATAATAGATGAGGATAGTTATGGCAAGAAAGGCCTCAAATAACGGTTCGGTTGAAATGCCGAAAAACCCGCTGCAAAAGTTGGACGAAGCAAAGGTACGCAAAGCTCTCGATACTGGCGTGGTTCGTGGAAACAAAATATTTATGTTTTTCCGGAACCGCAAGTTTGAGAAGGTCAATGTCGAATCATCGGCTGAACTCTCGGTAGCCTTTAGTACCGCGATGCAGTTGGTTCGCAAAGGTTGCGTACCACTGTAGGCACTTCGCACTAAGCGCGACAAACATAACCCCCCTGCCAATCTTTGGGCAGGGGGGTTTTTATGTTATTATTAACTTATTCTATGGATGAAAATCGAATTACATATTTTGCAGAAACAGATGCTCGTAATAAACGAGTTAAGTTTGGTATAAAAGCAAAGGATCGTACCAGGCACGTTTATGTTATTGGAAAAACTGGTATGGGAAAATCTACGATGCTTGAGAATATGGCAGCTCAGGATATTCAGAACGGGGAAGGAATGTGCTTTATTGATCCACACGGTAAAACAGCTGATCTCATGCTCGAATACGTCCCTAAAGAGCGTATAAGAGACGTGATATACATTGCACCGTTCGATATTGAACACCCGATCTCATTCAATGTACTTGAACAAGTTGATCCTGATAAGAGACATCTTGTTTCATCTGGACTCATGAGTACATTCAAAAAGATCTGGGAGGATGCTTGGTCGGCTCGCATGGAATATATCCTGACCAATACACTGCTCGCTTTACTCGAATATCCAGGCGCTACATTACTAGGAGTAAATAGAATGCTTTCTGATAAAGATTATCGTAAAGAGGTTGTCAATAATATCAAGGATCCTTCAGTAAAAGCATTTTGGCAAAAAGAGTTTGCTAACTATACCGAACGCCAAGCGGCTGAGGCTGTACCTGCTATTCAGAATAAGGTCGGACAATTCACTGCAAATCCTTTGATCAGAAATATGATCGGTCAGCCAAATTCTTCATTTGATTTTCGTAAAGCTATTGATCAGAGAAAGATTGTGATCATCAATCTATCAAAGGGTAGAATAGGAGATGAGAATATGAAACTTCTAGGTGGATTGCTTGTTACAAAAATATATCTTGCGGCTATGTCGCGGGCTGATGTTCCTGATAGGATGATGCAGATATTGCCAAACTTTTATTTATACGTAGACGAATTCCAGAACTTTGCCAACGCTTCTTTTGCAGACATTCTATCAGAGGCTAGAAAATATAAACTCAATCTAACTATTGCTCATCAATATGTTGAACAGATGGATGAGGTTGTGCGGCCAGCGGTGTTCGGTAACGTTGGGACTATGATAGCTTTCCGTGTTGGAGCGACTGATGCTGAACTTCTTGAGAAAGAATTTGCTCCAAATTTCGTAATTGAAGATCTAGTTAATCTAGGTTTTACGCAGATATATCTAAAATTGATGATAGATGGGCTGTCTTCTGTACCATTTTCGGCTACTACTTTACCACCTATATCTCATCCTGATGTTTCATTCGTAAAAGAGATCATTGCTTCATCTCGTGAACAATTCTCAAGACCAAGAGCTGAAGTTGAGGAAGCTGTCGTCAAATTTCACAATCCAGTTGTACCTACGAAGAGTTCTACGAATGCTTCTGCTCCAAAAACAGGTGTAGTTGCAAAAGTTACAGCAGTCTTGGTAAATGAATTGGAAAAGTCTAGTAAGATTTCATCTGAGATCGTAACTACTATAGCGTCTGGTATAAAAAATGAAGTGGAGAAAATAAAGACTGAGATATCGCACGTATTGCCACATATTCATACTGATATTCCAAAAAAGGATGTTATAAAACCACTAGAAAATAAGCATATAGATATACGTGTACAACCTAAAACTATAGGTATGCGCAGTCTAAAAACTATTTCAAAAATTCCAAATAAACAAAATGTAAGTGATCTCAAGAATGCTTTGGATGCAGTTTTGAAGAAAGGTGGAGTGAAATCAAGTTCAGCAAGTACGGCAAGTACGATCAAACCCATCGTGAATAATGTTAGTGAACAAAAAACTGATATAAAGGAGGTTCCGGAGGAGGTATTGAGGAATGTTCTGAATGTAGATTAGTTAATATTGTAAGGTGTTACTTAATTCTGTCCAGATTTTGGGTCAATTATGTCCTTATATATGAAAGGAGTATTCGGAGGTATGCTTTCATGATACCAATATATGATCTAGGATAAAGTTTTGAATTCTTACGAACTATTTCTAGAATTTCTCTCGCTGCTGTAAGTCTCTTTTTTTTTGTTATATTTTCTCCATGTATTCTATATCCAGTAAGAACTTGAGGAATATTTGTAAATTTGTTTTTCGTACCGATCTTTAGCCATAGATCATAATCATCACAAATCTTGTATTCAGTAGAATAACTACCGCATTCGAGCGCTGCTGATTTTCTATAGAGCAGAGAGGATTGAGCAAAAGGATTGTATTGAAGAATAATATTTCTAATTAATGAATCGTAGATAGGGAATAGAACTTTCTTTATTGGTTTTGAATCGGTGTCTATGTGCATGATTCCTCCACCGAGCATTGCATAGTCTCTATTCTCATCTAGAAATTCTACCTGTTTTCGGAGTTTTTCTTTGTCTAACCATATGTCATCAGAGTCTAGTGGTGCAATGTAAGTTCCACGAGCTATTTGTAAAGCTTTGTTTCTGCTATATGCAATGCCCAAATTCTTTTCATTCTTTATGATCTTTACACGTGGGTCTCTCAGAAATCCTGAAGCTATAGCAGTTGTCCTATCTGTTGAACCATCATCTATCACTATAAGCTCGAAATCCTTGTATGATTGAGAAAGTACACTTCTAATACTCTCTACGATGAATTTCTCGCGGTTAAAAGCTGGCATAATGACTGATACGACTGGTTCTCTACTCATAAACCTATTTTATGTCTTATTGGCCACTAAATCAAATCCATATCAAATATAATGGAATATATCTAAATATGCGTTAGACAATATTCAAATGCGGATCCACGAAGAGGGTACTATGTTCCGAAAGTTCCTTTCACCTTTTAGTACCCAGTGTTTTGGTGCCACAACTATTTTATTCTGATTCTCATTTAACCACGCACCCCACCAGCTGAATGATGAGTTGGCAATGATATTATGATCACATTCCGACATAAGTATGAGTTCTTCATAGTCTGGAATTTCTAGTGAGGATACATAAGTAATTGGATACTCAAGTCGCATATTTATTTTTGCCCATTCTATATCGTCAGAAAAAACAAATAAGTGAATATTCGAACCAAGTTTTTCTGTCATATACTCAATCGCTTTATTGTAATACTCTGCATCACATGTACCGTGGTGTTGACTAGTCTTTGCATCACTCACATAATCACCGCGACGGATGTGGATGGAAATACTGTTAGATATTGACTCTATTTCGTTGGATATTTTTTTGGCTTGCACTGATAGAGGATTTTTTAGAGTTAGATCTCGACGAATCTCTATTTCTTTATCATTAAAATATTTTTCTGTCTGGAAAAATCCATCCAGGTAAAGATCACCCATAAAATCATATATTTTAGGATGAAAGCTGGTGTAAAATCGTCTCAATATTTTTGCACGGAATAGTCTCCATGCTTTTGAAATATTACCGTAAGGATATTTCAGTTTTCTGATTTCTGTTGGTGTCGCAATATCGGCACATATATTGAAAGGCGATAAAGAATATATACGCATCGTGTCGATGCCGTTATGTGCACTATAGCCAGTAATATCCAGTCGGATTTTTTCCGGCGTATATCCTTTTTGTTGCTGGCGCAGAGAGAGTGCCCGTCCAGTCGCGTACTGGAAGAGTTGGTTGCCAAGGCCGCCTTTCATGTTTATTATGAGCATGTTTACTATTGTATCAAATTTGAGACTAAATTTGTTTTTTCACATGGGACAAAAAGAATATTTGTATAAGTGTAGGATGACAGGATTTTACATATTTTAATGAATCCGTCATCTTTCATTTCGTATGAAATGTAATTATTGGATAATAAAATATCGGAAGACTTTACGCAATTGTCTGACCATTTCTCGTCACCAGCCATTTCTAGGGTTATCAGTGGTCTAGTTGTTCTAAGAGTTTCTTTTAATCCATTTAAGATTTTGTGTTCAAAACCTTCAGCATCAAGCTTGATAAAGTCTGGTTTGATTGAGTGTTTTTTAAAAAAATTATCTAGGCCGACTGTTTTTACAGAGATCATTGTCGGTGTGAATTTTAATACGGTTCCTTCTTTATTGGCAGTATTATATGCTCCATATCCTGGACCATAATCAGCAAAAGATACTGCACTATTGGAATCAGATGCACCTTGGTTAAACGTTTGTATATTTGTGAGCTTAGAAGTATTTGCATTCAGTAAGCGATAAGTCCATGGCGTTGGTTCAAAAGCATATACTTTTCCATGGCTGCCGACTAAGTGGCTCGTTAGCATTGAGTAAAATCCAATGTGGGCACCTACGTCGATGAATGTCATGCCCTCGTTTAGGAATCGTAATAGGAATGAAGTAAGGTTAGCTTCACAATATCCATAGTAATAGAATGTATTTGCTTCTGGTAGATATCCGGTCATTTTGTCTCCCCAGAGTGTTTTGAAGGTCAGCTTATAAGGCTTGATGTGACTAATAGCTGCAAGGATATAGTAAGGAAAAGCACGAAAAGGATCCCTGAGCAGACGAGTCAAACGATCTAGCGGACGGAATCTTTCTCTGCTCAATAGGGTTTCGAACATGATTTTTTTTGTAGTTTCATCCATTTGTTTTGATTTAAACGGCAAGGCAAAATATCGCCGTCCTTAAATTTGCCCGCTAATTTGTTTTGTAAACTTATCGCTCAAGATATATTCAGGTATAATTTTTTTATTCTTATAACCGATAAACAGGTTGAGCCATTCATCAAATGATAACTCCTGATCATTTCTCATTTCAGTATATCGGAGACGACGGTATTCCTTGTTTCTGTCGTATTTATTCCAATATATATCCAGACTCTGAGAATCAAAAATACAAAAACAATCTGCGTATGATTGCCAACTATCAGCCATAGTCCATTTGAGTTGCCACCCGATCTTTTCAAGATAATTAGTTGATAAATATGTTTCACCCATCCTGGCTTTTGACCAGCTACCGATCGATCCATCTGTGGGAAGCTCATTTCTTTTATCGTGCTCAGTATCTGTGTAATTTAACATGTCGTCTATATCACCAAAGATTACGAGGTCTGTCAGACTATATGGACGGTATTTAAATGTATTTAGGCTTGGAAAAGCTATACGCTTATTCTGCCCTCGTTCATTTTTTGCCGGAAAAACCTCGAGCAAATTAGTCAGAAATTCAATTGAATTTGGGTTATAAAGTCGCAAATCCGTCCGAGTCTTGAGAACATAATCAACACCGAGCTCCTTCGCCCTTATTACCGCATTCAATGTTGAGGTTATTTGGAAATTTACATTGGCAATACCAGCGTATTTTGGTTTGTCATTCAATATAACCTCTACATCCTCATCTCTTATTTGGTCTATATAGCTAGAATCTTCATCAGTCCATGTTGATAAGATAATTTTACAGTTCCGAAATAGTTTCTTGTATATTCTGATCGTATTTAAAGTAAATTCATCTTTCTTCATTAACGGTCCTTGTATAATGATAGCGACAGCCTTATCGTTTTTCAAAGAGTCAGCACGAGTATCAATATCAGAAGCCAATTTTGGTCTGAATCGATAGGTTATAAAACTGCCAAAAAAATATTCGATACAATTTCGAAACCAATTTTTGTAATCAAATTTCAAGTAGCGTTTAGTAGTTGTTATCATATTTTTTTATTATCTCAATCATTATTGTGGGGAAATCAGTACAAATCGCATCTGGTCGAAGTCTGACTATTTCTTTCATTCGTTTTTTTAACATTTCATCATTTAACGCGTCCTCATGATGCTCACCTCCAAGTAGTTTGGGTGAAGTGGCGTGCAACTCTGGAGAGACGATGGCTACCTTCATATTTTTGTCACGAATTCGTTCAATGATCTCAGCTGTATATATACTTTTCTTATTATTATTGACGTCCTTACGATCCCACTCGTCAAGCCAAACCCAATCAAATAAGTTCTGATTATCAATTGCGGTATTGATCTGCATCAGGGTACCATGGGCAAAAGAATTATATCGGTCGATATCGTGTCCGTGTGAAACTGATGGTGCTAGCTGTAGTTCTGGTATTCGTTTTTTTAAATATTTTGCCGTTTCGATCGTCACATCAAAAATCAGTAATCTATTCAGTAGTAAAGGGTTGTTTTTTAAAATTACGATCAGTGTATCTAGGTTAGCTGGTGTCTGCAAATTACCTTTCAGGTGTAATGCGTTGATAGCTGCAGTTCCTGATTTTATGGATTCTAACAATTCGTTTAGGCTACAGATGTGCCCACTAGGCAAAGTGATTGATTGAGCTTCGAGTGTAGTCATTTCTGAAATATACCTCATATCGGCCCCATTGGTAATTCTTCCTAAGCAATCATCGTGAAGTATTAATATTTGTCCATCAGCTGTAAAGTTTATATCAAATTCTATCCCAAAACCCCTCGAAATATGATCGTTGAATGCTTCATGGGAACCCTCTGAAAAAAAACCAATATTGTCTGGTTCCAATCCACGATGGGTTAGGACCTGGGGGATAATAGTTGAGTTGGTATCGTGAATGTTCATTTGGTAAATAAATAGTAATTTCGATAGAATCTTATAGTTCGTTTGATATTTGCCCTTCATCCAGTTTTTTTAGAAAACTGTTCAAATCCTCTGGTGTACCGAGGCCATGCATTTTTTCTATATCAATACTATAGATTCCGATGTTCTTATTGCTGAGTATAAGTTCATTATATGTTGGACAAACATAAAATTCATTATTGAATCTGATGTCTTTTTCTATCATGCTTTGTGCACCCTCAACAAAATCTGAACCTTTTTTGTAGTAGTAGATACCTACTGTCGCCTTGTCAGAAATGACCTTTTTTTCAGCTACTTCGATCACTCTATTTTTTTTATCGACACGAGCATAGCTCCATTTGGGATGGGAAGACGGGAAGGTCATGATCAAGCCATCCTGACCCTTTTTCTGACCAGTTTTAATGAATTTATTTATATCGATTTGGACAAATTGATCAGAATTGGCGATCAGTAAATCGTGATCGCTATTGATATATTTCAACGCAGTCAGTACAGTGCATGCGGCACCCTCGGTAATGCCATCGATCTGAATTATTTCAAATTTACCATTCGTAGCATTTTTCAAAACATTATAAAGGTCAAATTTTTCATAATGTTCTTTTTGACAAATAAAGATAAATTTATGATCACATGTAGGTCTAAGGTTATTGATGACCACCTCTATCATAGTTTTGCCCTTGATTTCGATGAGCGGTTTAGGAAAAGCATAGCCAGCATCTTGGAACCTCGAACCTCGACCCGCCATAGGTATTACGATATTTAGCATAAAATTGTAGGTTATTTGGTAATATATTTATCATCTTTTGCAGATGGAGTTTTGATAACTGCCGTATACCCGGATGCTATACATTTGAATTTTGACTCCTCATTTTTCTGAAGAAAAACTACGTCACCTTCCTTCAAAATTATTTCATTTATTGAAAATATTCCATTTATAATGACGGTGACTTCTTGTGCGATCTTGTGGTAGTGTTTGTCTTCTTCGTCACCAGTTATGTATTTTTTTATACCGAACTCGAATTGGTTTGTTTTGATGACGTTCGGATCAAAATTTCCTATTAACCATCCACGAGTATAGTCCTTTAATTTGGTTATGTTCATATTTACAATATATCCTTAAATAGTGACAAATGCACGTCTTGTACACCTTTTACTTCGTAAACATTAGCCATGCTTGCCTTAGCTGCTGCTATTCCGTGAGGAGAATCTTCGACGATAATGACCTCGTGTGGTTTTACCTTTAATCTATTGAAAGCGTGCAGATATATTTCTGGATGAGGTTTGGAATTTTTTACTTCGTCATTACCAATGATCAAATCAAAGTATTCGAAAAGTTGAGCGCATTTTAGCATTAGGTGAAGCGTCTCTCTAACGGAGTTTGAACAACATCCTATTTTGTAACCTCGTTTTTTGAGATGTTTGAGCATTATTATTTTTGAATAATCAGGAATACAGTATTTTGGGATTATTTCTTTTGTGTATTTTTGCTTGATTGAATTTACGGTCTCTGTAAGTCCGGCGGGTAATCTACCCAACTCTTCCAGTCGGCAGATCTTCTTTCTGGTAGGTAAGCCATTGAAATATGATACATGCTCATCCTTTTCTATTTTTGCACCAAAAAGTTTTAGGGCCTTATTTAGAGCTTCGTAGTGGCCATCAGGCATATCCACCAATACTCCGTCCAGATCGAATAGTACAGCCTTAATCATGGCGTAAACTATACCCCAAGGGAGTGAATATTTCAACCAAATATCATTCTCACCTTGTATATAATTTTTTTTAGTAGATTTGTGCTATATAGCTTTTTATAGTGATAGCGATCAGCTTCTTCATTGACTACGATAGTGGGTGTGTGAACGATTTCCAATAATACCTGAGATGGAATTGATAGTTCAAGATTTCCTTTCGTATGAGTAGCGTCATTACCAAAACCTATATTAGTTACTAAATTATTGTTAGGAATTACACTGAGTCTTTCGTATGTCCATAATGCAAATAGCCACTTTACATCCCAAAAAACAAATTTTTTATCATATTCTTTTTTAAAAAAACCTAACCAATATCGTTGCTCCTTTTTTGCTGCATTTGGCACAATGTTCTGTATCCTATTTTCTTTTAAAAAGTTAGGAAATCCATTCATATTCTTATCATATAGCTTCCATGCCCTCTTCCATGTCGCCCAACCCCAGGTAGTAGGGTAGATCGAGAAATAGTATGAAGCCTCGCCTCGAATTTTGCCGTCCTGAAAATTGCTACCAGAAATATTCATGATCTTCTCATTGTTTTTATAGCGTTCTAACAGTTCTCTACAAAAAGGAAAGAATGTTGCATCTGGTAGACAGTCGTCCTCAAATATTATACCTCTTTCAACACCATCAAAAAACCAATTTATCGCTAGCGGTACTCTGGCGCAGGGTCCTATATTATGATCTAGGTAGTCATGATGTACCTCACACGGCCAATCAACGTTAGAAACTACTGTCTTCGTTAGTTCACAGAGCTCTTTTTCACCAACTTTATCCTGTCTATAGCCATCGGCAGCAATAAACAGCTTTTGAGGTCGAGCTTGTCTTATTGCTTCAAATACTTGTCTGGTGACCTCTGGCCTGTTGAATATAATAAGTAACACGGGTACATCGAAATCTTTGTTTATATTTGTTATCATGTGCATACAGTATACTATAACATTTTGTTTGGTTTGTCAGTGATTACCAGCTGACTTTTGCCAATCCCAAACTGCTTTCCCATTTGAATGTCTTCGATCGAATCACTTATAAGTATAGAAGAAGTCAAATCAATGTGATATTTTGAGCAAGCAATAGATAGCATACCAGGCATCGGTTTGCGGCAATCACAGGAATTTGCAGCGTGCGGGCAGAAGAATATATCTAATAGGTCAATATTTCTTCGCCTCAATTCACTGATCATGTGTGAATGAATCTCATTTAGTGTATTTATCGATAGTAAACCCGTCGATACTCCTCGTTGGTTAGTTATAATGATCAATTCAAAGCCATCTTCCAGTAGTCTTTTCATGAGAAAGAATATTCCACGAGCGAATCTAAACTCAGCAACAGATGTTATGTAATGATGCGGAGCAGCTTTTACATTTATCACTCCGTCTCGGTCCAAGAATGCAATCTTTCTAATTTGTTCCATGTTCATTGAATAATACCTCAACTCCTGAGTCAACGAAGTCAAATTCTATTTCTCTGAAAAAAGGGAAGCCATTTTTGGAAGCATTTTTTAATAGGATATTTTTTAATATCTTGTGTTTTTCGGATTTTGCCATGATAAGTAAACAACCACCGCCTCCGGCACCTAGTATTTTACCACCCCAAGCACCATGGTTCATGGCAGTTTCATACATATTGTCTATCGCCGCATTCGATATCTTGCTGGAGAGACTCTTTTTTTGTAACCAACCATGATGAAGCATTGCTCCCAATTCTTTGTAGTTATTTTTCAACAAATGTTTCTCGAATTCTATAGTCGAATCGGACATTTTTTTGTACGTATCGAGATTATCCTTGATCCTATTTTGCTGGTGATCTAGTACAGAGCCAGCTTTTCTGGATAAACCTGTATAGAATAAGAGCAAATTGGATTTGAAGTCCTTTAGCTGTTTATTGGTTAGGGGTACAGGTTGAACAGTCACGGAGTTGTTGGTGTTAAATTGAATAGTATTAAAACCGCCATATGCTGAGGCGTACTGATCTTGCTTACCGATATTATTCTTTAAAATGTCGATCTCCAATCTACAGGCTTCTTCGGCTATTGTTTTACTAGATATCGGTTTTTTTTGAAATGCTCGAAGTGCGGTTATCAGTGCGCAGGTGAAGCTAGATGAAGAACCTAGTCCGCTGCCAGACGGTAAATCGGCCAGTGAGCTGATTTCCAGACCACTTTTCCTTATGCCAGAATCTAGTAACGCCGCCTTGAAACGATCATGTTTCAGGTCTTCAGGTTTACGAACAGTTTCAGTTTTCTTGTATTTGATTATGAAATGGTCGAGCTTGTATGCAGAGGGGTTGATAGTTATATAGACAAATTTATTTATCGCCACTGATATGACTCTACCGGGGTATTGCTTATAGAATAGAGGCAGATCTGTTCCTCCACCAACAAAACTGATTCGAAGTGGTGCTCTGACTAATATCATTTTAGTTTGATTATATTCGTTGCTTTTTCGTTTGCTAGTTTATAATTAGCGGGGTTTCCAATGTCTATGAGCCATTCATCAAGTTTATATGCAATGATTGGTATATCATGTTGTAACATGAGAGGGAATATATCCTGACCGAAATCTATTGTTCCTTTTTTGTATATTAGGTCTTTAATTTTACTGATTGTGCTCGTTTTGAACATATAGATTCCACAATTGGAATAATGAGAGATAATCTCATCGGCTCGTGGTTTTTCTTTGAACTGTATGATCCTATCATTCTGATCAAAGACAATCATACCTTTTTCTTGTATATTTTCAATCTCATTACAGACTATAGTAACTAGGCTGTGATGATCATTATGATATGAGATGAGTTTTGAATAATCAATATTCGTAAAGTTATCACCGTACACAACCAAGAAGTCCTCTTCGTTTTCAATAAAATCTACATTTTTGAGAATAGTGCCAGCACTACCCAAAAGAATTTTTTCATAGGTCGTTGATATATGAATATCAGGATGTGATATTCTGTAATTCAGTAGGTAATCTTCTATCGGATTTGGGAGATAGTGGGTATTGATGAGAATTTCTTTCACTCCATGTTTTCTCAACTGCTCTAGGTGATATTCTAAAAGCGGTCTGTCACCTATAGTGACCATAACCTTTGGTATTGTGTCAGTTAGCGGTTTTAATCTTGTACCTAATCCTGCGGCCAGTATTATTGCTTTCATGTGATTGATTATGCGCGTTTTTGGACGTGATTGATACTGGCGGAAAGTCTACATGATCCAGTCCATAACATGCTAGGAGTTTTTTGTAATTCCCATAAAGCTTTTACTGACTGCTACATAGTTTTGGCAAACAAAATTTTCTAATCGGGGATTATAGTCTCTGATTTCTAGATGGTTCTTCATGATTTTGCACAATTTGAATCCATGCGGTTCGAGTAGTTTGTAGAAATCCATAAGATTGGTATGCGAGTCGATATTTGCTCCCCCATATTCAAATTGTATGAGATCGATGAAGTTGGAATCCAGAAAACGGCCAAATCCTAATAGTACGTTCATCTCGTTGCCCTCGACGTCGATCTTGATTAAATTAATTTTAGATATATTGTGTTTCTCTATATATGAATCCGCCCTCTCTAATAAAACCTCCTCTTGCAAATCCATTTTGTGACCGTAGAAATCGAGGTTCCTATTGTATAGGGAGGTTAGGCCACTTTTTTCTCTATCTTTGTATATTGTAGCCTCACCTCGTATATCAGATAGCCCAACATTGTTTACTGATATATGGTCATACTTTCCAAATTTATTGACTAACTCTTGAAAACAGTTTTTCTGAGGTTCAAATAGATGGAAAGAGTCATTGGTAGAATTTGGTCTGTTATTTTGGATTGTCTGTGTATATTCTCCAATATTTGCTCCAATATCGAAAAAAGTCATCGGACCTTTGAATTGTTTACATGTATCCGCAATAAACTGATTCTCTCCACTGCTTGTTAGGTGGCCATGTCCAATATTTTCCATCCTATATACAAGTCCGAGAAGCTTTCCAATGATGAATTCTTTGTTTCTATTTTCTTTTTTTATATTCATTTTTATTAATTAATTCAATAAATCTATGACGCAATCTATAATAATATCCTTTTAAACTGCTCCTTTTCACACGTTTCTGTACAGCAAGTTTGATTTTCAAGGTTGGGTGTATCTTACCACAGACGTTGATATAATCTCTAACAAATACATCATCTATTTGGCTCAATTCCGTTAGAATATTTCTAGTAAAATCCTGACAGTTGAACGCAAGTATAAAATACAACGCTTTTTTATTGAACACATAGTAGTGCTCTAATAGAATATCTCTCCAATTATAACTAATACCCCCAGCATTATATTCTCTTAGGTAGTATGATTCGTTAAAGTGTATTCTGTGTAGATATTCTGCATCCTTACATACGTACGCGGTCAATCCTGAACATATAAATCTCCATGCAAATCCTTGTGTATCAAAACCATGGGAAATTGGATAACCGCCGAGTTTATTGAACGCCTTTCTTGTGTACATAAAATTGACGTAGAGAGGGCAGAACAGACCATTCTTTTGCAATAATGATTCAAGTGTAATTTTGCTATCTATTTCCGTAGGTGAGTCTACGTGATGCACTTTTTGGATATCTGTTCCACTAAATTTTATTGATCTATGTATAGTTAGACCGTCACTGTTGCGACTTGTCAAAGCTGCTAGCATTCTCACTAGAGTCCTATCTGGGAGTATATCGTCGCTATCTAAACAGAAAATAACATTGCCCGTAGAATTCTTAACTGCAGTATTTCTCGTTGCGCCACCACCCAGATTGGTTCCGTGAAAGAAGAGCTGGATTTCCGGATGTTGTCCTGCCAGAGTTCGCATGACTTCGATAGTGTTGTCGGTCGATTTATCGTCAACCATGATTATTTCGAACGGCTTCGTAAGCCCTTGTTTGAAGCACGAATCAACTGCTTCTCTCAGAGTCCTTTCGGAGTTATAGCAGGGTATGATGATTGATAATTCTGGTTTCACAATATTTTTTTGAATGCCAGATCATGAGTAATCGTAGAAAAAGGATTATTAGAATTTCGTATCTCGTTATTGTATACCCATAATTCTAGAAATTTATTTAAACTTTTTACAAGTGGTACCACAATGGGCCTAGTCATACGGTACACGATAAACTTGCTCCATTTTATGTCATGTCTATCCATTGATTTTATAATATCCTTTATTTTTCTGCGGAGGTGACTTTCTTCGTAATATTGGAATATTAGTTCATAATTATGTTTTTTCATTATGTGCACCATTTCTTGAATCGTATAATGATTGACATGACCATATTTTAGTTTTTTGTAGTATATTTCTGATTCAGTTGCTGGACCACAAAATATCGGATTAGGTGTCATTATGTAAATAACTCCGCCCACTTTTTGTAGGTTAGATATTTGTTCGACAAAGGTAGATATAACAGGGATATGTTCAAATAGATCAGAGAGTAAAATGAAGTCGAAAGTATCAATGCCCGTCTTATAATTTTCAATTAGGTCATTAAATAGTGATAAATTGCTAAATGACTTTGATATTTCAGCATGTTTATCTAGTTTTTCAATTTCTACCAATGTACCTTTCTTGAAGGTTATCGAAAGTGCTATTGCATTTTTCCCATCACCTCCGCCGATATCCATGAAGTTGTCCCACTTTTCACATAAATTGATAGCATAGTTAATCCTATTCATCGTCATTTTACATGTTACATCAGGAAAAGCATGGCCAACACATGAGTATTTCAAATAGTTATTATATAGATCGAGTTTTGGGTAAAGCATGTATTTTATGGGAATATTACTGGCTTATTGGTTCCGCCGCGATGAAGCATCTGCCATCAGGTTCTTCCTTCAGTAGATTAATATTATAGCTATGTGAATGCAATATGCTACATATCTTTAACATATTCAGTATCGAGTGTATTTCCAGAAGTAATATCGGCCTTATCGTCTCTAATGTTACGGTCGCACCTTCTAAGGCTAGGTATTCTGCACCTTCTATGTCTATCTTTATAAGATAGGGAATTTGTGTTTTATTTTTTGAAACTTCTTCGTCGATGGAAGACGTCTCAATACTAAGTCTTTCAAAACCGCGTGATCTTTCGAACGCAGATTTTTCTGTGATTGTGTCTGCAGTTTCTATGAAACTTCCACTGCTCGATCCGTCCTCGATAATTTTACAAAAAATAAAATCAACGCGACCCATTTTTTCCGCAATTGCCTTTTCTACTACCGTGATAGTTCTAGACAATTCATGATTCGTCTTCATTATCATTTTTATTCGCTCAATGTTTACGGGGTTTGGCTCAAATGTGTAAACATGACCATTTTTACCAACCTTTTTTGCAAAACATAAAGAGCTATAACCGATATGTGCTCCTATATCAAATATAGTTTTTCCTTCCAGATCATATTTTTCTAAATAATGAATAAAAAAGTCATCATACGTACCGTTCAGCATTTCTTTCTGCCATGCACCATTTGGATCCAAATATAGTTCGGTACCCTTAAGTAGGCCAGCGCTTATTGTGTTCCATGATGAGATATATTTAGAAGGTATATATTTGCGAGCAGCTATTTTGAGTCTTCTATATATAGAAAGTTTTTTAAATTTTATAAACAAAAAAGAGGGGATCATTTTATTTGCTACTTCGTATGTTCCTTCCAGAGTGATTTTTTCCATAATTAATTGATGATTTGTCCTAGCAGTTTATTTGTATTTATTTATCAAATTTACCCAATAATCCATATGGAGCGGTTTCATATTGGTATGGGACATTATTAAATCATATTTCCTTTGCAAATCATATTCTGACAATTTCTTTAGATCGGACCACTCATCTATTATCCATATTGGTAGGCCTATTGATTCAAAGTATCTCATGGCTACTGAATCCTTTACAATTGGAATGGTTCCTAAATACAACGCCTCCCACGTTCGTATACAATCATTACCGTTTCCTGGAGGAGAAGCAACAAAACAGTAATTATTCACTTTAGAAATATAGGCAGGCTGATGTAATCGATTTGTTAACGAATCAACCTTAGGATCAATAGACAGTGCCGCTATAGCCTGACTGCGATCCTTAGGATTGGAGGCAATGCTGAATGCTGCAAGTATTCGTGGTAGGCGAGTTGGCCTCTGTGGTGATTGTTTGGTATATAGGGGGATATATCCAGCATTAGCGTAGCTTAGATTTTCTAGTCCTATTGGAATCGGTGTTATCTTTGGGTGTGTTACTAAAACATTTTGAGCGAACCAACGAATTATTTTGTCATCGATCATTTCCAATTCCTTGTCTGTGATATTCCGGTCACTGTTATGGGTAATAAGTTTGTACTGGCTATCTATTAATGGGTGAATGTCTAGAAAATATTTGTTTAAAATGTCTGATTGAACAAAAACAATATCATTTTCTGCAACTGACTTGGGATCAAATGTGAAATCTATTTCATATATATGGTCTGCTATGGATCTAAATGTGTCTCCAGATATAAAAGGATAGCTAGGGGGGTGCGGGTTGATAGAATGTTTAATCATAAACCTCCTCATTTTTCTTTGTAATCTCCAAAGTTGGTTTTTCATAAAGGTTAATTTTATGTTAGCATAATCAACATGCAATATAAAGAAAAATCCTATGGCATTTGAAGACAGTTATCTTTTCAGGTTAAAAAGTCTGGTTGCCAATCCCAAAAAGAACATCAGGAGGATCTGGCCATTTGTCCAAAGTCGAATTAATCCATATATTATACCAATATTAGGGCGTGTTGTTGATAAAAAGATGATGTCACCTTATATAGGGCATGATGAATTTATTAAATATTTTGATTATAGAAACGGTTTCTTTATGGAGTGTGGTGGACATGATGGTTATGGAAGCAGTCCGACATATTATTTGGAAAAGATGTTGGGATGGAGAGGTATTATTGCCGAACCTCTTTCAACATTTCACTTATGCAAAAGATATAGAAGCAAGTCAAAGGTTTATAATTGTGCAGTAGGATCTTTTGAACAAGGAAAGGATACCGTTTCGCTCGTTGATTTGAATGCAATGTCGTTCATATCTGGCAGCATTGAAGATCCAAATAGTTGGGTAAAATCTGGTGAAAGTGTCCAAAGCGTGACGGCTAGAGAGATAATTGTTCCTATTCAACCTATTCAATCGCTGGTGGATGATTATTTTTCGACATATAAAATGCGCCCTATCGACTTGTTTGTCGTTGATGTAGAGGGATTTGAAATTTCAGTACTAAAGGGGTTGAATTTTGAGAAAAATCCACCGAGTTACATTTTGACGGAGGCTCATACCGACAAGAGGAAGGACATGATTCAGAAATATCTGGAAGAGAAAAATTACGAATTGGTAACGGAAATAGGCAAGAGAGACTTTCTCTTTAAACGAAAGGTATCCTGAGTCTTTTTGAAACATCAGTCTTGAAATATTCCAGGTCTCTCCAATCCTCAGGATCAAAGAAGCCGAAAACTTTGTAAAGTAGAATATAGAGAACTACTGAAACCCCACCGATAAGGAGTAGTGTAGGAATGTTTCTGATGAGTAAGTGAAGGGCAAAGGTGTTTGTGGTCCAAATTATCGTTGAAACGAGAATCGTGCCAAGAATTGTTTTTATGTAATATTTTCCTCTACCTATAAGTTCCATGTGTAGTTTCTCTGTATGATAAAATATGTAAAATACTGGTAATACAGATAGTAGGTACGCCCATGCCGCACCTGTAATCCCGTAGCTCGGTAGCAGTATGAGGAGCAAGATCGCATTCAAGATGCCCATGAGCACTGACATAGTCGTTAGGAACTTCAATTTTCCCAGTCCCAAGAGGAAAGCCGAAAGAGGACCAAAAAATGCCAAGATGAAATTTGTTAGCGCAAGGATGATTAGTATATTTGTTGAATGAGCCGCAAAGTCTGATCCTAACCAGTAGAATAGAGTTTCGTGAGCAAAGCTTATGGCTGTTACGGTGAGGGATGCGGTGACTACGGTGATTAGTCGGAAGGACCTAATATAAAGGCTCTCGATCCTGACTCGATCGTTTCCGCCAGTGAACTGAGAAGTTGAAGGAAAAATAGTGACGCTCAGGGTGTTTGCTAGGCCGGGAATCTTGCTTGTAACGCTTCCAGGCATCGAGTAGTATGTGAGATTGCTCGGACCAACATATAGGGGGATGATCATACGATCGAGATATGCAAGAGCGTTGCTTGCTATATTGTTAATGAATGAGATAAGGCCAAAACGGTAACATTGTTTCAATTCGAATATATTCCATCCAAATCTGATCGTAGCCGATGGAAGAATCTTTACCGCGTTGTATACAATAATTACGGCATATAGAGTGTTGATTATTAGTTGAAGAATAAAAATTGATTGGAGTGAACCATGGAGAAGTATGATAGCAAGGATACCCAGGTTGGATATTGTAAATGTACCGATACCGATAATATTGGTAATATCGAATCTTTGTACCGCGTTTAAGATTGATAAGTATGCGCTTATTATTGTGTTGACAAAGAAAATACCACCTGCAATAAAGATGATTGGAAAATATTCTGCGTAACTCAAGAATTGTTCCGGTAAGATATATGGTCCCCAGAATGCTATGATTGCAGAAATTCCTAGGCCTAATAATCCTAGTATCATGAACAATGAGTTGGCAGTGTGGGTTAGGCTCGTTATAGCGGCGTTATCTCTTCTGCCGTAATAATGCGCCATATATTTTGCCACTGCGGTACCGATTCCCAGGTCTAGTAGTCCAAAAAAAGAAATAAAAGTGTTAATAAATATATAGATTCCATAACTTTTGATTCCTAGTCCAAAAATGATGACGGGTGTAACAAATAAGGCAAACGCAATTGGCCACACATAACCTATAATGCTATAGCTAATATTTTTGAATGTCTGATATGTAAGGGATGTTCTCTCCATAGGATTCTATTGTGTATAATGTAACCTAAATAAGAATAATATTCAAAGCAAGCTAATCATAGTAGATGTAATCGGGTTAACATGTTGATATCATAATAGTATAGTAAGGATGGCATTTCTGAATAGAATCAGATATGCTAAGATTCCCTAGTAATTCATTAATAATAACGGTCCGTTTCAATATATGAAAAAAATAACTCAGTATGTCTCAGTGGTTGCGCTGTTCCTCATTCCTTTATTTCCACTTATCGTTGCAAACAGCTATTTCTTTCCATTCATAACAGGGAAAGCATTCTATTTCCGCATACTTGTTGAATTGGCTTTTTCTAGTTGGATCATACTCGCTTTCCTAGATGCGAAATATAGACCAAAATTTACACCACTGAATTTTGCTGTGACTCTATTCGCTGTTATCGCTCTCATTGCAGACTTGCTCGGTGTCAATCCTATGCGCAGTCTATGGTCAAACTTTGAGCGCATGGAAGGTTGGATAGTAGTTATTCATCTATGGGCTTTCTATATAACAGCTACCAATATATTTGGTCATGGTGTAGAAGGGAAGAAGATATGGCATCGTTGGCTCAATGTAACTAGTGTAGTTGCAACATTCATTTCTTTCTATGGTATCGGACAACTTCTAGGCTGGTTCGCTATCCATCAATCTGCAGCACGTCTAGATGCAACTATAGGTAATTCAGCATATCTAGGAATATATATAGTTATACATATGTTCATCATTGCTTATCTATATTTCTCAGTTCGCAGTAATGAATTTGGTGGAAGATCTTTCTTGCAATGGGCATATCCAGTCCTGTTTGTTCTATTTGGTTTCATTGTTTTGGAAACTCAAACTCGTGCCGCAGCTATCGGTTTGGCTGGTGGTCTGTTCATAGCATTAGTAGTTTATTCTATTTTTGCGAAGAGTGAGTCAAAAAGGAGTCGTCAGATAACTGGAGGGATAGTTATAGGTTTAGTCGTTCTTGCTGGAATATTCTTTGTAGAAAGAAAACAGCCTTTCTTTGCAAATAGTCCTATGTTTGGCCGTTTGGCTTCACTTTCTCTAGAGCAATTCAAGGGTGAAGGTCGTGCATATATTTGGCCTATGGCTATAAAGGGTGGACTTGAGAGACCTATTCTAGGTTGGGGTCAAGAGAATTTCAATTATATTTTCAATGCCAATTATGCTCCGCAGATGTACGGTCAAGAACAATGGTTCGATCGTGCACACAGTGTTTTCATAGATTGGTTCGTTGCTTCTGGTTTTGTTGGTTTGCTCGCATATCTAGCACTATATATATTGTCCATCATAATGATATGGAAATCAGACATATCTATTGCAAAGAAAAGTATTTTGATTGGTCTCATGGTCGCTTATGCCATCAATAATTTGGCTGTATTCGATAGTTTGGCAAGTTATGTATTCTTCTTCGCCGTTTTGGCTTTTGTAAATTCACTGAAGAAAGGTACTGATATAAAAGTTCTTGGTGTAAATCCTATTCGAAATGATGCTGTTGAATACATAGTTGCTCCTATAGCAATAATATTGTTAGTTGGTGTTATCTATATGTTCAATGTGAGACCACTCCAAGCCAATCTCCGTCTCATATCTGCTCTACAAGCTTGTAGTGGTGGCAAACCAGATGCAAGTCTTTTCGAAAGTGCTCTAGCTGTGAATACCTATGTTGCCAATCAGGAAATCAGAGAACAGCTATTGTCATGTTCTGGACAGGTGATATCTAGTCAACAAGCACCCAATCAATTGAAACAGCAATTCTTTGCTCTGGCTTCTAGTGAGATCCAGGTACAAATAAAAGCTACTCCGAAAGATGTTAGAGCGTATGCTCTCGGTGGCTCATTCTTGAATGATATTGGTGCTGCTGATCAAGCTCTACCACTTCTCGAGAAAGCTCGCGAGCTTGGTCCAACCAAACAATCCATCCTTATTTCTTTGGCCCAAGACTATCTATCTCTCGGTAAAAATGATGAGGCTGTTCCATTGTTAAAGCAGGCATATGAATCAGCTACAGAAAATTCTCAAGCCAAGTATGCTTATGCTGTTGGTTTGGTTGTTTCTGGAAAGGATAGTGATGCTAGGAAAATGTTCAACGATGACCCTACTATCTTCGAGACTTCTCAAATGGCTAGAGTTTATTCTTCATTGAAACAATACCAGAAAGCTATTGATATCTATAAGAAGCTTCTTATCGCTAGTCCTAAGGATGTTGATCTACTCGGAGCTCTCGCTCAGACTCAATTTACTGCTGGCATGAAGAGTGCTGCGGTAAAGACTTTGCAGAGTATTGTCCTAGATCATCCTGAGTATAAAACTCAGATTGATGGTGCTATCAAACAGATCAATGAAAGTAAATAGTTTTGTGTAGTTATTATTCTCTATCTCAAACACAGCATTGGAATATTTTCTATTCCGCGAAATAAGATATATAAACACCAACGTACATTATATTTTTAATTCTGCGAAATAAGAACATTATACTTACTCTCGTAAATTATCTCCCCAGACACGATTCTCGAATTAAAAATATAATGTACGTCGGTGTTTTACAGAAACAGGGTTCTCGAATAGAAAATATTCCAATGCTGTGTTTGTTGTCCTAGTTATCCACAAAAAACTTTGAAATATTCATTAAAATATGTAATCATGATCCTGTGAGTACCCAATAGGGGCACTTTCCAGAATAAATGTTTCGCAAAGTGCCTCCCTCGGAGGCCTTTTGCGTTATTGATATTACTTGTAATTCCTACACCTCTTAAATCCTGAGGACATTTTGTGACTAATATACCAACAATATATATATTTCGAATAACCTCCATGCTATAATCAAGACATGCGAAAACATATATCACGCATTTACAAATTACTCAAAAATAAGTGGTTTATAGCTTTCATTATTTTACTAGCCGTTTTTGTTGCGTACTATTTCTTCAAGAGTTCTCCAGCATTAAATATTGAATATGCACCTATTACTATTGGAAATGTAATAGAAAGAGTCAGTATAACTGGTAAAATTTTACCTGTAGATAAAGCAGATCTATCATTTGAAAAGAGTGGTGTAGTCACTACAATCAATTTTAAGGTTGGAGACCACGTAAATAAGGGTGATACTATCGCTAGTCTAGATAGTGCTGGTGATCGCGCGGCACTAGAAATTGCACGAGCTGATCTAGCTGGAATACAGAGAGGTTTGAGGCCAGAAGAATATGCTGCATACCTATCAACATTGAATAGTGCTTCAACAACATTAGAAAATACAGTTGATGGTGCAGTGAATGCTGTACGTGATGGCTATGTCAAAGCTCAGAGTGCTATCGTTGAATATGTAGATCTGTTCTTCGATAATCCACAAAGTGTAAATCCTACTATAAATGTGAGCGTAGATACATATACTAAAGAGTCAGTATTGAATAATCATAGAATGTTAGTTTCTGATACCTTATCACGTTGGAAAAATGATGCGAGTAATGTCAATACACAGAATGTTTTCCAGATCATAGCTAGATGTCATGACTATCTGGCGGACATTAAAAGCTTTATGAATGAGGTTTCATTTGTTATTAACAATTTGAATCCAGGATCTTCGGGTATAAGTCAATCTCTAATCAATACGAAAATAGTGACTATGAATATAGCACTTTCAAATCTAACTCAAGCTATCGATGCTATTTCAAATGCTGATACAGCTTTGAGGAGTTCCAAAGCCGCATTTGATCAAGCCAATAAACAGTTTTCTCTACAAAATGCAGGCTCTTCTCATGAATCTATCGCTGCTCAGCAAGCTAGGGTATTACAAGCACAGGTAATATTGGATAATGATAATATCGTTTCACCTCTTGCTGGTATCATAACTAGGGTTGATCCAAAAAAAGGGGAATTCGTAGTAACTGGACAGTCTAGTTTCTCTGTACAAAGTGATGCGGTATTCAAGATAGAGGCATATGTACCAGAAGCAGATATTGCTAAAGTTGTATTAAATAATGATGCCAATGTGACTCTGGATGCATATGGATCAAATGTGATCTTTGCTGCAAAAGTTACTATGGTAGATCCTGCCGAAACCGTACTTGATGGTGTGCCAACTTACAAAGTAACACTTCAATTTGTATCTGCTGACAGTCGTATCCGTTCTGGAATGACTGCCAATACTGATATTCTTACAAATGAAAAAGACAATGTAGTCATGGTTTCTTCACGAGCAGTCATCGATGATAAAGGCAAGAAGTCAGTACGTGTGATGAATATCGATGGAAAAACATTTAGATCAGTTCCTGTCACTATTGGACTAAAGGGTTCTGACGGTACTTCAGAAGTTATTTCTGGTCTCAAAGAAGGTGATAATGCTGTTACCTTCGTAAAATGAATATTATAGAAGTAAAAAATCTGAGAAAATCATATCATGATGGTATTACTAATACTGTCGCTTTGGATAGTGTCTCTTTTTCTATAAGAAAAGGAGAGTTTGTTGCTATCATGGGCCCTTCTGGATCTGGCAAATCTACACTACTTCATCTGCTAGGTTTACTAGATGAACCGACAAGTGGTCACTATGAATTTAATGGGAAAAATGTATCTTCATATTCACGCAATGAACTTGCATTTTTGCGTAATGAAAAAATAGGTTTTGTATTTCAGGCATTCAATCTATTGCCACGTACTTCTGTTTTGCAAAACGCAATGCTGCCACTCTATTATTCAAATATTGCAGAATCAGAATGGGAGGGAAGAGGTAAGGCTGCTGTAGAGTCAGTAGGTCTAGGTCATAGGCTGTTCCATCAACCATCGGAACTTTCTGGTGGAGAGAAGCAACGTTTGGCTATAGCTAGAGCGTTGGTCAACAATCCTGATATAATATTTGCTGATGAACCTACTGGGAACCTCGATTCAAAGTCTGGAAAAAATGTTATGTCTATCATACAACATCTCAATGAGAAAGAGGGTAGAACGATAGTACTCATTACACATGAGAGCTCTACTGCCGAACATTCGGAGCGCATCATTCGTCTCATGGATGGTAAGATTGAAAGTGATCAGAAAGTTAAACATCGTTTGACACCAGACGATGAATATGTGAAATAATAGAAGTCTAAATAGTTAATTCAAAATTCAATATTCATAATTATAATGACATATAAACATATATTTCAAACATCAATAAAAGGACTTTCAACGAATAGATCTCGCTCGTTTTTGACTATCTTAGGTATCGTTATAGGTATTACAGCAATAATGCTAGTTGTATCACTTGGTGCTGGTGCACAAGCCCTCATTTTGGGACAAGTTCAAGGGCTTGGTACAAATACCATTGCTGTCATCCCTGGACGAGAACCAACTGGTCCATCTGACGTTAGCTCTCTATTTGGTGATTCTTTGAAACAAAAAGACATAGTTGCTCTACAAAATAAGGCAAATGTTCCATATTTGAAGTCAATAATGCCGACTGTAATGGGTGCAGATACTGCTTCATATAATTCGAATACGTATCAAACAAGTATTTTTGGTGCTACTGAACTTATCGCTGACATTTTCGATCTTCACCCAAGTGAAGGACAATTCTTCCAGCATGAAGATGTTATTTCTAGCGCGGATGTGGTTGTTATAGGATCTGAGGTTGCTACACACCTATTCGACAATGAAGATCCTTTGGGACAAAAGATAAAGATCAAAGGTAGGAATTTCAAAGTTGTAGCTGTTCTTCCACCAACTGGAGGTGGGTCTCTATTCAATTTTGATAGTATGGCTTTGATGCCATATACTACTGCTCAAACCTATCTTCTAGGAATCAAATATTTCAATAGGATTATTATGCAATCTATAACTGATGCGCAAGTAGAATCAACTGCTGAAGATGTCAAACTGACATTACGTGAATCGCATAATATTACTGATCCTACTAAGGATGACTTCACTGTACAGACGCAACAAGATCTAGCCAATAGATTGACTACTATTACTGGTGCTCTTACTTATTTCCTTGCTGCAGTTGCCTCTATAGCTCTATTTGTCGGTGGAGTCGGTATTATGAATATCATGCTTGTATCAGTTACAGAGAGAACTCGTGAGATAGGTCTACGTAAAGCTCTCGGTGCAACTGATAGAGATATTTTGTCTCAGTTCTTACTTGAAGCGGTATTACTAACAGCTATCGGTGGAGTCGTCGGTATCATTCTGGGTTCATCTCTAGCATTCATAATTTCTCTGTTACTTTCTAAAGGTCTCAATGTCAATTGGCAATATATTTTCCCTTGGAGTGGAGCTATATTGGGTCTGGTTGTCTCTGCACTTATCGGCCTCATCTTTGGTGGTTATCCAGCGAAACAAGCGGCTTCAAAGAGTCCTATTGAAGCATTGAGGTATGAATAGGTTCACTTGGATTCACAGATGTGGTGGTGTTCCCACATTATAAGATCTCACAGAAGGATGAAGTTCAGGAATTTAAAAATAAAGTAGCTTATCCTGTTATAGAAATTACGGACAATCAAATGGTGGTTATTTTAGGAAAAAAGGTGGAGAAAGTTGGGAGATTCTAAAAATGAATAATATATTTATTCCACAATTTACA
The DNA here is from genome assembly GCA_903864905.1 of uncultured bacterium. GTDB lineage: Bacteria > Patescibacteriota > Minisyncoccia > Phycocordibacterales > PALSA-1337 > C7867-002. The sequence continues at coordinate 34,450 of CAIPHR010000063.1, forward strand.
ATTACTGATATACAACTTGGTGTCGGCGATCATGAATTCAATAAAGCACTTACCTTGTTTAACAAGGGTGCTGTTAATGAAATTAAGAAAGATTTCCTGGGCTTCAACGCAATAGTGTCTGGCACTCATGAATACCACGTAAATGTTGATTGTTCCTCATATGATAGAGGGAATTGCGATTGTTATATTGGCCAAAAAGACGAACCGTGTAAACATATGCTCGCACTTGCGATTGCGTTGGTTTATAAGTAGAGACCTGCCGATGTGGAAAAAATTGAACAGCCATTAGATCAAGCTGTTTGTTCAGGAGAAGTTAGGGAGATCACAAAAGATGAAATTAAAAATATTAAGACTGAAATTAGTAGAGGTGCTAGTCTGATAAAGAGTTACAATGGACCATCCTCAAAATGGTTTCAGTATCAGGATGGTGGTACACTCCACATGAACTTGCGAGGCAAGTATCTCTCTTCCAAGACTGTTCCAGAGAGACCGATGAGGAAGTCGGCAAGAGTCACAGCTCTGGTGCAGACAAAACAATCACGATAACCAGTATTATTAATCAAGGAGAATCAGTGGATATTGAATTGCTCTTATTATTTGTTGAGTAACGGCTTCGAAAGTATGGCAATTACAATTAAATAAAATGGTTTTCCAACCTGATGAATGAGTCGGATCAATTGTTAACGTCATATTTATTGGATCAATTTTTGTGGTACTTAGATTCATATAATTATCCCTTAATCTTTCTTTAGCATTTTATAAATACGTTTGGCAGATATAAGTTTATTTTCTTCGTCTAAAGCACTCATTTGACCTTGCACATAATTCACTAAAGCTTCGTCATTATTACCAACCACTTCTTCTAGTGTTCCAAGTGCATAAGCAACTATACTTTGTCCTTCTTTCTCTACTTTTCCTTGTGCCATTTTTAATATTCCCACAGCTAGTTCGTGATCTCCCATTTTTTGAGCACTAAGTGAAGCCATACACCAAGGTGCAGCTTTGCAGGGCATATGAGTGATTTCTTCAGTGAAAGCCTCGTAAGCCTCTTTGTATTTTTCTAGTTCAGTATAGTTTTCACCAATATAACCCCAAATAAATGGAAAGCGAGGTTCAATTTCTATAACTTTTTTATAATGCTGAATTGCAGTCTCAAAATCTTTTTCTGATTCAGCTATTTTACCAAGATAGATAAAAGCGATGCAGTTGCTAGGATTGGAGACTAAAAAATTAGTACATTTTTCTTTGCAGATATCGTATTCTTTGTTTTTGAAATTCTCGATGATGTCATCAGGTAAATCTCCTAAAGCTTTGAATGTGCCAGTATTACTCATACATTGAATATTACTCGAGAATGAGTACTAAAGATAGGATGGCTAAAACTAGTGAATAGAGGCTAAAAACATGGTCCCATTCACTGGTTTTGACCTAAATTCAGTGAATTTGACACTATTGTTGCTTTTTCTAAAATGTGCTAACATTGTGACTACAGGTCTCCTTTAAGGCGACTTGCAGTATCATAATGGATAATAAACCAACAAAAGGTGAATATTTAGAGGTCTTATTGAGATCTCCCAAAACAATCTTCTCATCAAAAGATGTCTCTTTGTTATGGGGAGAAGAAAGTGATGAGGTAATAAAGAAGAGATTGAATAAATATGTTAAGGCTGGAAAGTTGATTCGTGTTCGTCGTGGTATATACGCAAAAGACAAAAACTACGACAGGTTTGAATTGGCAACCAGAATCAATACTCCCTCCTACATCAGCTTTGAAACTGTCTTAACTAGAGAAGGTGTCAATTTTCAATACTACGGAAATATCTTTGTTGCATCATACATAAATCGTGAGATTGATATCGAGGGACAAAAAATAACTTTTGTTCGCATGAAAGATTATGTATTAAGCAATACGACAGGAATAGAACATAAAGATGGAATTGCTACTGCAGCGAGCGAGCGCGCATTCTTGGACCGTGTGTATGTAAGCAAGGATTATCACTTCGATAATTTGGCAAATTTGAATTGGGATAAGGTATTTGAGATTTTGCCTATCTATCACAATAAGAGATTAGAGAAGAAGATCAAAGAATACTTTAAAAACTATCAAGATAATCAGGTAAACAAATAATATGACATTAGATTACTCAAAACATAAGAATATTTTATTGCAAATCTTGAAGGATATATATTCTGATACCTCCATTGCCACCTACTTAGGATTCAAGGGTGGTACTGCTGCCATGATGTTTTATGATTTGCCTAGAAACTCTGTTGATTTGGATCTTGATTTGTTAGATGAGACAAAAGAAAAAGATGTTTTTGAAAAGATAAATAAAATTGTAAGTAATTATGGAAAAATCACCGACTCTTACATGCAGAGATTCAACTTAAAGAATGTTATCTCATATGATGCAAATGCTCAGAAAATTAAAGTTGAAGTGAATCGTCGTCAATTCGGCTCAAAGTATGAGATAAAAACATTACTTGGTATTTCCATGCTTGTAATGGTCCAAGAAGATATGTTTGCACATAAGTTGATGGCTATGCTCGAGCGAATTGGTAAAACAAGTCGTGATATTTTTGATGTTCAGTACTTTGCTAAAAATAACTGGCCTATCAATCGCAAGATTGTGGAAGAAAGATCAGGAGTTTCTTACAAACAAGCTTTAGAAAAAAGTATTGCAGTGTTGGAGTCAATGGATAATAAACATATTTTGGATGGATTGGGTCAATTATTAACCGATGCTCAAAAGGATTCCTACAGAGCAAAGTTGAAAGCAGATACATTGTTCTCTTTGAATCTTATGCTAAAAAATACAAACAAGGGTGATTCAATGAATCCCTATTTATTTGAAGAGACAGCAAAGATTATGGATGTTTTAAATACAAAGTATTTTATAAATACTCCTTTTACTTGTGGTGGATTGAAGATAAGTAAAAATAATAAAGCTTTTTTTGAAAAGAGTGGTGATCCTGATTTCTCATTTGGTTATGAAATTGATTGTCAAATTACCAAAGACGGAAAAAATGAAGATGTCTTTATTGACCCAATAACTCAAAAAGTTGATTCGGATAAGGTTGCTTTTCATATTGCACATGGAGTGTGGGGAAAATTAGATAAGTCTGATACTAGTCAGCTTTGGAATAATTTTGAACCTAAAAAATAATCATATGAAAAACTCAAGATCAAAGAATAAGAATAAGAGAAAGGAATTAGGAGGCTGTGATGATTGTATGATTTGTAGTGCTATGAAAAATGGTGCAACAAATTCGTATGATGGTTTGATGAAAGCTTTTGATGGACAAAATCTCAAAAATAACGTTATGTCTATGAGAGTTCAAAATATAGATGACTTGTATTACGACGCAATGGAAGCGTTGAATATAGATGATTATAAATCTGCCGAAATGATGTTGCTCAAAGCAAGAGATATTGATCCAGATTATGTACAAACCTATGTTGGCTTGGTGTCAGTATACTCAAGAAAGAAAGATTTAAAGAAAAGAGAGGAATGTATTATAAATGGATTTGATAAAACCAAGAAGATGTTCCCAGTATGGCCAAAAAGATTAGAATGGGGACTTATGGAGCACAGGGCGCCACTTAGAGCTATTCAGTATATGGCAGATCTATTTTGGGATAATAGTGATTATAAAAAAGCTGAGGAATTGTTTAGATTGCTATTAGATCTTAACCCAAATGATAATCAAGGTGTGAGATATGAGATTTCTGCAATGTTTGCTGGAATCACTGGGGAGTCTTTAAATCAGATGTTTGATGAAGGGAATGGTGGGCAGAATTGGGATAAATTGGAAAGATTGGTAGATATACAAAATAAGAAGTATAAATTTTGGAGAAAACCAAAAGATTGTTAGTATCAGTCATGCCTACTTTTTAAATGTACAGATCACTTGCTCGACGTTGTGCGCGAGGTAATAACCTTTTGGAAGACCAATAAAGAACACATTTATATCCCGAATTATAGGGATGGATTGTTTAAGATTACTCAGCCGAGTGAGAAGGAGATGGCGGAGTATCGATAGAGTATAAGGCTATTAATTCTCGTCCGTTCTATAAAACTTCTCCTTAAGAGTTTTTGTGAATTCATCAAGTTCTGTTTTATTAACCCATTTGGCACTATAGAATCTTACAAACGCTAACCATTCTTCAGTATTCGGAGTAAAGAAGTGCACCATGTTGTTTGCATACTGATCATCCCATGTTCGGATATCAACCCTACCGCATGTCCAGTCTTTGAACTTATGATTTATCATAGATGGATCAGTCCATCCCTGTTCCACAAAAATCAATTGGGATTTGTCTTTATATTCAGTTGGAGTTTCTCGATTATCTATAAATACATTTTAACTCTTTTCGGGTTTAATTACATTGACTTCCTACAACCTTCGATCAATGATCTGGGTATGAAAAGTAAGACAAAGAAATTTCCAAAACACGCCTGCCAGTTTTGTGGCTGTGATCGTAAATATGTCGAAACTATTATTGATGATGAGTTTATTTGGAATGAGGCTGAACAAATGTATCAACCGAATGGATTTACTGATGCCTTTGAACATACAGGCTTTGCATATTGTCCGGAGTGTAAAGAACAATGGACTGGACAGTAACTTTTAATTTGGAGGATAGATATTAAAAGTTAAGGGTCCAAACTTTAATACACATTAAAAACTAGTGAATTTGAGTCATTTTTAAGTACTTTTCACTAAAAATTTTCAAAAAGCAGTGAAAAGCTATTTTGTTTAAATACACAATGTTTATTTAATAAAAATTAATGATAGAATACCCACATGTTTACTCCAAAAACAGACAGAATCAAAATACTTGCAGGCGAACAGACTGAGCTTATTGAGAAGCTTGATTCTATGCTGTCTGGAAGGACGATAATGTATATTGATTATGCAAATATTCGTCCATGGTCCAATAAGCTACGTTTCCATATTGATATAAAAAGATTGAAACAATTCATGGACTCATTTTCTCAAATACAAAAGGTTCATTTTTATCAGGGTACTTTGGTTGGTGACGATCAGTCAGAAAGCGATATAAAAGATCTTGAAGATAGAGGTTATGAACTTCACACAAAGCCTGTAAAGATTATGGACCTTTCTATTGATGTCACAAGTTTACAATCAATGCAGTCACCAGACTTACTAAGTGATTTTATCCGTACACCTTTATTGAAGACCTTGGCTCTTAATCAAATCGAGAATCTTAATCAACACTTACAAAATTTAAACCAACAGGGTATAAAGAAATTACAGGATAGGAAGTGTAACTTTGATGTTGAGATCGGTGTGGATATGCTTTTAGATTTGGAACATAATGTTGCCGATACTTTTGTTTTGTGGAGTGGAGATAGCGATTTCGCTGATCCAATTCAACAATTACTAGATGCAAAGAAGAAGGTTGTGTTATTTGCTACTGCTGGTCGTATTGCAAAAGAGTTAAACGGTCTTAGAACAGCAGGACTTGTTATATTTGATATTAGAGACTTAGAAAAATTTGTTTGCTGGCTTAGAGAACTCAAGAAACTTAATCCCTAGATGCACAAAGGACCCCTTGCGGGGCCCCTTAGCTTTAGATTTAGCGATCTTGCGATCACTTATAACTTAGCAGGTTTTAGGAAAAAAATCAAGCTTCAATCTACTGTCAACTGTACACTAACCCAGTGCAATGATACTACGACAGAGAAGATAACCAATAACATGGGACATGACATGAATGACCCAAACATTAAAAGCGCATATGAATAATAAAACACCACCAATAAAATACTTCCTATACGCTCGTAAATCGAGTGAGGCGGAAGACAGACAAGCGGCATCGATAGATGCTAAAAAAGATGAGCTTCTGAAGATTGCCCAAGAACAGAATTTGACGATAGTCGAAGTGCTAGAAGAATCTCAATCAGCCAAGAAACCCGGAAGACCGATATTCAACAGAATGCTTGAGAGAATTTATAAGGGCGAGGCAAATGGAATTATCTGCTGGAAGTTGGACCGACTAGCTCGTAATCCAGTAGACGGCGGACAAGTTAGTTGGATGTTACAGCAATGTGCAATTGCACAGATTGTGACATTCGGTAGGACTTATTATCCGACAGATAACGTGCTCATGATGCAGGTAGAGCTAGGTATGGCAAATCAATACATCAGAGACCTA
>CAIPHR010000064.1 GCA_903864905.1 uncultured bacterium
ACGATCGGCAGGACCATCTCTGTGTCACGCGCAATCGGAATACGTAAGAAACCTCAACCTGAAGGAAAACCAGGCTACATAAGGGCAGATACGGTGCATCAGGGTGATTTGGAGGGAGTGAAAGGTGTCTACCACATCAACTTGGCAGATGAGGTGACTCAGTGGGAGATACTCTTCTGCGTCGAGTCGATCACTGAAGGATCGATGGCATATGTGGTCGAACAGGCACTGAAACTTTTTCCATTCAACATCATCGGCTTCCACTCCGACAATGGAGGTGAGAACATCAATGGGAGCGTGAGCGAAGTCCTACAAAAACAATTCATTGAGCAGACGAAGTCTAGGTCAGGCAGGTGTAATGACAACGCACTCATAGAATGCAAGAATGGTGCAGTCGTACGAAAGCACATGGGACGCTGGCATATACCGAAATTCGAAGCAAGAAAGATCAATGCTTTCTTCCGAGACTTCTTCAATCATTTCCTTAACTTCCATCGCATGTGCGCGTATCCGACACTCAAGGTAAGTGACGATGGGAAGAAGAAAAAGATCTACGATGAGTTTATGACTCCATGTCAGAAATTACTGTCGATTCCGAAGATTGAAACTTACCTTCGAAAAGACATGACTGTCGAATTTCTGAAGGAAGAAATGAAGAAACACAGTCACATAGAATTTGCCAAAATCATGGCTGTCGCCAAGCAAAAATTATTCGCCGCCATCAAATTATGCTAAACTTATTTGAGGCTCATCTTAGGATGGGACGATACTGGGATATGGTGGACAACTATTTTGATTTGTAACTAATGTATATCTTACTTAATTTTAGTTTTAGGTCGAAATACATGTACCAAACAATAGCCCTTATTATATAGAATAGAACGAATCCTACTAATTAATTTCCTCATATCATGATTTGCTTCATCAACAATCATAAAGAGACTAAATTTATCAATAAAATACTTCTTTTCGATACTTAACAGGGACTTAACAATAAAAATAACAATGAAAGCCAATATAATGCCAAAAATTACATCAACCCCAAAATGTTGTTCACTATAGACAGCTCCAATTATATTCATAATACACCATGGAATCAATACCAAACCAAGTGGCCAAAATAACTCAATAGCAAAAAATACAGTTATAGTTGCCCATGCTGCATGCATACTTGGAAATGTACTAACTGCGATCATATTGTTAGATGAATCAATAAATGACCTTTCAATATCGGCAGAATGTTTCACCAAATATGGACTGACAGGATAACGGTCCATCTCACTCACAATATATGTTGGTATTGGTAAATCAAATAGATTGAACCTATACATAGCTATAGGAGAAATCGCTGGTACTATTTTCCAAAATGGTAAAGCAATCATAAAAACTAGAAAAAAACTCATAATATATACACGAAATAATTTCTTATTAAATAAAAAGAATACTAATAGTACAACAGGCATAACATAAACCAATGATGAGTAGAAAAAAATTGCTAGCTGATCAAAATACGGTATCCTGCCAAGAATATGTATTGTAAAAGGTACAAATGAACCAAATAGTCTATGATCATAGGACATCAGATCAAATGTCGACTTTACAACTGTAAGTAGGTCTACTGATGTAAACACCAAAAAAAGTAAAGTGTTTAATACAATACTAATCATAGAATATACTAGTAATATAAATATTGAACTTCGTAAAAAATCTATCAATTGGGGCTTTGTATATTGTATAGAAACATGTTCACTATTTTTATATGTAATAATACGCAGATAAATGTATATGCTTTTAATAATGACATAGATGATTATAACTATGAATACCAGTAACAATATAAACTCACCCATAAGTACAGCCATCAGTGATGATCCTGAAACAAATTGAATAAAATCAAACAATCTTTGATGAATAGTGAAAAAAAATAGAATAGCCAATATACTTGGAAATAAAAAAACATAGAATTCAACTGGCAAATTCCTTAAAAATAATAGCTTACTATGTCTCATATTATCTATTGTAACATACAAAATCCAGCCCACTCTTTAAGTGGGCTGGATAAAAACTGTAAATAAACGATAAACTATTACATTAATTGCATAAGTTTGTACTAGTAAAACTTGCACTTGTTATATTTTCAGTAACTTTTTTAGACTTCCCATTTGAATCAACACACCAATATGCTGCCGTAGCTGCTGATGGTAAACCATAACCAGCTGCCCATACTGTTCCACCTGCAAAACATTTTGAAAGACCAACACCAGGTACTGAGGTAGTTCCATCAATTATTGGTTTTCCTGATGCAGAATCATTGAAGAAAGACAAGGTAGCTGCAGCAGCAGCTACACATCCTGCATCACTACCATTAGGAGGATTAAATGTTCCATAATTACTATTCGTAGTGAAATAGAGCTCAGCAGCAGACCTCAAACCTGAAAGTTGCTCTTGAACTCTTGCATCATTACCCTTTGCTCTGGCACTTCCCAATGAAACTAGAACTACTGAAGCTAGAATACCTATAATTGCGATAACGACGAGCAATTCGATCAAAGTGAAACCTCGAGCATAACTTGTGAACTTTTTCATTGTTTTATAATGTTTTATCGTTTGATAAAAAAATTTAAACTATTAATTAACAGTTGTCATCCCATCACACATTAGCGTAATCGGGCCAGGTGTAGTAAGTACCCCTGAACTATAACCTCCTTGAGTTGCAGGCACCGTTTTAAGCATACCAGTACTGTCTACACATACAGCTTGTGTTGTTGTAGAAACCAAAATATGATATGCTGCCCACTTCCCACCATTGTTAGCACCCAAACATGCAGGTACACCAGTATTTGGCCAATTTGCAGGAGTCATCAAACTTGCAAGCTCAGTGCTAGCACACATACCAGTATAACTTCCACTATTAGAAGTAGCATACAACTCAGCGGCATTCCTGATAGCACTCATCTGTTCCTGTATCTTTGCATCACTACCCTTTGCTCTAGCACTCCCCAATGATACTAGAACAACAGAAGCTAGAATACCTATAATTGCGATAACGACGAGCAATTCTATCAAAGTAAAACCTCGAGCATAACTTGTGAACTTTTTCATATTTTTAAATATTTTGTGGGATCTATCACTGAGCTTTTTACTCAATGAATGAAAGACCTCCAACAATTAATTGATAATTAATTAATAATTTTATCCATTAACCAACGACCATGATTATTAAAAGCACTAATATGAATTATAGCATTGACCAAACAAATGTAGACAATGTCTACTGTGGATAACAAACAACTATTGAGCACTAGCAATATTGTATATAGGCACAAGCACAGAAGCTAGAAGTACCGCAACACCCCCTCCCAAAAGAACTATCATGGCTGGCTCTATAAGTGATACCAATGAATCGACAGCTGTAGTAACCTCACGATTGTAGAAATGCGCCATTGTCTTCAATATCGATCCAACTTCACCAGTTTCCTCTCCCACCTTGACCATTTGGACCATGATGCCTGGTATTTCTTCTGAATGGTTAGATAAAGCCTCTGACAATGTCTTGCCACCTTTCACCGACTCAACAGCTTCAGCAATGATATTTTCATAAACTTTGTTATTGATAACATCAGATGTCAATTCTAGAGCATGAACAATAGGGATACCTGATATCAACATAGTATTCATATTATCAGCCAAACGAGAGAGATAGAGCTTTTTGAAAAGTGTACTTCCATAAGGAATACTCAATTTGAATTTGTCATAAGCAAACTTTCCAACAGGTGTACGTACGAACCTAACAACTAGGAATACAGCTATAGCAAAAACTCCGAGCAATACCAAACCATAATTGACTAGGAAATTACTGATACCGAGAATAACCTTGGTATATGCAGGGATTTCAGCACCAGAATCAGTAAGAATTCCACTGATCTTTGGTATTATCATAGTAAACATAAGTATCATAACCGTCAGGAAAGTTACAATGACGAAAGCCGGGTATATGAGAGCACCGCGTACCTTTGATGCCAATTCATAGGTTCTATCCATATAATCAGCCAAGAACTGGAATGTTTCATCAAGCTTTCCTGATTCTTCACCAGCTTTGACCATATTTGTATAGAATGGACTGAATATCTTTGGGTGTTTTGCCAAAGCTAGAGATATAGAATTACCTCCTTGAATATCATCAGAAATAGTAGCCAATTTGTTACCAAGAGTACGATTCTCAGTTTCTGATGCTAGTAGGCGAAAGATTCTGAGTGCCGAAACTTGAGCCTCGAATAGAGTAGACAGTTGTCTAGATAATATAACAACATCTCTCGAAGAAACACGATCAAAAAAAGAAATATTTTTTGCTAGAAATGTTGAAGACGTACCAGCTTCTTTGACCGATGTCAATACTAGACCCCTCCTCTGGATCGAGGAAATAGCAACATCAACATTGATGGCTTCAACAGCACCATTTTTCTTTGCTCCAGTTGCATCTACTGCTTCGTAATTGAATAACATATAATTATAATGATTAAATTAGATCATTTTCTCCAAAATTCTAGGATCAAATGAGTGCAGATAAGCACTTTCTACTGTGATCTCACCACTACGAACTAGATCAGCGAGTGATCTATTCATATCTATCATACCCTCTTCTGAACTTGTTTCTATAACCGAATTCAATTCATGAGTTCTTCTTTCACGTATCAAGTTGGATACAGCGGTATTATTGATCAGAAGTTCATATGTTGGTATGAGCCCTCCTGATATACGAGGAACTAGTCTCTGTGAGAATATACCAGTCAATGAACCAGCTAGTTGCACTCTGATCTGATCTTGTTGCCCAGGCGGGAATGAGTCGATGATACGATCTATAGTCTGTGCTGCATTGTTGGTATGCAGAGTCGATAAGATGAGGTGGCCTGTTTCTGCTGCAGTAACAGCAGTAGCAATGGTATTGATATCTCGCATTTCTCCAACCATACATACATCGATATCTTGCCTAAACATTGCAGTCAGAGCATTGTGAAAGTCAGGAGTATCGATACGAACCTCTCTCTGATCAATGATAGACTTGTTGGATTCGTATAGATATTCTATAGGATCTTCGATCGTCATGATATGTTCAGAACGAGTATTGTTAATAAGTTGAACCAAGGAAGCCAGAGTAGTACTCTTACCAACACCGATAGGTCCAACAACCAAGAAGAATCCTTGTTCTTTACGTGTGAATGATTCCAATATAGGAGGAAGTCCGAGCTCTTCCAAAGTCCTTATCATTCTCGGTATGAGACGCAGTGCAACTGATATATTACCTTGATGATAATATGCATTCCCTCGGAAACGGGCATTGGTCATACTATATGAAAAATCGACATTCTTCTCAGTTTCTAACAAAACTAAGTTCTGAGGAGATAAGAAAACACCCAAGATCCCCCTCATATCCACATCAGTCAGGATAGGTCTCTTCAATAATGGTATGAGTTCGCCAGCAACCCTGATAATAGGATTGCGGCCAGTAGAAATATGCAGATCAGAAGCATCTTCTTTTATGATCAAATTTACTATATCTTCTATCTCTTTTTTATAGTCCATATTATTAAATATTATATATTAAGTATGATATCTATACCTCTTATCTCATATTTACGCTTGACTCTTTGATACATATATCTTTTCCACCTCGATCAGCACCTCAGATGGTATCGTAGTTGCCTTGACTATATAACCATCAACTTTGATCTTTACTGCTTTTGTCAAATCCTCAGATGTGCCTTGGTTGGTGAGCATGATAATGACTGAATTCTCTGCCAATTTTTCATCACGAATGTTGAGAATGAGTTCCATACCATCCATTCCCGGCATAACTATATCTGTCAATATGATATCTGGTACAAAACCTTCATTCAGAATTTTCAATGCTTTTTCTGAAGAATCACAAACCCTGACATCATAGCCTACTTTGGAAAATTTGAGAGCATACATATCCAATAGAAATTTGTCATCATCAACGAACAGTATCTTCTTCTTTTTATTAATTATTTCTTGCATAATAGATTTATTGTATCATATTTATCTCTTATAATCTCATACAATATGAAAATATTATAATTTATTGACTTCTTCGATAGGTATAACTCTTTGAAAAGCCTTGATGAAAGCGTCTTCCTTCAATGTCATCATGCCTTTACTACGAACAATACGCGAAACATCCAATTCTGTCGGTGATTTCAATATGACTTGTTCAATATCCTTATCCATAGTGAACATCTCGAATACTGCCATACGACCACGAGTACCCTTTGGACATGTAGGTGTAGGCTTTATCTTGTAAACAGTATCAGAAAATGGTACGTCTTTCTTGAATTCTGGAGGAAGATCAGCAAATTGTCTATCTATAACAGCTTTGATACTACCTTCAACAGGCATTGCTTCACCACCACCTTCTGGCAATAGGCCTACGAGACGTTGAGCAACAGCTAGGACAAGAGTTGGAGCGATCAAGAACGGATCGACGCCCATATCTATGAGACGAGGAATAACACCAGCAGCATTGTTGGTATGCAGTGTTGAGAAAACCAAGTGACCAGTTAGAGCGGCTTGCACAGCCAATTGAGCTGTCTCTTTATCTCGGATCTCACCAACCATGATGATATCTGGGTCTTGACGTAGTGTTGTACGCAAACCAGTACTGAAGTCATATCCTATCTCTGGTCTAACTTGAGATTGGCTGACACCTTCTATCGAATATTCCACAGGATCTTCTAGAGATAGAACATTGTATGCCTCCCTGTCGATCTCATTCATTATCGAATAGAGAGTAGTAGACTTACCTGACCCTGTAGGGCCAGTGAGTAGTATCAACCCGTACGGTTTTGCTATAGCCACACGAAGCATATCTAGATTGCGTTTTGATAGACCTATATCATCTATACTACGTACACCCTTTGCTTGATCTAGAATACGCATTTCGACCTTCTCTCCATAATATGAAGGAAATGTTGAAACACGAAAATCGATCTTTCTACCGTCTATTCTTGCTGAAAAACGGCCGTCTTGGGGTTTGCGCTTCTCATCTAGTTTCATATTGGATAGAACTTTGATACGGGCAACTACGGCAGAATGAACCTGTGATGGTAATACTAGACTTGTATTCAAGATACCATCCACACGGAAACGGACTCGAACCTTGTCTCTCATATGTTCTATATGTACGTCTGATGCTTCTCCTTCTACTGCATATCTCACTATAGTTGCAACAATCTTGACCACAGGTGCGTCTTCTATGATAACAGTCTCATCACTAATTCCCGACTTTGATTGTGTTCTTTCTTTCTTTATAACATCACCAGGCTCGATCGACAGTTCGGTCTCTAGTTCGGTCAAAGCTTTCGTAACTTCACCAGTCAAACCTTTATATAACTCAACTACTTTCTTGAAATCAACAACTGAGATGAGAAACATCTTGTATGGAATATTCTTTTTTGCGACTAGGAAAGTTACAGCATCTCTAGCTTCCATATTGTCTGGATCAACTATCCCAACCTCCAATACTCCACCAGAAAGACCTATAGGAACTATATTGTAATGCATAGCTGCTTCCTCAGGAATATAATCGAGAGCCTCGAATGGCACAACGGTGTTCACAAGTGACCGTACCGGCATACCCATAAACTCTCCCCTAGCCGCTATAACATCATCTATATTCACTCCCTTGGCTATCAAAGCATCATCAATATTAGTACCACCAGCAACAGCTGCACGTATTTCTCGTGCATCATCTTTTCCGATCAGATTTTTCTGTACAAGTATGTCTAATACGCTCATATTTGGTTTATCTCCTAGGAGTTACAGTAGTACCAGGAGTAGTTGTAGCAGATGCTGTTCCAGGAAGTGGTGCGAAAGGATTGGAGCGGCCAACATTATCTTGCGGAATCTCTACGGAATAATCTCTCAATGATAGATACGAAGGGTCCTTAAAAACTGTGGTATCGATCTTGATAGACTTGATCTGATTCAAAAGACTGAGTACTCTAGCTCCCGCTGCTTGTGCATCCGTAGTCTCTGCAGTTGTCTCTAGACCAGAATTTGTAACAGTATTACTGCTCTCATAATAGAAATATGCAATAGCAGAAGCTACTATCAATACAACTATGATAATTATTGTTTTTTTCGATGATTTTTTCGTATTCATATTATATATTACTGACTACGCAACCAATACGTTCTAAATTCAACACTATAATCATATGTACCAGTATCATTGGCTGAAAGCGTCATATGTGTCAGGTCCATAATACGTAGATCTGCCTCAAGATCCTGCAAAAAACTGATAAACTGTAGATATGGTGCGCTAACACTGAATGATACTGTCACAGTATCGAGAACTGGCGCTGCTATATTGGTCGATGTTGTCTGTGTACTTACCTGTTGAACAGGTGCTGATTGTGCAGATCCAGAACTACTTTTTGCAGCCTGAGATGCTGCTACAGCCCTTATATTTTTCAAAGAAAAACCATGCTGTTGAGCTACGTTATTGAGATCAATGACGAGTCGTATATTATCTACTGTATTTGGTATCATTTTATTCAATCGTTCCTTATCACTCAATGATAGATTGTTATAATCCTTCAATACTTTATCGCGACCACTGATCAGCTGATCCGCACTATCCATCGCTGATAAATATTGAGCATTGACTACTTGAACTGCTTTTGATTCATCTAGCATTTTTTTGGTAACAGTTAGATAGATACCAACTGCGAGGATTATCAGAATTGTTGCTGTTATATTTCTATTCATATGATTAAATAAATGAAAATGTGTTCAATATATAAAACTTAAATGATGCCATCGTTACTATTTGGCGTCGTACTTGCATTGCTATTCAAAACTGACTGCTTATATGAAACACTTCCCTGATCGATCGTTGCAGTGAATCCAAAAGACACCATATTGTTGCTGTCCAAACTAGGATCAGAAAGAATAGGATTCTTGACTATATTACGTAAACCATATTGATCCAATTTTCCTAGAACGTCTGACTGGAAAGCAACTGAACTAAAATTTCTGCCATAACCCTTCATACTAACCTTCAATCCATCCTTCTGATTTGCCGACCCTGAAAGATCCAAGGATAAGAATCTAGAATTTTCAGATGTGAAATGTGAGATTATATCGAATACTTGTGATATTGCTACGTGATTGTTCAAAAGTTGTTTTACTAGATCGATCTGAACATTGACACCCTTCAACTGTGTTATCAGATTGAGGTTAAATTGTTTCTCTCTATCGATCAACTGCTGTTTGTAACCACCTTGAGAACTCACGAGATATTTGTTCCATAGATACGCTGCACCAACAGAACTGAGAGATAAGATAAACAATATCACTCCAAAAGTGAGAAAAAGGCTGATACTCCTTCTAGTAGGAGCCTTCTGCATCAATACATTTGGTGAAATGATTGACTTCTTTGGAATAAAAGATGTTTGAAATTTTGTCTCCATAAAGAATTCCTAGTTATTATAGCAGAAAGATCTGCAACAATAACTGTGTATAAGTCAGCAAATCAATAAAATAGCCCTAAAAACTGAAAATATTATATTTTCTATCATTCAAGCTCGGAAAGTCTGCGTAGAGCCGCACCTATAGCGACAGCAAATTCTGGACCAGCTTCTGCAAACTCATCTGCTAGGAATGCTGGTGTCTCCAATTTTCCGAAAGGATCGGCATAAACAACTTCTGTCTGAAAACTTATCTTTGCCAAATCAATAAATCCTTTTAATAATACCCCGCCACCAGTCAAAATAACCTTACTAACATTTTTTGAATATTTCTTTTGATAATTGAGTAGTGTTGCATTTGCTTCGTAGAACATATAATCCAGATTGACTGTGATAATCTCTGTTAGTTCTTTGTATTCTGGACCACCCTTCAAACCATATGTGCGCTTCATATTCTCTGCTTCGCTCACTGTGATAGATAATGCTTTGGACATAGCCAGAGTGATATCCTGACTTCCTTTATTGATAATATGTGAAGCACGAAGTACACCACGTTCTATGATATAGAGCTTCGTAGACCGTGCTCCCATATCTATGATCATATTGGTCGCAATACCTTGATCAACTATGGCACGAACCGAGCTGAATATCTCTATTTCATAAAAACTTGGGTTGAGGCCACTACCAGACATTATTGCTTGATAATCATTGATATAATCATTATGAATAGCGACTACCAATACTTCCATTCCCTGTTTTTCTGTTTTTGTAGTTTCATCATCTGTAACATATTGTTCTTCTCTTGGAATCACTGAATAATCTAGTAATACCTCATTTAATGGTACTGGAATATATTTGCGTGCTTCTATAGCTACGACTTCACCTATCTGCTTTTCAGGAACTTGTGGTATTGTCACAAACGTGATCAAACTAGCAGAAAGAGGTAATGCTGTTCCACATTGAACTGTCGTAGTCTTTGCCTCTCTCATGAGGTCTTTGATAGCTTCTATCATCTTTTCTGCAGGCAAGGATACTGCCCTACCAACTTCTATAGTTGCATAAGGTCCCAAAGCAAGTTCTCCGTATGTTTCTAATACTGCTCTTCCGTGTTTCTTTTTTACCTGCACAACTTTGAGTGCTGAAGAACCAATATCAATACCAAGAACACTTGCTTCTTTCTTAAAAAATGATGACAAAAATGACATGCTGTTATTATAGCGCCAAGTGAGGAATTATGAAAGTTTACTTTCATAAGTTCCGAACGCCGGCGATATATGAGTTTTTCGAATATAGCGCCAAGTGAGGAATTATGAAAGTTTACTTTCATAAGTTCCGAACGCCGGCGATTCAGCAGAATCGTGTCGTATGGACCGATATATGAGTTTTTCGAATATAGCGTCGAATGAGGATTTATGGAAGCGAAGCTTGTAACTACTAACACCTCTTTTCATCCCTCGGACTTTGCTCCAAATATACCAACATTTTCACAAATAGTTCGCTCCAAGGTTTCACTCACTATTTGGAAAATGTATTGGTATATTAGTCACAAAATATCTTCGGGATTTAAGAGGTGTTAGTAGTTACAAGCTTACGTATAATCAATTTACTTTAATCAAGCCCTCCTGTAAAATTACCTAGAATGTCAATAATCAAAATGCTGTACAAAACTGTACTCGATGCTCTTTTTCCTATTCCAAAAACCGAAGAGGAAGTTTTATCTATGGATATCAATACCATATTTGGGAAATTACCACGTGCAAAGAACTTCCCAATACGTGAAGCAGCATCTATATTCGCATATAAAAATGAATTGGTCTGGCGTCTCATCTGGTGTATAAAATATAAGAAATCTATACCTGCAGCAAAGATAGCAGCGTATTCATTATTTAGAATACTAACAATCTATCAACCGATAGCTAGTCCGATAATCATTATACCTATGCCTATCACCTCTCGACGTAGGCGTGAACGAGGTTTCAATCAATGTGAACTTATAGCTTACGAAATTGAAAAACTAATAAGGCTATCGAACATTAAGGATATAATAATTATTCGCAATCTACTGTTTCGTACTCAACACAAATCTAGACAAACATTGAAAGGTCGGGTTGACCGTCTAGAAAGTACTCATGAGATATTTTCTGTCGACACCTCCATAGCAAATAGGATACAACAAATGATAGGCCAACCTACACCAAATCATCTGATACTAGTAATCGATGATGTTATAACAACCGGAAGTACTATTCTGGAAGCTATCAATATATTGCGCAAAAATGGTCTTACGCAGACCTTCGGTCTATCTGTTGCACATTGAATATTTGAATATCGGTGACGGCATGTTGGATAGTATCTCGATGGTCCGAGGATTGAAGCCAGCGGGAGCGCCCGCAGGATCGGAGAGATACTATATAAAAATGTAACTAAACAATTTTCACGAATCTCCTTTTCCCAATCTTTAGAATAGTCCCCTTTTCAGGTTTGAAATTTGGATCAGTAACTTTTGTATCATCCTCTAGTTTGATACCACCAGCCTCTACTAGACGCCTCCATTCAGTTTTTGATGGAACAATCTTTGCCTGAACCAATAGATCTGCCAATGATATGGCGCCATCAATATGTATCTCTTGAATATCCTCTGGTACACCACCTTTGGTAAAAGTGTTATTGAATGTTTGTTCTGCAACCTTCGCGAGTTCTTCCCCATGGAATCGTCTCACGATGTCAAAAGCTATACGAGCCTTTGCTTCACGTGGACCTTGTGCTATCAAAGCTTCCTTATCTTGCATAGGTATACGAGTACAATTCAAGAATAATGGTTCTATCATTGGATCAGGTAAAGCCATTATGGAACCGAACAATTCATTTGGTGTAGCATTCACGAAAACTCCTGTGCCATTGGACTTGGACATGAGTTCCCCTGTCTTTGGGTTAGCTACCAGATTCAAAGCTATGACAAATTTTTCTTTATTTTTTAGGCGCCTCATCAACGTACGTCCAGCCATAGCATTGAATATCTGA
This sequence comes from uncultured bacterium, assembly GCA_903864905.1. Classification (GTDB taxonomy): domain Bacteria; phylum Patescibacteriota; class Minisyncoccia; order Phycocordibacterales; family PALSA-1337; genus C7867-002. The sequence goes on from CAIPHR010000064.1 coordinate 12,510, forward strand.
TCTGTACCACATAGCTCTGCATCAACATCCATTGCAACACTGTCATATCCTTGCATCAATGGATACATAAATTCGTGAAGATGGATCGGCATATTTTCCTTCATTCTCTTTGCAAACATATCACGTTCCAACATCTGCTGAACTGTGAAATTTGATGATAATTCAAGAATATCCTCAAATGTAAGTTTGGAAAGCCATGTTGAGTTATACATAATCTTGACTGGATTGTCTTTGTCATCAAAATTTAATATAGGTTTTATCTGTTCTATCCATCCAGACATATTGGCTTTGACCTCATCAACTGAAAGCTGTTTCCTAGTTGCCTTTTTATCAGATGGATCACCTATGCGTGCAGTAAAGTCACCAAATAAGAAAATCACCTCATGCCCCAATTGGCGCAATTCTTCAAGAAAGAAAAGGTTTTTTGCATGACCTAAATGTATAGCTACACCAGTAGGATCTACTCCAATATATATCCTTATCGATGTACCCGACATGAGTCGTCGGATGAATTCTTCTTTTGAAGGTAAGACTTCAACAACAGTACCTCTTGCAAATATCTCATCTATTCTATTTTTATCTGTAATAGTTTTCATTTTACTAAAATATTATTTTGATCACGAGTTTTATCTATATTTTTATTCCACTTCTTAACTATGAAAACCAAATAGATAAGTTCTAAAATACCGAAAGTATTGACGACAAGTAAGATTATGAACCACCATTTCTCATCCCTCTTTGCTGCAGACCATAGTGAATAGCCCTTCAATGTTATTACGAATATGAGGATAGTTATAAACATAATAACAAGTCCAAATACAAACATGGGACTTAAGCCTTGCAAACCTATCTGTGGTGGAATTATCATGATATTTACCAAATCTCAATTGGTAGAGTGATTATACATGAATGGTCGGATCAATTCCATATGTAAATCTTGTCCACTTTTTAGGGTCCATTTCAGCGGTATTCATTGTACAAAGTTCGAATGTATTTTGAAAGCAATCCTGATGCCGACTAATCGCACGCTCGGCGTGCGTAGTGGCTCTAAACTGCCTCGTACGCTCGTATCGTTCCGCCACTGCCTCGCAGAGCCTCGGCAAAACTATTTTTTGGGGAAAGGATTTGCCAAAACTTCGGCTCATTTGTTTTTGAATTCGGATGTCGCAAATGGAAAAGGAGGGGTTTGGGGAGGAATTTTCCATTTGCTCCGCTGATTTCTTTTGGCGAAATTCGGATTACTTGCGTTCATATTAAATCCATAACTTAATCTAAGATTTTTTCTTTAATAAACTTACCAGCGCTGACAAACTAAGTAAACCTTCTGAAACAGCCCCTCCATAAGATCCTATGAAAATATCATAAAGTGCCCAACTTAAATGGGAAGGTATAAATAATAGACGTATTCTATTTTCTTTATCTTGTGTGCTTGCAATTATAGCAAATATTCCTCCTATCAAAGCAAAAATTGCCCAGTAAGTAGTTAGAGTAAAATAGGTAGCAATCACTAAAACCAATGTGAAAAACCAGGCAACAATCGGCTTTCCAATCCAATTATTTTTAGTTTTAAAGTAAAAAACTCCAACCCTAATTGCAGCAATACTAGAAAGCACAGCACCTGTTACAGCACCCAAAAGGACAAAGTGTGCTATCCAAAAAACAAAACTTAAAAGCTGAACTAATAGAATAGATTTCCTATCTTTAAAATGATAGGAAATTGTCCAAACAATAAGCCCAATGACAGCTAGGATTTGAATGAGAATTTGAAAATACATAATTATTCGTCTTGTTCTTGTTCGTCAATAAATTTCTCAACTTTTTCTTTATTAACTTCCCACAAGGTTAAAGGTTTTGGAATTTCTTCGGCTGTATCATAATGTTTTCGACCACTAAGCGCTACATCGAATGTAATAAGGTTTGGATGATGACCAACCATGTAAAAAAATACAGGGCCCTCAATATTTTGAAAAGATGTGTACACGTTTTTGAGTTGCTCCCTAAAAGAATCAACTCGCTTTTTGTACTGTGAATCCGGACTCTCTAAATCTAAATTTACAGATCTTCTTAAAACTTCATCTTCATTTGTGAAAGTTTTATTACCTCCATGTTTTAAATATTCTTCTAAGTCTAAATCATCTGGAAAATCTCTTTTTTGAACCTCTCGTAATAATTGCTGATTTGAAGCTGTCTCATTTTGCATGTTACCTAGATTAGTTCTACTGTTTTCTTTAATCGCATCATCTGGATGCTCCCACATAAAAGCTACAGCAATCTCTTTTGATCCTTCTCCTCTTGATAGTTTCATAAGTTCTGAAGAGATAAGGTCAGCTGTCAATCGGGTTCTTGGATAGTCAGTAGAAGAGAATATTACAGTAGCTTTTTCAGGAAGTTTGTTATACATATCCCTTGCCAACTCTTCTATTAGTGGCAAATTCTCATACTTCATTTGTGGGTTATCCTCAATTCCAAGCCTCACTACTGCTTCTTTCCACGTATGTTGTTGTTCTAAAGTTAATCCCGACTCTTCTAAAGGAGGGTTTATACCTTCTGAATTTAATTTATGTCCATGTCTTATAAAACCAAAGTTTTCCATGTTAATTTATAATTTTAATTATTCCAGATACGGCATCAACCTCTACCTGCATTCCATTTTTTAAGACCTTGCTTGCAACCTTAGTACCAACAACGCACGGCTTTTGAAGTTCTCTTGCTACAATAGCAGCATGACAAGTGACGCCCCCTTCGTCTGTAACATATGCCGCAGCTCTTTTCATTGCTGGAAGAAAAGAAGTTCTTGTCATGGGACTAACAAGAATATCTCCTTCATTAACATTTACTAAATCATTTTCGTTAAGAATTACTACAACTTTTCCTGTAGCCTTACCTTGGAAAGCTGGATTGCCCTTAAATTCAAGAACATTCTCATCAATATCGTTTTTTATATTTTTTTTGAATTCACCAATGTAATTTACAGCCTCATCTCCCACTAATAATCGACATTCTCCATCAACAGATTCAATAACGTATTGTTTTTGTCTTAATGCTAAAGTGTTTGAGTCAAGATTCAAAGAAATAATCTCATCTGGTAGTGCATACTTAATCAACTCCTCATCAATGTTAAGCGATGACGCAATTTGCTTATATAGCTTTGGTAAAAATTCTGCAGTAGCTATATGTTGTGCGCTTTGTGTTCCTCGAAGACTAGAAATAATATCAATTGCTTTTTGGTCAGTAACATATGATCCTAAGAAAAATGATGTTATCTCATGAACCCAAAGTTGTCTGAATATTTTAATAAATTCTTCTCGATTGTCATAAGGGTCTTTATCAAAGAAAGGTAGAACGGTTTTCTCATATTCTTTAAATGAATTTAAAAGTGTCACAAAATCATTACCTGTTGCAATACGACCGAACTCATCCAACTGATCTTGGATTAGATATCTTTCCATAATTCCATTGCTTCCGATGACAATCGTGTCCATATTAAACCCACATTTTTTTATAGGAAATTTTGGATAAACTTCAGTAGCCATCCATATTTCAAACAAAGCAACTACTCTAGTAACAGCGAGATTCCAGTTTTTATTATTATCTATTTTCATAATGTGTTAATTATATATCTTTATTAATTAATTTTATTAAATTGTTTTTACTATTCCTTTTTCTCAACAGGAATAGTTTTTACCTTGTTTGAAAGCGTGGTAATAGGTCTTGATTGAACAATGAAGAATTTTTCTCCTTCAAATGCCCATTCAATATCACA
>CAIPHR010000065.1 GCA_903864905.1 uncultured bacterium
ATCATTCGCTATCTGTATCCTATGTACACCAAATCTAGACGTGCATGCACAAACAACGATACCTGGCTCATCAGGAGCTATATGTCCGGCTGGTATGATTTGCAGAAAGACAACACCAATAGCATCAACAGTGTCATCAGGAGTTGTCTGTCCAACAGGTATGATTTGCAGAAAAACAGAAGTAGAGGTTCCATCTGCTTATGTACCAGGGACTTGGTACAATAGAATTATTGGTAGAATGAATGTGTCTAGCGACACTAGTCAAAATAGGATGGCAACAAGTTCTGGTACTAGCTTATTGAATAATAGTTCAGTCACGTCCGCAAATCTCACAGCAGCAAGTGGTACATCAGAAAATGTCAGTTCCGAAAATAGTATAGCTACTGTACAGAGCGCAAGTGATGTATTATCTGGACCACTTACATATGGTACCGTTATCCCGTTTGGTATGTTTGCTGCTCCTGGAAGAATCATTACAGCATCAGCAATAATATCAACGACAACCTTGATTCCTGATTATTTTGACTACGGGAACATTCAAAGTGATGGTCATACTCATATACTGAATCATGCTGATAATACTGATGTATTGAACCCAGCTTGTTATGATCATAGTTATTGTTATTACAATTATGATAGTAGTAATACTACCAATACCAATTTTGTTGCGACACCAGATTTTGCTAGTATGGTGCGTACTTCCAATAGTGTTGGCGGAACTCCAGAAGGATGCATATGGCAGACGGTTAACGGTAGATTGACTGCTGTATGTGATAGTTCTGTGAGTGAAGCTAATAGGGCGGCACTAGCAAATTCTCCAGCAGTTCAGGAGGCCAATGTATGGCCTTTTGATGCGACTAAGCCAAATCTAGCAGGTAAGTATCTAGCATTACCATGTACATTGACTGGTTGTATCATAAGAGATACCTATAACACACCTATACCTACGACCTGTACAAATGAGATCAGTTTTGAAACAGCATATGAGAGAGCACGTTCTGGTCAAGCTCAGATATCTACATTGGTAAATGCAACAACTCTACACGTAAAAAGTAGTGGTGCAAGAGTTGAATACGCACCATGGTATAATGGCCCTAACCATTCTGGTTCTGGCGCTCGGGATATGGTGACCCAATCAAGTGTTCCTGTAATGAGTAATCCATATTTATTTGATCTTTGTCTTGATGCCGGATACGCATCGAATGTTCCAGCTGGATATGATAAAGCAAAGATAATTTCCTTGAATTCAGCAAAGACAAATGTAGTCGTTCTACCTGTTGGTCTACCATCAACTTCTGGTTATACGGTATCTACATACACAGCAAATGTTCGTTATGGAAAGCTTATAACTACTAGAGGCTGGTTTACTCCTACAACATCTGGTATACGTCCGACAACGGTGACCGTATTTCAGTTTAGTGATATCCATCATTACGGTGATAGACCTACTGATATAAATCTTAGACTTGCAGGTATGGGATATCGACCAGGACTCGCTGATGAGATATTAGCAATTGGATCTCAAGCTGGATTTGGTGTGAAAGCTTTTGGGCATAGTATTTCAGGAACTAGTTATACTGGAACTGTTATGAGTTCCAAGTGTCCAACTATTGTTTGTACTGGAACTGCTGCTATTTATAGAAATGATAAGGTTGCGGCAGTTAGTGCGACCTCATTGTAATGTTATAATTGATAAATCTAACAACCATATATTAATAATTTAATAATTAATTACTAATTCTCATGAAAAAATTTATTGCCACCATAGCTCTATTAGTCTCATTAACTCTCGTAGGTTCCTCTGCTCATGCAGCAAACACTGTAGCGGGTTGCCCACAAGGCTATGTCTGTACTAGAACAGTAGAAACTGTTGCACCAGTAGTTTGTCCTCTAGGATATAATTGCACACTAAAATCAAGTACTACTGGTACTCAGACATCAAACACTAGTACATACGTACCCGGTTCGTATTACAATAGTTATTTAAGTAATCTGAATAGTAATACAGCGAATAGCAATTCAAACCAGAATACCACTCAATATACCAATGCTACGAATACCAATCAAGCTGCAACAAATACCTTTGCTGGATCGGCTGCGACAGCTAGCACAACTCTCTCTATTGATACTGGTAGAGTTTCGACCGGTACGCCTGATCCTTTTGTTGCTCAGGGAACGTACGGTTCATATGCTACGTCAGTAAATGGCTTAACTATTATTAATCCTATATTTGGTGTTGCTACGTCTCCAGGTCAGTCACTAACACCACGATGTGCATCAAATCAATACTGGGATTATTATGGAAGCGTTGGTTCAGGTTGCTACAATCAGCAATTTAGTTCACCAACACTTAACTCACTTATACCAAATACGACTGTTACACAGATTGTCTCTGACCCATATTGTCCTGTCGTAAGAGTGAATCAATATGGTTATTTTAGTAATAAAAATGATTATGCTTGTGTAATGGGTGAAGCTAGTAAAAATACTCCGTATGTCAATCCATATATGACGATAGAGAATATTTTTGGTGTAGTATATTCACCTGATCTAAGTTATTTGAGTTATAAAGGAAATGCTGTTGATAAACCAGTTAGATCAACAAATCTATGTCTGTCAGGTGTAAGTCTAGAAAAAGCAAAACAGATGGATGCGGCATCTAGTACTCCAGGTAATTATTTTAAAATTTCTCGATTGCTAGTACTCGGCGCATTTGGTTTGGATAGATTGGAACAAAGTCTCCTCTATATGGACAATCAGCATAAAGGATATTGGTGGAATGGTAAGTTGGCATATGGAATAACAGGTATGACCCCAAATGATGGGTCTGTTTCTGGTAATTTGCCAACTGCTACAGATTATCCTTATAGTACTAGTGACTGGAACGATCCACGGTTTCAATCACTTGTGCAAAATATACAGTTCGATAGAAATTTTGGTATTCAAAATAGCATGGTGTCTATTTGTTTAGATGCCAATTACAAGTCCAATTTTCCGTTGTGGGCATCACACTTCAGTTCTCTTATGCTTAGTAATAAAGCAAAGGGATTGTGGCCAACGCAATAATATTGTTTTTATTCTTTCTTCTTTGTGAACCTACTTGTCACGCCGAAATTTATTTGAAGGCGGACCTTTTCTCACAGCTTTTGGAATAGCTAGCATTTCGAGTGCACGCTCGAGAGTGATCTCGTAAACATCATCTGGCATTTTAATTGAACGGTAATTACCATCGGAAACGATATACGGACCAAATCGTCCAGCTGAAGCTACGATATCTTTGCCAGTTTTTGGATCAACTCCGAGAGTTCTAGGCAGGCTCAAATATTTCATAGCGTCCTCCACAGTGACTTTTGAGGGGTCCATAGTTTTTGGAATTGAAGCCATGCGGGGCTTGACTGGAGTAGTTATTGCAGAAGAAGGAGAGTCAGAGTGTTCTGTCGAAACGACCTTCGGAAGGAGCGAAGGCGAGGGAGAACGAGGTGCGACTTCAGCAGAAGTCGACACCGGTCGTTTCGTCAGAACTTCCTTCTGGGTCTTTACCTTCTTAATGCGCACCTTTTTAACCTTCGGCAACTTCACACCTAACTGAACATACGGACCAAATCTACCATTCAATACGAAAATCGGCAGACCGCTTACAGGGTCTACACCTATCGGTTCATCTTTCTTGAATTCGACACCGTCAAGGGTGAGAGCACCATCACAATCAGGATATTTGGAACATGAAATAAACTTACCATTTCTGCCAAGTTTGATATCCATGGGAGTAGTACCACATTTGGGACATACAAATTTTGGATCAGCAGCGCCAAGGTTAGTGATCTTGGCAGTTTTTTCCTTGGATTTGACTTCTTTATGAAAAGGTTTATAAAATTCAGATAATGTTTTTTCGTACGTTCTCTCACCATTGGCGATCTCGTCCAATTCATTCTCCATCTCTGCTGTGAATGAATCACTGATATAAGTAGGGAAGTTCTCTTCCAAGAATGAGGAAACGACGTCACCTGTATCAGTAGGTTTCAAAGACTTATTTAACTTTTCCACATAGCCGCGATCTTCAATAGTCTTTGTAATAGAAGCATAAGTAGAAGGACGACCAATACCTCTTTTTTCCAGTTCTTTGATAAGTCCTGCTTCAGTATATCTAGGAGGTGGCTCGGTCTGTTTCTCGAGAGAATCAATAGATACAAGATCGATCTTTTCATCCTTCGAACACTTTGGTAGATTGACTTCTTCACCTTTTGATTCTGGATCAGCTTTTATCCAGCCGTCAAATAGTATTCTAGAACCATTTGCTTCAAAGTTAGGAATTTCATGATGTGTATTTGGAGACGACACAGGGTGTGCGTTCGAAACGACTTTCGGAAGGAGCGACACCGTTCGTTGAGGAGCAGAACCCTCGTATTCCACACTTGAATCCAATAGATTAGCAATAATCTTTGTCCTAGCAACACGAGCATCAGCCATTTGTGAAGCAATAGTACGTTGCCAAATCAGTCTATATAATTTCTTCTGTTCATCATTATGACCAGCATTTTCCTTATCAAAATGAGATGGACGAATAGCTTCATGAGCTTCTTGGGCATTCTTACTCTTGGCAGCATATTTTCTCAACAATAAATATTTCTCACCATAGTTTTTCTTTACAGCAGTTGCTATCTGAGCGAGAGCCTGCTCACCGAGATTCGTAGAATCAGTACGCATATAAGTGATGTATCCAGACTCATAGAGTTTTTGCGCAATACCCATAGTTCTAGAAGGTGAGAATCCTAGTCTAGAACTAGCAGCTTGCTGAAGTGTAGATGTTATAAATGGAGCACGAGGAGACCTCTTTTGTTCGGATTCTTCTATATCTAGAACTTTCCATGGTTCTACCTTTGCAATATCTATAATACGATCAACTTCATTTTTGTCTCTAGGCTCTATTGAGCAAGTCAATTCTAATGATTCTTTGCTAGGAGTATTCCATTTACCAGAAATAATCCAATAAGTTTCAGGTTTGAATGCGCGGATCTCCCTTTCTCTTTCCATGATAATACGCAGAGCAGGGGACTGAACTCTGCCAGCAGAAAGACCATATCTAACCTTTTTCCATATTAGTCCAGATAGGTCATAACCTACGATCCTGTCTAGTACTCTACGAGCCTCTTGAGCTTCACGGAGGTGTTGGTCAATATTTCTAGGATGATCCAAGGCATCGAGGATCGCTTCTTTGGTAATTTCATGATACGTAACTCTCTTGAATTTCTTTTTTATATCCTTGCCCAATCTCTCCTTCAGTACTTCGCCAATATGCCAAGCGATAGCCTCTCCTTCACGGTCAGGGTCGGTTGCGAGTATGATCTCATCAGCTTTTTCTGCATTCAAAGCAATATCTGCAATAACAGACTCCTTCTTTGCAACTACCTCATAGTGTGGTATGAAACCACCTTCTATATCTATAGCTTTGCTACTAGACTTTGGTAGATCTCGAACATGGCCGACTGATGCACGTACAATAAAACCGTCTCCCAAATATTTGGAGATGGTTTTTGATTTTGATGGCGATTCCACTATGACTAGTTTCATAATTGTTGTCTAGTATTACACGAATATTATAATTTGCATAATTTGTATCAATTTTTTAACCTATACATTCCATTCTTTTCATAGATAATACCTTTCAATTCTAGTCTAGATGCGACAATATTGAAAATAGAAATATTCATAAGGGTATTGTCTAGTAGTTCACTAGAAGTCCTAGGTGAAATTCTGAGGATGGATACTATCTTTTCTTCATCCTGAGATAGCTCGAGTTTCCTGATAGTTGTAAAATCTATAGTATTGTCTACATCTAGTAATAGTGCCCTCAATATATCTTCAGATCGTGTTACTGGTATCGCTCCATCTCTGATCAATATATGAGGACCATATGACAGTTCAGAAAAAATAGACCCAGGAACTATCATAACATCTCTATCAATATCCAGTGCATATCTGGCAGTGAGAAGAGTACCTGATTTCTTTCTACCTTCGATAACCAATACAGCATGCGAAATTCCAGCCATTAGCTGATTCCTGACTGGAAAACTCCAATTTGTACTTTCCATATATGGTTCGAATGGAGAAAGTAATGTATTACCAGATTCAATGATATGTTTGGCAAGTAGATAATGAGACCTAGGATATATAACATTATCATCAAGACCAGAACCAGGAATAGCTATGGTTCGCAGGCCATTCTCTAGTGCAGCTACATGTGCGAGAGAATCTATACCAAGTGCTAGACCAGAAACTATGACTATAGGATAATTTTTTAAACCAGCTATGAGTTCACTGCATGCTTGTTTACCATAGTCACTATACTTTCTCGATCCAACTACACATAGGAATTTGTTGTTATCAGACGGTATGGGTGCTCCAGCGTGATATAGATATGGTGGTTGTTTGACTAGCTGTTTCAATAGTAGGGGATAGTCATTTGGAAATAGTTTCGAATATTGCATAAGTATATATTGATCATTATAATGACCAGAATATAACCATATCATTAGCAGAATAAAATCTAGATGAAATAGTTTTTAAGATTTGATAAAATTTTGATAAAGAAAATTATACTCTTATATAATTAGCCCTTAATTATATGTATTGGGACAAATAAACTTGAGTAACCCCTCATACTTCATTTCATTTCCGATATGAGGCTACTAAATGTTTACAATGAACAGAATACCACCTCAAACTCAGCCGATTGGAGGAAGTGAAAAGAAGTATGAGGGGTTATTTAGACACTTCAAATATATGATGAACAGTGTTACAATAAAAACACTATGTTAGACATAAAATTCATACGTGAAAATAAAGATCTAGTAGCACTTGCAGCAAAGAAAAAGCATATAGATTTTGATGTTGATAAGCTTATTCAAGCCGATGATAAGAGAAGGACTCATCAAACAAGTTCAGAAAAACTTCGTGCAGAACAGAATGCTGCTAGTAACGATATAGCTAGTGCAAAAACAATAGAGGAACGTACGAAACTGATCAGTGATATGAAGCTGGTAAAAATAGAGCTTGAAAAAGATGAGGAAGCTTTGAAAATTGTTATGAAAGAGTGGCAATTACTCATGCTACAGGTTCCAAATATTCCAGATATGTCTGTACCAGATGGTAATAGTGATGCAGATAATCAAGAGATAAAGACATGGGGTGAAAAAACAGATTTTGCATTCGAAGCAAAGGATCATATAGAGATCATGACGAGGCTAGGTTTGCTGGATCTAGAACGTGGACAAAAAGTTCATGGTTTTCGTGGGTATTTCCTTACAGGAGATGGAGTTAGATTGTGTTTCGCTATATGGAATTATGCTCTCGATTTCTTTTCAAAAAAGAATTTTACTCCGGTCATTCCACCGATAATGGTCAGGAAGTTCAATCTATTTGGTACAGGATATCTACCACAAGGTGAAGAAGATATGTATAAGACTCAAGATGGTGATTATTTGGCTGGTACAGCAGAAGTACCTATTATGGGTTTACATTCCGATGAGATATTGACAGTGACAGAATTACCGAAGAAATATCTAGGTTTTTCTCCATGTTATAGACGTGAAGCAGGTGCTCACGGTAAAGATGTTCGTGGACTTATCAGAGTCAATGAATTCTACAAACTCGAGCAAGTAGTACTTTGTGAAGCCAACCACGAGCTATCAGTAAAGTATCATGATGAAGTCAATAGAAATACCGAAGAATTTATCGAATCACTAGGCATACCATATAGAACGGTTATTAATTGTGGAGCTGATCTAGGACTTGGTCAGGTAAAAAAATATGATATAGAACTATGGGTTCCAAAAGAAATAAAATATAGAGAGATAAGTTCGGCTTCATATTTTCATGATTTTCAGACACGAAGACTCAATATTCGTTATCGTGATGCAGAGGGTACTATGCGATATGTACATTCATTAAATTCTACTGCTATACCTACGCCTAGGATCCTAGTTTCTCTAGTAGAGAATTTTCAGCAAGCCGATGGTACGATCAAGATTCCAGAAGCTTTGGTCAAGTATTTTGGAAAAAATCAGATAGGATAATAGATGTATAGTATTTTAATATTGCATTTTCATTAAAATAGATAGTATGAAAAAAAGCTATGTATGCAAAATCACATCATCAAAATCGGCAGTCGCATAGTTTTTCGAGACGTAAGAGGAATCGAAATATCATAGTATCACTATTAATATTCGCATCTCTATTTACGTGGTTATTCTCAGTTGTAAGATTTTGTTCTCTTGATTATTTCAATATTTATGAAGTGAGAGTGGAAGGTGTGGATCTAGTAACAGCTAGATCTATGGAGTCAGCAGTTTTACAGATAATAGATGGTAAGTATATTGGACTATTGTCAAAATCAAGCAAGTTTATATACCCTCATGATGCTATAGTAAAAAGAATTGAGAGCATGTATATAAACGTTGATTCTGTAACTATTACGAATAATGATCGGAATATATTGGATATTTCAATTAAACCAAAATCACCTGCAGCAATAGTTTGTACTGGTTATCCTGATTATTCTGATGCAGACCCAGTATCGAGTGATGATGATAGTTGTTATTATGCTGACGAGAAGGGGCTCATATATAATGAAGTGGTCAAATTGGGAGGTAAAATTTACAATCATTATTATATACCATCATTATCGGAGAATAGTATTGCAACTTCGAGTATTATCGGCAGTTATGCAAGTTCAACTAAAGAATTTTTAGAACTTCAGAAATTATATTCTCAAATAGCTCGAAATGGAATCGTTACTGATTCTATATTATTGAAAGGTGGTGGTGAATATGAACTATACATAGAAAATCCTGCTATTTCAAATGCCGATAAAAATATAGCAGTCGTGTATATGAATAGAGATAGATCACTGGATGAACAACTGTCAAATCTAGTTTCATTCTGGTCAAATATGACAAATAAGATAAAGAATAATTCGGCTACATCAACGTTTGATTATATCGATGTGCGATATGGTGCAAATGTTTTCTACAAATGAAGTCATTCTTTTACATAGTATTTGGTGGTCTAGCAATACTCGGTATAGCTACTGTTTTTGCACAGGGTATTCGTTTTCTTTGGCCTATAGTATCACCATCTATATACGCTATCAGGATGCCATCACTTCCGTCTATAAAGCTACCGTCATTTTCATCAATAAAAATGCCGTCATTTGCAGGTGCATTTTCAGGATTTTCGCAATCAATGTCATTTATTACATCTCCTGGCTCTACTGCGAGTACTACTATATCTGGTATAAAAAGAATAGTCAGATATACAGCTAGTGAAGAAGAAGACTTGATCAGTTTGGCTACAATGTCTCTACCGAATACATCGAACGCCAAGGTGACCGCTTTGTCATATGTTGTAAAAAATATCCATTCGAATGCCGAAGTATTCGAACACAATTCAGATCGTGTTTTACCTATAGCTTCATTAACAAAGCTTGTGACAGCTATCGTGGCTAGACAGAAGATCAATCCTGAAGCTCGTATTACGATCAATAGAAGTATAATGTCAGCATATGGCAATACTGCGCAGTTCAGGGTTGGAGAAACATTCGTAGCTAGTGATCTATATTATCCATTACTTATGGTTTCTAGTAACGACACTGCTGAAGCGTTCGCACAATTTTATGGTCGTAGTAAATTCATTCAAGCAATGAATGATTTTGCACAGTCTATAGGTGCATACAGGACGTCTTTCGATGATCCATCTGGTTTATCAGCTCTCAATGTATCTTCTGCAAATGACCTTGTTATCATAATGAAATGGATAGATGAGAATGATCCAGGCATCATGGATATTACAAAATTGAAAACCAAGACCGTGAGAGCTCATACATGGATCAATCCTACGCATTTTCTCAATTGGTCAAATTTTGCTGGCGGAAAGAATGGTTATACACCTGAGGCCAATCGTACAGGAGCTATATTGTTTGGTATGGATCATGGTAAAGATAAGTATGCGATCATTGTTCTAGGTAGTGCTGCAAGAGATGCGGATGTGGTGAAGTTATTGGCAAAGATAAAGTAATTCATGGTAAAGTCCATTGGTTATGAAGAAGGCCTTATCCAAAATAAAAATAGCTAGTAAAGCAGCAATAAATCGAGACAATTTCTGGACCAAACTCCCGAAGCCATTTTTCGTACTTGCTCCTATGGCGAATGTAACGGATTCTGTATTTCGTAAAATGCTTGTTAAGTATGGAAAGCCAGATATTATGTGGACGGAGTTTGTCTCAGCTGACGGATTGAATTCAGCTGGTAAGAAAAGACTGCTTTTTGATTTGGTTTATTCGGAAAAAGAAAGGCCTATCGTGGCGCAATTGTTTACTGGTCATCCTGAAGAGATGAAGAAAGCAGCTACATTAGTCGCAAAATTAGGATTTGATGGATTGGACATAAATATGGGTTGTCCAGATCGATCGGTTGAAAAGCAGGGAGGTGGGTCTGCACTTATGAAGAATAAGAAATTGGCTTTGGAGGTGTTGAACGCCGCGAGAGAAGGCTTTAGTTTCCCTATTTCTGTTAAAACTCGTATTGGATATAACAAGATCGATATGGATTGGATTCAGATGTTACTCGGATTGAGATTACCAGCCTTAACTGTTCACCTACGTACACGCAAAGAAATGTCTGATGTTCCTGCACATTGGGAATTGATGCCAAAAATTGTAGAAATGAGAAACTCTATTAGTCCTGAAACTTTGATTATCGGCAATGGTGATGTGCAATCTCTAGAACACGCGAAGGAATATGCCAATAAATATGGTTGTGATGGTGTAATGATAGGTAGGGGTTTCTTTGGTAAACCGTGGCTTTTGAATGATTTGAAGGTTAGCCGAGAATTTACTGGTCATGCAGATGAGAAGACGATAAAGGAAAAGCTCAAAATACTGTTGGAACATACGAAACTTTTTGAAAAGACATTTTGCGGTAAAAAGCATTTGAAGAATTTTGATGTGATGAAAAAGCATTTCAAAGCATATGTTTCTGGTTGGGATTGTGCAAAGGGATTGCGGGTCAAATTGATGGGAGCAGAGAATGCGGCCGATGTGGGATATATTATCAAGGAATATTTGGATATTAAGTAACTGATTGAAGAAGATGATATAGATCGGTAATATTCGTTTGCAAATTTCTATGCAGTCTGTTATGCTGATCTTGTTGGATGTTGATTCACACGGCAGACTAGCTCTTTACATGATAATTAAATCTGGGCAACCTTGGTTGTTCGACCATTGAATAAATATCGATTCGTCCTTGGTCTGTAGGGAAACTAGTCGGGGCGTACTCCTGTTGAGTACGCCCTTTTTTTACCCCTTATTTCTATAAACAAAATACTGTATACTATCCCTATGCCAGTTTTATATAGAACATACAGACCGAGCAAATGGGCAGAGGTTATCGGTCAAGATCATATCGTGAGTGCTCTCAGAGACTCAACTGAAGCAAAGCATATTTCGCATGCATATCTGTTTTCTGGCTCCAGAGGAACTGGCAAAACTAGCGTTGCGCGTATTCTTGCAAATTCTCTAGAGACCAATGATGAAGATATATACGAGATCGATGCTGCATCAAATCGTGGTATTGACGATATAAGAGAATTACGTGAGCATGTTTCTGTATCGCCATTTTCAAGTGCTTATAAGGTGTATATTATCGACGAGGTTCATATGCTTTCCAAAGATGCTTGGAATGCTCTTTTGAAAACTCTCGAAGAACCACCAAAGCATGTGATATTTATTTTAGCTACTACAGAGCTAGATAAAGTACCAGATACTATCATTTCTCGATGTCAGACATTTTCATTCCGAAAGCCGCCAAGGGAAGTGGTTCGCAAACAGGTTATTTCAATTGCTAAAAAAGAAGGTTTCGAACTTGATTCTGGAGCAGCAGATCTCATAGCATTACTCGGAGATGGTTCATTCCGTGATGCGCTAGGAATGTTGGAAAAAGTTATTTCATCTTCATCTGACAAGAAGATCACTAGGGAAGAGGTTGAGAATATAACTGGTGCACCGCGAGCGGGACTTGTAAATAATTTTATCGCTGCTCTCACAGAGAAAAATTCTGATGAAGCTTTGAAATGTGTCGGTGACGCCGAAAAGTCCGGCATTTCAATGATTACTTTTGCTACGTTGATACTTGAAAAGATGCGATTCATCTTACTCCTACAACATTCTGCCTCGTCCAAGGATTCTATTAAAGAAAGAGTTTCACCTGATGACTGGGAATTTATCGAAATGCAATCGGTAAAGAAATTGCTAACGCCAGCGATGCTCGTTTGCATGTTGGACGCGACTGATGCGGTTCTACGAGCTCGCATTGAACAGTTACCTCTAGAGATGGCAGTGGTGGAGGTGTGTGGAAAATAGATTGATGAGTGTGCTATAGTTTTTGGAAAAACAGAACAGATAAGGATTAGGGATTAACGACAGTTATCCCCAGAAATACCCCGCAAGCCGGGGTATTTTATGTTAGAAGTAGCCGTTTGATTTTTTGTCAAATTAAATGTACTCTTAATGTCGTAACCAAAGATTGCGGGATCGTCTAATGGTAGGACATGGGCCTTTGAAGCCCAGTATCTTGGTTCGAGTCCAAGTCCCGCAGCAATTTCGCAGAAAGCGCAGAATCGCCCGAAATCGCATCGTCGCAAACCACGAATGGAGGGCGGGGCGGAATTCCCCCCTGAAACCCCCCTTCCGCCCCGCCCGCTTCATTGCTGGATTTTTTTGGGATTTTTGTCACAAATGCAAAGGGCGCACGAGGCGAAAAAACGAGGGCGCGGTCGCGGACGAGTGGGTTCGAACCGACCTTTTGGAAGAATGTGCGAATTTTCGTTGGATCATCACTTTCTGCCAAAATAGCGGCTTGTTTACAGTCATTTAGGAAGTTGATCACAGGTTCGAACCGACTGGTCGAGACGCGTCCGAATGAGGCCAGTTTGTCCTTCAAAACCTGCTTTTCGGATACGAGCTTGTTCTTGGCAGTCTGGTACTCCTCGAGTGTCAAAGCATTCTCAAGATACGCAGTCATGAGCTTGTCGAGTTTAGCGTCAACGGCCATGGCATCGTCATTCACTTTCTGAATTTGATCTTTTGAAGAATTGTCGTCCATAGCTTTTTCTTTTTCAACCTCGGCAATGAGCCAGTTAGCCACAGCATCAGAAAGTGATACTTTTTTAAGCTCTGCCTGAATCAATGTCGTCATAGCTTCCTCACGAACATACTTTTGTGAGCAAGGTCCTTTCCGTTTCGTGCATCTCAAATAGTTATGACCTTTCTTTGTTTCGTTAGTGATGCAACAACCACATTCAGCACACTTGAATAGTCCGCGATACACATACGGTTTCAATCCGCCGTCATGTTGGGGTTTACTTTTGTGCGTCATGACCTCTTGGACTTGGTCGTATAGTTTTTTGGTGATGATCGGCTCATGCTTGCCCTCCCAAAATTCGCTATGAAAATATATGAGTCCGTAGTAAAGATGGTTTTTGAGCAGATACTGGTAGTTGGAAATGGAAAGATCTCTGCCTTTATGTCCAGTCAAGCCAAGCTCGCCCATAGCTTTGCGTAATCCGGAGAGGGTATAGTTGCCTGTAGCGTAGGCCTCGAAAGCTTTCTTGATGAGCGGAGCTTTTTCAAGATCAATAGTAATCAGTTTTGTCTTTTTGTCGTTCAAATAACCAATCGGCGCTTTCTGTGGCCAGATGCCGTTTTTCAATTTCTGTCTGAAACCGCGTTTAACATTTTCCGATAGGTTGTCCACATAATATTTGCTCTGGCCAAAAGCAATAGAAAGCATAAATTTGCCCTGCGGAGTCGCGTCAAACCAAAAAGTGGGGAATTTGAGGTCTGTGATCATGCCAGTATCTACCAGATATATGATTTTTCCTCCGTCAACCGAGTTGCGAGCGAGCCTATCAGGGTGCCATGCGAGGATGCCAGAGGCTTCTCCGGCCTCTATACGCTCTAACATCTCCGCTAATACAGGCCTGCCGGGCACTTTGGCGGTTTGCTTCTCTATGAACGTATCAACAACATCCAGCTGCTCCTTTCTGGCAAGCTCGCGCAGCTCGGAGAGCTGGTCGGCAAGACTTCTGACTTGCCGATCCTCGGTGTCGGTTGATTTTCTGGTGTAGATGAAATATTTTTTATCACTCATAAATACATTTTACCAAATTTTTATGAAGTCAAGAAATATTTTTTACAAAAAACTGTGTGTAAGCGGTGCATAATGTGTATCGCTCCGTTTTCACCACGCGCTCCGCCGAGAAGCGGTCGACTTCCGCTTCCTCATCAACCGTTTTTCGTGCCTCGCACACATCGGTATGTTGAGAGCGCACCCCTGTCGCGATGAGCGACTGGGGGAATGCGCGGA
>CAIPHR010000066.1 GCA_903864905.1 uncultured bacterium
CATTCTTGAATGGATACTGCATTTGATACTGTCCAGGTGCAAGTACATTCTTGAGCAAAGTTTCTAGATAATATTCGCCTAGAATTCCCCTATGCTTTGGATTCTTCAGTATATCCTGCAAATTTTGTAACTGATCAGCGAATGATACAACCTGCTTATTTGTCTCATCCAGCTTGGTCAGGCCTTGTGTAACCTCACGAATGAGCTTTGACGACTCTGAAAGTTGAGAACGCATCGAATCCTGCATATTCTTTGATGATTGGTCGATCTTGGAATCAACTGTCTTTGTTAGATCACCTACTTTCCTATCAAGTGTCCTAGACATTTCATTGACTTGCTCTAGTATAAGTTTCAATCCAGTATCTTCCTTTGCTATATCCTTAGTACCTCTTCTAGCCAGAACAACTCCCATAATGATAATAACAATTATAGCGATGGCTACGATTATAATAAGTAATATTTCCATGACTATAGTTTACCTTAAAGTTACTAAAGTCGAAAGTTTATAGGATTTACTAACCATATGTAACTCATACACCTCCTATAATCCTTAATGATAGTTCTAATGACCTCGCGATAGATATCTCTCCGGTTCTCCGGGCGCTCCCGCTGGCTACCAGTCCTCGAACCATCGAGACACTATCGCGAGGTCATTCGAAACAGATATATTGTAACTCATACACCCTTTTTACTTCCGATATGAGGCTACTAAATGTTTATATTGATCAGAATACCACCTTTCACTAGCCGATTGGAGGAAGTAAAAAGGGTGTATGAGTTACAATTCGCACTTGTATCCCAATCACGTTTCGTTGTACACTGTATTCATGACAATACATGAAAATATAAAAAATCAGATAAAAGAGGCTTTGCGTGCAAAGGATACTATAAGACTCGATACACTGCGTGGTTTGAACGCTCTAGCTCTAAATGAATTGATATCAAATAAGTCCAACGATAGTTTTCTAACAGATGATAAGATGCTAGCACTCGTAAGAAAGAGTGTAAAACAGAGAAAAGATTCAATAAGTCAATTCACCGATGGTGGTCGTATAGATCTAGCCTCAAAAGAACAAGCAGAGCTCGGCATACTCGAATCCTTCATGCCTGAAATGATGACGTTGGAACAGGTCAAGATCATTGTTCGTCAGCGTATTGATGCCATAAAATCTGCGGGAAATTTCGATCCAAAAGCTAGTGGAAAGATCACAGGTATGATCATGAAGGAATTGGCTGGTAAGGCAGATGGTAATGATGTGATGAAAGCAGTTATAGAATTGATCAAATAGTCATCAATTGGTATTTTTATCGAAAAGATGGTATAAATATATAGAACCTGCTACAGATAAAGGACACAAATGACAATACAAACATCGGAGCAAACAGAAATGTTTGCCGAGTATATTGAACCAGTCAAAAAAACAGAGCATGTAATTAATAGGAATGCTAGTTGCACGCGATCAACGTTTGAGGGGGGTCAAAAACAAGGTCATGTGACCATTATCTTCACTGGTAACCGCGTTGCAGCAATGCTTCCGCAGGAACCAGATTAGATAGATACGTTTCTGCGAAAAGAGCGGCCATTATTGACCGCTCTTATTCTATTTATTTTCCAAATATTATCTCGAATATATAATAGTTGCTAATCCTCATTGATGATCGATCTTATAACGATCAATCGAATAGTATTGACACTTTCAATAGGAGTAACTATAGGCACATCAACTCCATTTATACTTGTAGTAGTATCTATATGACAATTCAATTTTAATACATATGTACCAACACTCAGTTGAGACAACGTTACAGTACCATACGGATGAACACTTACAGTATCAATCTGCGTACCCATAGTTAACGGTAACAACCAATTTGTACCAGTCATATTAGGTCCAGACAATTCACGACCGCTACAGCCTGCGATCGTACCACCCCAATCAAATCTTATAGGCACATCTATATTGGATGGAATAGTGAGAGGAAGCTGACTACTCATAAGATCATCTGTTGGTCTAGCTCTTGAAGCAAACCAGAGATGTGCATCGTTAGATCCTGCTGGCGGATTCACGATAGCATTTGTATTGAATGTAGCTACTACATTGATGACACTATCATCTGTAGCAGTGGCACCAACAGTGCATGGTCCTGTACCTGTACATCCAGCAGACCAACCTGCAAATGTACTGCCGCTATTTGGACTAGATGTCAAAGTGATACTCGATCCTACTGGAATAGTTCCAGTACATGCATCTGGACTAGTACAGGTTTGAGAAGACCTTGTGACCGAACCTTGACCTGTACCAGCGAATGAAATAATGACTGTATATGCACCAGCAATAGTATTAAAATTTGGCGCATTACATGAAATTGTACCAGTTCTACTATTTGCATCAGTAACTGTGAATGTCGGAGCAATTGCTGCAGGAATATAATTTGTAATAACTGAACTAGCAGAATTGGCAGAAGATGTCAGTGTTCCATTGGTTACACTCCAATGATATGGAGCAGTTCCATCTGTAGTATTCGCAGAAAATGTAACAGTTTCTCCTGAATTTGCAGGATTCGGTGTTACAGAACAGCTAAGCGTAAGTGGTTGTGGTACAGGTACAGTTGTATCCGTCCTGCAGTTAGGACAAACCAAACCAGCAAAATTCAACCAACCAACATTGACACTTCCCCAAGAGAAACCTGTGAATACACCTGTAGTTGGTGACATACTAACTCCATAGGTACCTCCATTAGAAGCATTGCCAGATAGTGATATACAACCATCAGCTCCAGCATCACTAGAACCAGACAAAACTCTAGCCCAACCATCTATAGCTCCAGTCAATAGATTGAGTCTTCCTTGACTTCCACATGGGCTAACGAGACCTGCATCAAAAGAGATCCAACCAATATTGGAAGACCATGCTTGTCCACCAAAAGTACCATATGTTGAACCAGTTGTTGTACTAACGTAGACATTATATGAAACTGAACTTTGACCAACTCCACCTGTACCAGTATTGGAATCCTTTGAATTGAAACTAACCCAACCAATAGTCGATGACCAAGGACCTGTATTTTGAGACCAACCAGAAAGTTCCGCAGTCCCCGCTTGAGCTATGCCAGCAATTCCAGTTACCATGATTATTGCAAATAAAAAAATATAATATTTTTTCATAAAAATGAATTAGAAAATTAAGAAATTAGTACATACATATTTTACAGCATTATCAATGCTAAAGCAATAAATGCTGTGGATAAATAAAGTCTATCCAGGCCATTTCTCAACCATGAGTAGTGACTTGTCTTTGATCGGCATTTCTGACCAGATCTCTTCTGTAAGAAATGGCATGAATGGGTGTAAAGCACGCAAAATCCTACACATTGAAACAAATAAGAACTGTTTTCTTGATGCTATCTCTTCAACTTTATCACTAGAAAATATTTTCTTACTATCCTCGATCAATTTATCAGCAAATTCATGCCAAACATAGTGATATAGTTTTTCTGCTGCTAGATAATACCTATAATTATTCATATCGACAGTTATGTCGGCTAGCATAGCATTCTGAATCTTCATGAGTTCATTATCATTGGAATTATAGTTATATGAACCGCTCTCCACAAAAGGATTTGCAAGAGTGTATTCAGTAGAAGACAATACAAATCTAGTAATATTCCACAACTTATTTGCAAAATTTTTATAGGCTTTGATCTTATCTTCGCCTATTTTGCTATCAGACCCTGGACCAACACCAACAATGAGTGACATTCGCACAGCATCAGAACCATATTTAGTTATCATATCAAGAGGATCTACATTATTACCCAATGACTTACTGATCTTCCTTCCTTTAGCATCACGTACCAAACCATGCAAATATACTGTCTTGAATGGAACCTCATTCAATAAATACGTACTCATCAATATCATTCTCGCAACCCAAAAGAATAGAATATCAGAACCAGTTTCCAATATTGTCGTCGGATGAAATGTTTTCAAATCAATTGTTTTCTCTGGCCATCCTAGTGTTGAAAAAGTCCATAAACCTGATGAAAACCATGTATCTAATGTATCTTCATCTTGTTTCCAACCCTCACCTTTTGGTGGGTTAATATCGCAATAGATCTCTGTCGCTGTCGCTGCGCTACGGTACCAGACAGGTATCCTATGTCCATACCAGATCTGCCTAGATATACACCAATCGCGAAGATTTTCTATCCAATTGAAATAAACTTTCTCAAATCTATCCGGCATTATTCTGATCGAACCAGAAGTAATAGCTCCTTTCATTAGCTCCTTTAAGGATACCTCTTTCTCACTGACTATTCCCTGTTTATTTAAACTAGTGAATCCAGAATCCTTGATGTTAAATTTCTTATTGACATCAATAAACCATTGTAATTTTGGTAATGGTTCAACGACGCCTCCAGTTCTCTGTGCAAGCGAAATATTATGCTCGATATCCTCTTCCTTTTCCAATAGATCATTCTCCTTTAGCCATAGAACAACAGCCTCACGCGCTTCTGTAACTTTCTTATCCTTTATACCTTCAATACCAACAGTCATCTTTGCATACTCATTTATAACTTGCTTCGTTGGTAGGCCATGTCTCTGTGCCATCTCCCAGTCTATCTGACTATGCGCAGGAGTAACTCCGAGTGCTCCAGTTCCAAACGCCATTTCAACTGATCTATCTGCTATAACCTTCAATGAAATTTCTTGCCCTGCAAATATGGTCTTGAATTCTCTACCTATAAATTGTGCATATCTAGTATCATCTGGATGAACTGCTATACCAGTATCACCAAGCTTCGTTTCTGGACGAGTTGTAGAAATACTTATTGGAATGTCCTTTGAATATTTGAACGTATATAGTTTTGTCTTCCTTGTTTCATACTCTATCTCATCATCTGATATCGTTGTCTGCCCTTTTGGATCCCAATTAACAACACGAAAACCACGATATATGAGACCATCATCATACATCTTCTTGAAGGCTGTTTTCACAGAAAGGTTGCGCTTTTCATCTAAAGTGAATGCTTCTCTTGACCAATCAACGGAACAACCCATTTTCTTCATTTGACGGACGATAGTATCGTGACTTTGTTTGGCATATGCATCAACACGCAAAAGTAATTCTTCCCGACCAATATCATGTCTGGATTTGCCCTCTTTTTTCTGTATATCTTTCTCAACTACCGATTGTGTAGCTATAGCCGCATGATCTGTTCCTGGTAACCACAATGTATTCTTTCCATTCATACGTGCATATCTAACCATGATATCCTCTATGGCTAGCATGAGAGCTGAACCCATATGCAGCATGCCTGTTACATTCGGAGGTGGTAAAACTATTGAAAATGGTTCGCCATTCTTATTTCGTTCTGGTAGATTGTCTGGATTAAAATATCCACTCTTTTCCCAAAGAGTATAGATTTTGTCTTCTGTAGCTACAGAATCATAAGGCTTCAGAAATTTAGCTCCAATCTTTTCATCTATATGTCCATACCCACCTACAATTTTTATATCTTTTTTATTATCCATATATGAAATATAGCAAAAAAATGCTTATATTTCTACTAGCAGTATAGTACATCTAATACTAGCCCTTCAA
>CAIPHR010000067.1 GCA_903864905.1 uncultured bacterium
CCGTCAGCTATACCTGATTGAACGCGAAGCCGAAGAGATGAAAGCTGACCAGCGAAAAGCCCTGAGACAAGAGAAATCAGTCGTGGTCCTGCAGGAGTTGAAAGTCTGGATGATGAATCAATTAAACGACGTCTTACCCAAGAGCCCAATTGGCAGGGCCATACAATATACCCTGGGTCTTTGGGACCGTTTGGAGCGGTACACGCAGAATGGAACCTGGCTGATCGATAATAACCGAATAGAGAACTCCATTCGTCCAGTCGCGCTCGGCAGAAAGAACTACCTGTTTGCCGGAAGTCACGATGCGGCTCAGCGCGCAGCCATGATGTATTCGTTATTGGGTACATGCAAAATGAATGGAGTTAATCCCTGGCAGTGGCTCAATCATGTTCTCACTGTTATTCCTGATTGGAAAGCCAACCGTTTGGAAGAGCTTCTTCCCTTGGCAAACTGGGAAAATAAAAACTAATCGGATCAAAATCTGAAATTCTTAAAAATCCTGAACGCTCAACGCCGAAGGGTTACACATTGATGATATCTACATTGACGGGAGGGTCATTGAATGGGCTGATGTGATTGGCACAATTCGTCAGCTTAAACATCTTAAAAGAGTTTGCCTGACCCGAAAAACTTTTACTGGCATACCGAATATGAGAATAAAAATCGCTGAGGTAGAGCTCTATTGCGTTGGGAACGGTATTTCCTATGAAGCTCTAAATACGCCTGCACGATATTATAGCCAACCAAAGCAGGATCAGTGGACAAAGTTTCTATGCAGTAACAACCAATAACAAGCCGAAAAGACTACGGAAAAATCAAGTTACTTAATATATGGCTATTGTAACTTATTCAATGTTATTAGCCCAAATTACCTTTTCTTTTCAGTACCTGTAATTCGACCGTTTTTGTCTTTAAAGGTTGTGTTCTTATTCCCCGAATTATCAAAAGTGGTTTTAGCGGTACCCGTTGTTCTACCGTTCTGGTCTTTATAGGAGGTATTCTTATTCCCTGAATTGTCTGTAGAAGTTTTAGCAGCACCAGTTGTCCGACCACTTTGATCTTTATACGTAGTATTCCTGTTTCCTGAATTATCAGTAGAAGTTTTAGCAGTACCTGTAGTTCGTCCGTACTGGTCTTTATAGGTTATATTTCTATTTCCTGAATTATCTATAGTAGTTTTAGCAGTACCCGTAGTTCGACCATACTGGTCTTTATAGGTGGTATTCTTATTGCCCGAATTATCGGTAGAGGTTTTAGCGGTACCCGTAGTTCGACCATTTTTGTCTTTGTAAGTCGCTTCCTTATTGGAGGAGGTTTTGGTCTGTCCAACCAAAATAGGCGAATACAACAAGAAAGTTGCAAATAGCAAGGTTGAAGATTTCATAATGTATATTTTATAATTATGCTCATTAATAAGTAATTCCATTACTTCTATCACCAAAGGTAGCGGAATATTTTGTGATGGGCCCAATCTTCCCCCAGGTAGGTTCTCATTGGATTAGGAGCTAAATAAATGACGATTCTAAGGATCATCGATTATCTCCTTATTGCTTTTCTTTAAAAGTGCCATTTGTATTATGCCAAAATGAGAGCGAGGAACAGAACATCAACCAATGAGCAGAAGTGTAAGAATCCCAATATCTATGAATTACTTCAAATGAAATGGTCTACCTTTGGGCTATTAAAGACGGAAGTTCATTAAACCCACCTATCATTGCCGAGATTTTAAAATGAAAATAATTGTTATCCTTTTGCTGATTTTTGCTGTCTCATGCCAGACTCAGCCAAACAAAAATACAATTCGTAAAAAGGCTCAGGAAAGTGCGACAGAACATGATTCTTTAGGACAAGGAAGGAAGCAACTCTCAGATAGTGCCTCGATAATTGTTGTTTCACTTTGTAGAGATACAATTGTGAAGGTTCAATATGCCGCCGAGAAGAATAACGTTCCAAATTCAGCCGA
>CAIPHR010000068.1 GCA_903864905.1 uncultured bacterium
ATAATATGATATAATATATAAATTAATAACTAAGTGATTTTTTGTTAAATATTATGAAAACTACATTAGCCACATTGACACTATTGGTCTCACTAGCTTTTATAACATCTTCTGGTAACGCGATAGCGTCTACCAATATTCTGTGTCCAGCAGGATATATCTGTAAACCTACAGTTCAAACTATTTCACCACTTTGTCCTACAGGTTATATTTGTACCCTCAAATCAACAACTAATACTCAGACCAACACTAGTGCTAGTACTTACGTGCCAGGATCATACTACAATACATTTCTATCAAATTTAAATATCCGCACTACAAATGTCAATACAAATATAAAATCAAATAATAATGTAACAACTACTAATTCATATATACCTCAAGTTATATCACCAGAAACTGTAAGTGTAGTCGAAAGTCCTATAACCGAGAGTCCTGTCATTGTTCAAGATATACAACTAGACCAAACCACAGCAACAATAATTCCTGGCACATATCAATTTACGGTTAACTATAGCCAATCACTGGATGATATTCTTTCGGTATTCGCAAAAAATTCATTAAATAATGCAACAAATGCTATTTCAGGAAATATAAGTTTTGGAATGTTTCCTCAAAGTGGCAGCGGCCAAAAAACTCTCAATGCAAAAGTTTTCAGTCTTGCTGACTTAGTAGCAAACATATCTGGCACTGTTACTTATGACCAACTAATGTATGGATTAAAAACTAAAGGATACAGACCAGTGACTTTACAAGAACTTATCGCTCTTTCAACCATGTATCCACAAATCGCAGGAACTGCCTATGGGTCTATAATAAAAGTTACAGGTAGTACAACAAGCTCATACTTTGCACCATTTGTTAATACAGGTAGCAGTAGTCCAATGTCGCTAGGAAAAACTACAGGTAGTAGTTCAGGTGGTGGCGTAGGGTATCAAAAAATAATGTCCTCAAACGGGAACATTATTGGACCAGCTACATCTAACAGTGGAAACACGATTTATGTGGTGATGGGCGTAGGAAAAATCATTGCTGTCCAAGATAACACTTGGACCCCAGTGACTCTAACATCAATGCCGAGTATTACCTTGGGTCCAAGTGCTATTCTCGCTGCAGCAACAGATCACGATCATTATGCTATACCGTCTGCAAAATATACTGTTCAAGTTGATTATAGCAAATATAGAAATCCTGGATGGCAAAATATATATGAAGGAACAGGAGTACAACCAGCTGAAATGAAAATCCTACAAATAGTAGACACAGACGCCTATATAGCTAATATATTGGGTTTTATAAAAAATAGTAGAGTCGGATCTGATGAAGTACTTGGATATCTAATGCCAGCTGGGTACCGTGCTGCTACTGCCGCAGAAATGGTTTCTTTTGAAAAACAATACCCATTGGCTAGAGGTAACTATGGTTTGATTGCTCTAGGTAGTCAGAGTCCAACGTGTAATGCTTACCCATGGTTCCACAATAAGCCTGGACCAGCAGGATCAGGAGAAGAACCTGGTTTTGAACATAGAGGACTATTCGACATTGGTAGTGGTGGTGGCGTTGCATGGGATGCTTCAGAAGGTGGTCTTTCAGCACAGGTTGCAGCAGCACCACGATACATGATGAATCCAACAACCGCACACTTCTTGTATCCGATAGTAAAGATACAATAACTTAAATATATAAAAATCTGATTGGTCCATATATTATATACACAAAAGCCTCCAGTTGGAGGCTTTTGTAATATTCACTCACTTCTATTAAACATTTATATTTGGAGTCGCACCCGTCACTCAATTTTGATTAACCTTAAATAATGATTATATCTTCTGTCTATTGAATAACAAATATGTAACTGTTATGAATAGTACCAATATAACGAGCAGAGCAACCCAGCCCCAAGGAATATTTGACATCGATAATATAGAAGCAGCTGCTTGATCAATATTGTTAGGACTTACCTGTTGAACAGCTACTGGTTGTAAGGATCTTGCAGATGCAGTTGGAGAAACTGATACATTGTTAGCCGCAACTTTTGTCGCACTAGCTATAGTCAAACTATTGCTACATGCATGAGTACCTGTTCTACCATCTGCAGAAGTAACTGTTACAATAGCACTCTTTGATCCGGTCGTACCATAATACTTAATTACAGAAGACTGTGAACCATTGAGACTCTCTGAACCAGTCCAAGAATAAGTATATGGAGCAATACCACCAGTAACCTCAGCTGTCCATGTAATAGGTTGATCGAGACGAGCGTTCATAGGATCAACATAACAACCTACATCTAGATTCTTGTTCTGAATAATATAATTTGCAGGGTAACTTGGTTGATAAACAACCTGAGTAACTAGAGGGGTAATAATAGGAGCAATATACTGATTGGCTTGAATATATGTAGAACAACTCTGTGTAAATGATTGACCATTTGAGTAAACAGTCACGTAAGCAGTCTTTGTACCAGCATATGAATAATTGAAGGAAATAGATTGTGCTGTTCCATATAAACCGTCTGAACCAGACCAACGATAACTATAAAGACCATTTCCACCAGAAGGATAGGCGGTCCAAGTTACCAGATTAGAATTGTTATTATTATAATAATTATTGTTATTGTTATTGTAACTATTATTTACATTACATGAAACTATAACGGGTGCATAATATACAGGCTGTTGTATATAAACAGGTTGCTGAATATATACAGGCTGTTGTACATAAACCGGCGTTTGAACATTCTGGAAAGAGTCCACATGACTATAACTAATATTGTACTGATAAGGACTATAGTACCCGCAACCATATCCAGTACAAGCATTTGTGGGTGCCGGCAAACTCATGACCACCAAAACAGCGAGCATGAATGCCGCAGTTACTATGAGAACCTTTGATTTATTGATATTATTCATGGTCATAAGCATACTAACACCTTGGCTTGCCATTTACGGCCAAACAGAGCCATTGGTGCATGTACACATATATTTAATTATTAACAACAGTATTGTATACCAAATATGACAAAAAGTCAAGTGTATTACTATTAACCTACGAAAGTGTTAGTTTCAAACCAATATCAATATTACCCCTATTTCCCCTGTTGTACATCCCTAGCTGACTTACGATACGCACAATAGTCACACTGTAATGCATGTTTTGGAGGTTTCGGAGACATTAGACACTCACGAATATTCTCCAAGGCTTTTACGACCCATTCATCATTTCCAGTATAAGGTAACAGATCAATATCAAACTCAAGCTTAGCATCAAATGCTTCCCTATCAGTTTTACCATTACAATATACGAAATATCCGATTTGCGAAACGTCGAAGTCATTTTGCCTGAATAACCATTGATAGACTTCCATTTGACGTTTGTAGGTTACTTGCCATTCTTTATCCAGACTAACCTTCTCTTCTTTACTAGTTGATTTGTAATCAACGATAGATACTTGATTGGTAACAGTATTTATCCATATATCATCTATAGCTCCGGTTACCAACAGATTTGTTGGTTCATGAATATATCGAATACCTTTGAAGTTGCTACGCCATAGATCGAGATCCTCATGTTCATAAGGAACCATGTCCTTTAGTCCATAAGCTCCCATGAGTGGATGAGCTCGCCTCTTTGCTCTATGAATATCAAACTCCTTTTTTAACAATGTATCTACAGCAGAATTCAAAGCAAATGGAAAACCAGGAGGTCTACCGACTCCTAGTCTACAATCCAGATAAAAGCATAACTGACAATTCATGAACAGATCTATCTTTGATCTACTCATCCTGAAAGGTTCATCACTTTTTGGATCAAATAAATTTCTGTTTCTGCGAGAATTATAATATTCAGACATATAGGAAGTCTACATCAATTACTGATATTCATCAATTAAAAAAATAATTAAAGACCACATATAATCTATATCCTAAGTTCCACACATATTTTCCTCATACTCTGCGGATGAAGAACATTGTACTTATTTCGCAGAATTGGAAAATAACTACTTAGCTGCAGATGTAACCTTAGTCATACTTATCTCAACAAGCGGCTTGTCAGATGAATTCCTCTCAGCCTTTGCAATAGCATCAACAACATCCATACCAGAAATAACTTTACCAAAAATACTATAACTATTCGGTAATGGGTTATCAGATTGCATGATGAAGAACTGACTACCATTGGTATTTGGACCAGAGTTTGCCATAGCAACCGTACCACGAACATAACCAGCTTTATAGGAAGCAGTTTCTGGATTTAACTCATCAGCAAACTTATAACCAGGACCACCAGTGCCAGTACCAGTAGGATCACCGCCCTGTATCATGAAACCAGGAATAACTCTGTGAAATATAGTGCCATTATAGAAACCTTTACCACTAAGAGTTAGGAAATTCTCTACAGTCTTTGGCGCATCGGCATCATATGTTTCAAAAACAATAGTACCCTTGGAGGTTTGAACAGTAACAGTATGCATAAAGTTTTTTGTTATTTTTGTATTAGTATTAACTGGTGCTGGTGAATTGGTATCACTAGACGCAACCGTCGAACTTGCAGCTGCTACAGCAGCGACTTGATCAGTAGAACTTGCTTCATTTTGGGCGAAGTCTTTACCATACATATTGAAAGAAGCGGTAGACCTAGAAACCATGTACCACTGAATACCTGCCAATAATATGACTGCTATCACTATACCCCATATCCATTTGTATGTACTCATTTGATTAAATGTATATACTTAATAATTATTACTAATAAATAGTTTAGAGATTATACATTTCCTTGGCTTTAGATACAACTAGCTTCCTGGCATCATCGATCGACATGCGTAGAAGTGCACCAGATGCAGCCCTGTGTCCACCGCCACCGAGAGCGACAGCCAATTTGGAAACATTGAACTTATTTGCATCTCTAGTACGCATACTCAACTTCACAATATTTGACTCCTTCTCAACCATAGAAACACCAATATTCCAGCCGATAACAGACTTTAGTTTATTTGAAATATCGAAACCATGAATAGATGACGGTGGAATACTCTTCATTTTCAATTCATTATATGAAACAGCTGCAATAGCAATATTATCATTCAAGAAAGTTTGTATCGAACCGAGAGCCAAAGCCTCGAAATAGATAGACTCTTTGACCTCACTATTTTCCATAATAAAAATGGTCTCAGTAAAATCAGTTGAAACCTTTGCCAATTCTGCAACAGCTAGAAATATACGATAGTCAGTTGGTGGATATTTGAAACCACCAGTATCAGTGTATATACCCATGAAAAGATTTGTTGCAATGTCACTATCTATCTCTATATTCCACAATTTGAAAAGCTGAAACAATACAAAAGAAGTAGCTGGCGAAGTCAGATCGACGAGATTGGTATCTGCATATGATAGATTCGAAGCATGATGATCTATGATTATCGTATTTAATGAAAGAGGAAAAATCGGAGGATTATTCTGAGAAATCATCTCCTTGGAACCGCTATCTAGAATAATGAAAAGATCGAATGAACTCACGTCAATCTCAGAAAAACTCTTTTTTACAATATCACCCGCTCCAGGAAAATGCATGAAAGCAACAGGAGTTTCTGAATCCCCTCTTATAAGCGTCACTTTCTTGCCCAATTGTTCCAAAGCAAACTTCATTGCTAGAGCTGATCCAACAGAATCAGGATCAGGTGATGGGTGACAATGCAAAAGGATCGAATTGGCCTTCATGATTTTGGCCAATATAATAGGTGCTTTTTCTTTGATTTGATCTGAAATTACTTCAAACATGCAATAACTATATCATATAATAGATGTATCTTGCACAAATTTACAGATGTACTATAGTTATCCAATATACGATCCGTCAAATACTGACGATTAAAAAATATAATATAATGAAAAGAACATACATAAAGGATCTAAACAATTTTATAGGCAAAGAGATTTCTATCTCAGGTTGGGTAGACATACGGCGTGACCATGGAAAATTGATATTTATCGATTTCCGCGATATGTCTGGAAAGATACAAGCAGTTGCACTACCTAGCAATAAGGAGGCGCACGAAGTAGCCAACAGGATTCGAACTGAATGGGTAGTTAGAGCTACAGGTATTGTGAATAAGAGACCAGAGAAAATGATATCGAAAAACAAAGAAACAGG
The DNA here is from genome assembly GCA_903864905.1 of uncultured bacterium. GTDB lineage: Bacteria > Patescibacteriota > Minisyncoccia > Phycocordibacterales > PALSA-1337 > C7867-002. Next base: position 6,154 of record CAIPHR010000068.1, read on the forward strand.
AGTAATAGAGCCAAATGGTGATATAGAGATCGAATTAAAGAATATTGACGTATTGAATGAAGCAGTAACTCCACCATTTGATATACGTAGTGATGGAAAAGAGGTTGGTGAAGAAACCAGACTGAAATACCGTTATATAGATTTGCGAAGACACCGAAGTCAGAAAAATATTCGATCAAGACATCGTATTGTGAAGCATGTGAGAGATATGTTAGACGAAAATGGCTTTATTGAGATAGAAACACCAATACTTACCAAATCAACACCAGAAGGTGCAAGAGACTACGTAGTACCATCTAGGATAGAAAATGGACTCTTCTATGCCCTACCACAATCACCTCAACAGTACAAACAACTACTCATGGTTGCTGGCTTTGAGAAATATTTCCAAATCGCACGATGCTTCAGAGATGAAGATACGAGATCAGATAGACAACCAGAATTTACACAGATGGACTTAGAGATGAGTTTTGTGGATCGTGAGGATGTCATGGCTCTCAATGAAAAGATGCTTATAGAGATAGTTACAAAACAATTCCCAGAAAAGAAAATACAGGCGATTCCATTCCCTCGCATTACATACAAGGATTCTATGGACAAATACAAGACTGATAGACCTGATATAAGAAATGACAAGAATGATCCAGATCTACTTGCTTTCTGTTGGGTTATCGATTTTCCATTCTTCGAGAAAACTGATGAGGATCCACTAACTGGCCGTAGTGGATGGACGTTTACGCACAACCCATTTTCAGCTCCAAAACCAGAATTTATGAGCTCTCTTATGAAACAAGAAAACATCGGCGATATACTTACAACACAATATGACGTTGTATTGAATGGTTTTGAAATTGGTGGTGGTAGTATTCGCAATCATACACCAGCTGCACTGCAGAAAGTTTTTGAGATTATGGGATATCCAAAGGAGCAAATTGAGAAGAATTTTGGGCATATGCTACATGCATTAGGATCTGGTGCACCTCCACATGGCGGCATTGCTTGGGGTATAGACCGCTTGGTAACACTTATGAACAATGAATCCTCAATACGAGAAGTCATTGCTTTTGCAAAAACGGGAGAAGGAAAAGATCTCATGATGGATGCACCGTCAGAAATTTCAGAGAAACAGTTCCGAGAACTAGGTATTGAGATCAAAAAGAAGCACAAATAGTATCAACATAAAACAAATAAACCCTGTTCAAATATGCGAACAGAGTCTATTCGCTATTCGAAAGCTATTTCTTATTCTTCCAAGCGTTCTTCTTCGCCAAGCGTTTCTTGGTCTTTCTTGAACGTGAAGTACGATTTTTTTCTATACCTGTTGCTCTTTTTGCCATGTTGCTATTGTAACATAGTATAAGAAACATAGCATTAGTCCGCATACACTTGTCGCATCCACTCACATAAAACGATACCTAAACCGTGATAATTTTGCTTGTATTAGGATCAATAATAGAGACAAACCCCAGCATATTCATTTTTTCAATTCGAGAATTGTCTTTGGGGAGTCAATTTACGAGAGTAAGTATTATGTTCTTATTTCGCAGAATTGAAAAAATGAATGTGCTGGGGTTTTCAATATACCACTTACCTATTATACAAAATTTAATTACATTATATGCTTTATTTATCTAAGTTCCACACATATTTTCCTCATACTCTGCGGATTAAGAACATAATACTTACTCTCGTAAATTAACTTCCCACCAGACGTCCTCGAGTATTCGGAAAACATGTTTGGAACTTAGGATATATAATGGCTGTAGTATTCATATTTCGCAGAATTGGAAAGAGGTGTATGAATTTCATATAAAATAGTAAATTCTCAATAATATAGTATGATAAGTATATGATAGATAAAAGCATGGCCAATACAAACTACAGCCAATATACAGATGAGAAACTAGCTCGAGAATGTAAGATACTAGACGAATATGCTTTCCAGGAAATAGCAAAGAGGTACATAAGACCAATATTCAATTTTGTACGAAGATATGCACATTCAGATGATATAGCAGAAGATATCACACAAGATACTTTTTTTAAGGTGTGGAAAAATATCAAACAATATAAGCAAGGGATGAAATTTCGGCCATGGCTATATACAGTAGCGAGAAATACGGCACTAGATTATATAAAGAAGAAGAGAGCGAGTTTATTCTCAGAGCTAGATGATAATGAAAATGACCTGTCGTTTGCAGATACATTGAGAGATCAGGAACCAGATCAAGCAGAAATATTTGATGCTATACAAACAAAAGAAATGCTCGCGAAAATAGTAGACCAATTACACCCAGATCATCAGATAGTTATATCACTACACTATCAAGAGGAGCTGAGTTTTGATGAAATAGCCAAGATTATGAATAGACCAATGAATACAGTGAAAAGTTGGCACAGACGAGCTCTCATACACATGCGAAAATTACTAAAAAATAAAGAAACACAATATGCACCATAATAACAGAATCCATCGTATATCAACTAATATGAATGCAGATACGGATATATGTGAGAGAATGCAAAGATCTATTATATGTCGTGTGGAAAATTTTGAAATCAAACGATCACATAGGAGATCTATGGTTTATGAGACAATTTCAATAATTGGATTACTATTTTTGATACCAGTTATTTACTATATTATCATTAGTTCTACCCAATCAGGCTTTGGTAAATATATTTCACTTATATATACAGATAGTTCATATATCCTTACCAATTGGAAAGAATTCACACTATCTATTATGTCATCAATACCTATAATGGGAGTAATAGTTATACTATCAATATTATTTATAGTAGTCAGTTCCCTTCGCAGAACAGTACGATACTCAGACTATTCAGAAAATGTAAAACATAGACTTATAGCAGCCTAATATTCCAATACCATGACAATAAAAGATTTCATAAAATCAGAAAGTTTCAAGAAGATCATGTATACGATCGGTGTTCTGTTGATATTATTTATAATATTTCAGATGGGTATATTCATAGGCTATAGAGAAGCTGCATTTTCAATAAATTGGGACCGAGCTCATTATGAGAATGCTAGAGATCCTAGATCTATATTTGCACCATTTGGAAGAGATGCGGATGATATGAACCCACACGGAGCGATCGGTGAGATTATATCTGTACACTTACCGCAGATCATGGTACAGGAGCAAAGTGGCAATGAAGCAATAGTACTTATAAGCTCTACAACTTCTATACGCAGCATGAGAGATCAAGCATCAACAAGTGCTCTCACTATTGGAGAACAGATAGTCACGATCGGTACACCAGATGAACAGGGTCAGATACATGCAACATTGATAAGGATAATGCCGCCACAGAATGCGCGCGGACAATATCGATCAACAGACATTCGAAACAAATAATTTTATTAATAAACTATCAATATGAAGAATATCAACTATTGGTCTAGACTGTCGAAGTACATAAGTACACACAAATTTATAATAACAAGCATAGCTATAATATGTATAATTGGAATTTATCAAATATACAAATATGCAGTTATAGCAAACACAGAACCGCAATATGTACTATTACCTGTTCATAAAGGATCGATCATCCAAACAGTGACCGGAACAGGACAAGTTTCAGCATCCAATCAAACAGATATACAGAGTCAAGTTTCAGGTACCATAACAGGTATATACGTAGCAGTTGGACAGGCAGTAACAAGAGGTGATTTGATAGCAACCATAGATTCCAAGAATGCCTCCATATCTTTACAAAATTCAAAATTGTCATATCTAAAATTATCTGCACCAGCAAAAATTGGCGACGTATCCAATTCAAAGAATTCAATAGACCAATCATATACCAGTGCTTTCAATGCCGCTTCAAATATATACTTAGATTTACCAAATATTATATCTGGGATGAAAGATCTACTCTATGGACAAACAGGTTTTATTTCTGATCAGCGTAGTTCATATCTCAACTCATCAGCGAGGACATACAGAGATACAGCTGGCATAGAATATGATGCGGCTGTAAATCTATATCAAAAGAGTCTATCACAATTCAAATCATTGAATAGATACAGTGCAACATCTTCTATAGATCAGATGCTCGTTGATACACATACGATGATCAATGCAATGTCAAAAGCTGTCAGTGATACACAAGCTGCCATAACGTTCTTAACTACAACACAACCTGATTATTATCCAAAAGATGCTCCTACAGCACAGGCTAATGTTACAGCATGGGTAACGCAGATCAATAGTGATCTAACTAGTTTGGCAAGTGCACAAAATAGCATTGAAACAAACATCAATTCATACACAACACTAGTAACAGGTGCCGATCAGTACGACTTGGAACAATCAAAACTCTCCCTACAGCAGGCACAACAGACATACGACAATTACTTCATACGCGCACCATATGATGGAGTTATAGGCAGAATATCAGTCAATCTATATGGACAATCAGGGAGTAGTGCTATAGCAACGATAATAGGACAGAGTATGATGTCAACAATATCATTGAATGAAGTAGATGCTGCAAAAGTAAAGGTTGGCCAACTTGTAAATGTAACATTTGATGCTATAGATGGCTTGAATGCTACTGGTACTGTTAGTGTAGTTGAACTAGTTGGAACAGTTAGTCAAGGAGTAGTTTCATACCCAGTCAAAATAAATGTCAATACACAAGATCCACGTATCAAACCCGGCATGAGTATCAATGTAACTATTATCACAAATCAATTGGACAATACAGTTATAGTACCATCAAGCGCTATCAAAACATCTGGCAAGACAAAATACGTTGAAACGATAGATATTCCACAGTCAGCAACATCACCATCTTACGGTTATAGAAACGCTTCATCGACCAATAGAACGATCACCATATCCTCACCTCTCACACCTACCAAGGTCACTATCACAGTTGGAGAATCAGATGATACCAATACACAGGTATTGACTGGTTTGAATGCAGGACAATTCATAGTTACAAAGACAATAGCTGCTAGCGCCGTCCAATCTGCATCTACAGCACCTAGTATATTGAATAGTTTGACTGGAAGAAGACCTACATCTACTACTTCTACACGTACAAATACTGGAAGTGGAGCATCAACAAGAACTACTACAACTAACGCAGCACCACATGGACCACAACCATTCTAAAAAATATTATGATCGAAGTTAAAAATCTAAAAAAGGTATACGTAAACGGTGATAATAAAACCTTTGCATTGAGGAATGTATCATTCAAGATCGAGGATGGAGAATTCGTAGCTATTATGGGACCATCAGGTTCAGGCAAATCAAC
>CAIPHR010000069.1 GCA_903864905.1 uncultured bacterium
CTTCATGACTACGGGCTTGATATATACTTTTTTCATTGAATTGAACCTCGATTGTTATAAAAGAATATTATACCCTACTTCTACTTAGACAGCACATCCAGATGCAACACAACCGGCTGCAACTGACGCCAGATTGTCACGTTTTAATACAACTGGTTTTATATAGGTTTTCTTCATGCATCCCCCTTGATTGTTTTTATGGTCATCTATCACAGTAGAAACTCTGCACAACATTCTAGCACCTGCTTATTGTTAAAACCAAAGTAATCTCAATGCCACAGCAGAACATCAGGATAGCCCTTGATGCGTATGCGAACTTGATATTGGGATGTTCCACGCTTGCGAATTGTTGCCATAAAGCCTCCGAGTTGGAGACCCAATGGGACAGAAATGGGACACGGACATAAAAAAATAGGCTAGCAATTAAGCTAACCCATTGATTTGTTTGGCTCCCCGACCAGGACTCGAACCTGGGACCTGCGGATTAACATCGAAAATCTGGCTTGCGGTATGTCTTATGTGAACTCAAAAAGTATCTAGCCCAACCTTGTGAGCTGGGCTAGACATTTGCGTGGCTCTCTGGAGAGATGCCTTGCAACAAACAAGCTAGCAGTTTAAGGGGTCAACTTTGGTAGTCGACGATACTTTGTGGCTTGTTCATAGGCATAAGCAATTTCGATAAGCTTTGGCTCACTCCATTGAAGACCCATGAATTCGATTCCAACAGGAACCCCGAGTGCAGCATCAGCATTCGGAGTCGAAAAGCCTCCAGGAACTGTAATGGCTGGAGTTTGGGCAATCGATGCGAGAATTCCGTTACGGCCAGGTTGCCCGCCATCAGCAATCTTGGCAACCAGAACCTGTTGGTGTGGATAAACAAAAGCATCAAGCTTATTGTCAGCCATAGTTTTCTTAACCAATACCCTTAAAGCAGCGCCATTCTCCAATGCTTTCTTGTAATTAGGATCGGTCAAATTATTTGGCATCAGTGCTTGAGAATCGTAGAGAAGCTTCTGAATAGATTTGTCCAGTGTTCCTGTTGCGATTAGCTCTTTACTACTATGTATCGGAGCATTTGGCCCAAGTGTTTTGAGGTAATCATCTAAATTTGGATTGCTTTCATAAACCTGTACGTCACACTCTCTCGATATCTTTCCTGTATTAAAGTTTGGATCTTCAATGAAGACGATCTTCGCACCTTGAGCTTTTAAATCATCAAGCGCTTTATTAAAGACTTTGGTAACTTCGGGATCAGTACCAACGATTGCCTGAATAACGCCCAAGCGTTTCCCTTTCAAGCCGTTTTTCTTCAAGGAAGTAGTGTAGTCGCGAGCAATATGACCTTTTGCAGCCGCCGTAATATCGTCCGCAGGGTCAACACCTGCTAATACATTCAACATAATCGCGGCATCTGCAACAGAACGTGTGATCTGCCCAGCCATATCCTGTGTCAGTGCAGCAGGGATGACACCACTACGGCTCAACAGCCCATAAGTTGGCCTGAAGCCGACAAGATTTTCAGCAGAAGCTGGAGAACGCACAGAGTTAACAGTGTCTGACCCCATTCCTGCAACAGCGAAATTAGCTGCTACTGCAGTAGCAGTACCTCCGCTGGAACCACCAGGGGTACGAGTTAGATCATACGCATTTAGAGTTTGCCCGGCCAAAGAACTCATTGTCGTGCCAGAACGGGCCAATTCATGCAAATTAGCTTTCGCAATAATAATCGCACCTGCATCACGTAATTTTTTGGTCAGGAAGGCATCTTTTGAAGACTGACTTTTTGCCATCGCTTTATTGCCGCCAGAAGTTGGCATGTCAAACGTGTCAAAATTGTCCTTCAAGATAATAGGAATACCGTGCAGTGGCCCTCTAGGTCCCTTGATTTTTCTTTCATTGTCGAGAGCCCTCGCTTCTTCCAACGCCTTGGGGTTTATCGTTATGATGGAATTTAGCTTGGGGCCTTGTTGGTCATACTTATCAATACGCGCCAAGTAAAATTTCACTAGTTCTTCAGAGGTAACCTTCCGAGAAGCGAGACCCTTTTGAATACCTTGAATACTGGTCTCCAGCATATTAAATGCATTCTTAGTAGTTGCCTTATTCATAATAGAGTCTTTATCAGCAGCGTAGGCAGATGTGCTACCAAGAATTACAGCTATGGCCAACGCAAGTAATGGCCGTAAAGAAAAAAATCTGAACATAGTACTTTCTCCTCTATCAGAAATAGTTATCTATCCCCAACAATATTGCCAAAATTCAATAGTGATTCGTCGTTAGAACCTAGCCTTGTTTATAACAACTTGATGCCTACAAAGTGAACATTAGTTGTTCATACCGGCATGGCGCTGCGCATATTGTATTATGAATACATCTCAAAGATCCGCAAATTAAGATGTCGGCAGCCCAGTTAAAGGTGCCGACAAGGAAATGCGAATGGGGGGAAGTAAACCGACCTGATGCAGAGCGCGCCAGAAAACAAAAAGGGCACCACGAGGGTGCCCACTTTTGGGGTAACCTGGCTCCCCGACTTGGGCTTGAACCAGGGACCTGCGGATTAACGTCCAAAAGCTATCAACTGGTTCAGCGCTTCACCTTGAAGGTCAACAAGGGAGTAAGTTAAGTTTAACTACCCTATATTACCTAGTTATAAAACACATCCAGATACACATAGCGATGTAACGGCTGCCAGATTCTCACGCTTCATGACTACAGGTTTTATATAAGCTTTTTTCATTGAATTGACCTTATAAAATTTGAAAAAATATAGCGAGTTATGTTCTATCTACCTGTTAGTCAAAACATCCAGATACACATACCGATGTAATGGCTGCCAGATTCTCACGCTTCATGACTACAGGTTTGATATATATTTTCTTCATGGCGTCTTCTTTGATTGTTCTTATGGACATCTATTACAGTTGCAACTCTACCGACAGATTTTAGCACATGCCTATAGTCAAAATTTTAACTCATGCCGATCTGAATCTCCGAAATATAGTCAAGTAGTGATGTGATTAGATCATCTCGCCTTGGCTGCTTCGCGGTTGGACAATGTACTAATTGGCTACGATCCAGCTACGGAAGGCA
>CAIPHR010000070.1 GCA_903864905.1 uncultured bacterium
GGGCATGAATACGGAAACTATGAATCGGATTCTCCACGAAGGTGTGCCAGAAGAAGATTAGATACAAAAAATCCGTCAGTTAGACGGGTTCTTTGTTGGTGCTTGGCTACAGCTTGTAAGCCGTGAGAGAGCGAACTCTCCAAACACCAATGTAAAGGTAGCAAAAACAAGAGAAATAGTAAAGTTGACATATATAACGATATATTACGGCATTCCATTGCCTATGCTATCATTAAAGCCATTCGGATATCGTCCCAAACTCCCCGCAATGATCCGCGAGAAGGCCTAAATGGCCTTCGGGCGGAGCATCATTGCGCGACGAGTGATGGTGAGAAAGACGGAGCGGGCGAGGCCAGCAGGCCGAGCCGCGAGTCGGGGTCGCGACCGAGCCTGACTGGTCAGGCGAGAGTCGTGACCGAATCCCTTCCTCTCCGCAAATTACTTTGATGACTATATAGGTAGTATTTATTAAAATACAAATGCGCTATAATACTTACATATTATAAGCACATATTAATAACAATAAATAATTTAATAATTAATTACTAATTCTCATGAAAAAATTTATTGCCACCATAGCTCTATTGGTCTCATTAACTCTCGTAGGTTCCTCTGCTCATGCAGCAACCACAGTTCCTGGCTGCCCAGTAGGCTATAAATGTACACCAATAGCTCAAACTACAGCACCAGTTTGTCCTACAGGCTATGTCTGTACACTGAAATCAAGCACTACTGGCACGGAGAATGCAGCCAATACTGGAAATGCAGCTACTAGTTATGTACCTGGTTCGTATTACAATAGTTATTTTGGGGGTCTGAATAGCAGTGTAGTACAGAATGCTGGTCAATCCAATTCTAGTTCTGCAGCTGGTGCTCAAGCTCAAGATCAATCATTGGCAGACAGTTCAGATCTATCTGATTCAGCTTTAGGTCCTAGCGGACTATCACTTGCAGCAAATCAGCTAACGGCACAGCCCGTTGACACATCCGTGAACAATTGTTCAGCAGATAATTCTGGCACATCTACACCATTTTCTATGGATGGAAACAATATCATCTCTGGGAAATTCACAATGCATTATAACCAAACTGCAGATTGTCGACTGAATGCGATCGGAATAGGAAAAGCAAAGCGTGGAGAGGATTTGAATATGGGACTTCTCGAAACTCTTGCTCCTGTTACAAATAATACAAGTGCAGTTCTAGATTTTCAGTTGATACCACTATCTTTTGGTGGCTCTATTGCTTCACCTGAAATCCGTTCTTTATGCCAATCATCGACAGCCAACGCTTCTCCGAATACAAAGAATATGGCATTTTTCTATTGTGTTGTTCGTGCTTTAGGTTATCGTCCTGCGACATCATTGGAATCATTGGCTATGCTCAACAAATATGTTACCAATGGCCCAACGGGCGTTTCTTCTATGAAAATATTGTATTTGCAGGTTAGTGGTGCTGCGGTGGAGATTGCTACACCACCAATATCTTCCTGTCTTATTGGCGCTGAGACTGTTTGTAGAAGTTTATACACTTCAGGTGTTGTCTTTACTCCATCAGTTACTGTTCCTACTGGTCGTAGAATGAATGCAAGTGGACAATATGATGTGATCAGTCCTGCTATGGGAATCGGTCCAGCAAAAACATTTTGGACAACTAGCATGCCTGGTCAATCTGCTTTTACATATACAATGATCATACGTGATCCGAGTGCTCCCCTAGCTACGACACAAAAAATAGATGCATTACCTACCACTGCAGCAATGCAAGTTGGAGGATCACCAATGCCTTATTATGTAAGTTTTACGCCTGATTCTTACGAGATCAACTCGGTTGATTCCAACGGTACTAGCAAAAAGATCAAGATAGAATTCCTTAAAATTACTGCTCCATATATGAAAGAAGTATTGGCAAATGGCCAACCGGGTCCACGTTTGTTTCCTTATATGCATCCCACGATTGTCAAAAAGACGATTGATAATTATATTTCGTCAAAAGGATTAAAATACAGAGAAGCTAATGTAGGCGAACTCACTGCTTTATTCAATCAGGTCCCAAATATTGCTATTCCTAAGACTAATACTGGTTCTGCTACTGTGAGCGGTCATGAATATATAATGGCTTTTGGTGAACCGATGAATGGTTGTGGAGGCTGGCCTATGATCTATTCAGCCGTTGCACCAGCAGTATTATATACAACTGTTGCATTCCGTAATGACATGCATGGTGGTAGTAGTATAGACCTTGGTAGTTGGAAATATGCAGTTGTAAAAACTGAATAGCAGTTTTGAGGGGTTTCATATTTATTTTAATGGTATCAATATTTTGGGAAATACCTATTAATTTTTGATCAATACCATATTAGTTATAAAAACTAATGTCTTCAACAATCAAAATCCGCGTATCTGCTGGAGCAAAAACAGAGAAAATCGAAATGATGCCTGATGGTGTGCTTAAAGTACGTGTGAATGCTACGCCAGAAAAAGGCAAAGCGAATGAACGTGTAATCGAGTTATTGGCAGGGCATTTCAAGCTATCAAAGTCCAGGATTGCTATTATAAGTGGCCATTCCTATAGAGAAAAGGTTGTTCTCATAGATTTAGACTAGTTCTCTATATTCTGACAAGCGAAGATGTAGAGAGTTTTATTTACGCAAATTACCCATTTATAAGATATTCTGGAAGTTATACACAGACATTAGTATACAAAGTAACTATTGATTTTATGTTACAATATAGTTAATAAATATGGAAATTCCCAAAACTTTTACAGAGAATCGTCCATGGGGCGATGAATTGTGGCTCACGAGAATCTCTCCTTCAATGGTGAAGATTATTACAGTCAAACCTGGTGAATCATGTAGTTTACAATTTCATCATGAACGTGATGAATATTGGAGAGTATTAGGGGGTAATGGGACTGTTCAGATAGTCAATGAAAAGTTTGAAACAAAACTTGGCGAGGAGTATTTTATTCCAAGAGAGACAAAACACCGGTTTACTGGCGGGACAGAACCACTGGTATTGTTAGAGATTACCTATGGAAAATTTGATGAAAAAGATATAGTGCGTCTAGAGGATAAGTATGGTCGTACCTAAACAATATGGATTCTTATATAATTCCAATAATTTCACTATCATTTGCTCTAGTTGTTATATTGATTTTGTGTATTGTGAGTTTAGTCCGTAATTCGAAGAATCTAGAAGCGTCATCTCATCCTCATCATAAGCTATCTCGCCATCAATATAATCCTGTATTGTCACCTTTACCTTTCCGAGAATGGGAAGCTGGCGGTACATTCAATCCTGCAGCCTTTCAGGATGATGAAGGGAAGATCCATCTATTGTATAGAGCAATAGGTGCTGATGGTTTATCTCGTATCGGTTATGCTGGTAGCCATGATGGTTTCAATTTTAGAGATCGCTCTACTTATCCAGTATTCGAGCCTTTGATAGGATATGGTATGCCAGATCCAGTAAAAAATACAGGTCCAAAGGTCTATGATCCAGGTATATATACTTCTGGTGGAGGTTGGGGAGGATCAGAGGATCCACGTACCGTGAGGATCGGTGATAGAGTCTATATGTCGTACGTTGCATTCGAAGGTTGGAATTCTGTACGTATCGCACTTACATCTATATGTCTTAGTGATATAAAGAAAAAGAGATGGAATTGGAAGCGTCCACAGCTCATATCCTCTCCAGGAGAAGTTGCGAAAAATTGGGTTATTTTTCCTGAGAAAATCAATGGTAAATTTGCCATCATACACAGCATTACGCCAAATATCGGTATTGAATATGTGGATAATTTGGATAATATTGGTAAATATATAAATAGCCCTAGATTACATGGGCCTCAGCCGGGACGAAAGAAATTTTGGGATAATAGAGTACGTGGTGCAGGACCTCCACCACTTAGGACTGATATAGGGTGGCTCATACTATATCATGCACAAGATGATAGGGAGCCATCAAAATACAAGCTCGGTTCAATGATCCTAGATATCAATGATCCGACCAAGATCTTATATCGCTCACCTCAACCTATATTGACTCCTGATGCTCATTATGAGAATGACGGAAAACCAGGAATTGTTTATGCATCTGGTGCTGTAATATTGGGTGACAATCTGTTGGTATATTATGGAGGAGGTGATAAACATGTATGTATTGCTGAGACACCACTCAAGGCTTTATTGGATTGGATGGTTGAGTATGGGAAAGTTTGAAATAGGAATTATGAAATAGGAAATATGAAATACGAAATATGATACAGAATTTTACTGATTTGAATGCTTGGAAGGAGGCGCATAAGCTTGCGATCGAAATATACAGTGTTACTAAAAAGTTCCCGAAAGAGGAATTGTTCGGCTTGACTAGTCAGATGAGGAGGGCTGCTGTATCAGTAACCTCAAATATAGCTGAAGGATTTGGTAGACATGGTTATAAGGAGAGAATTCATTTCTTCTACTTGTCTCAAGGTTCTTTGGTTGAATTAAAAAATCAATTATTACTTTCAAGAGATATTTCCTACATTAATGATATAATTTACAACCAATTATCATCACAAGCGAATATTGCGCATCAATTACTTCAAGGACTAATAACTAAATCAAAATCTTTTGTCAAGAAGTCATAGTTCATATATCATATTTCATATCTCCTATTTCACATTAACATGTTCACATTAACTAGATCCGAAAAAAACCCTATACTTTCTCCGAATGAAGACCACCCATGGGAGTCGATGGCAGTTTTCAATGCTTGTCCAGTCATACATAAGAGAAAGACATGTTTGGTATATCGTGCAATGTCTGGTCCAGATCTATTGAAGTCTCCACATATTAGGACTTCTGTGATCGCTAGGGCAATCCCTGGTCGTGGTTATTATAATGATAGAAAAGTTTTGGTTTTTCCAGATGCTGATTTTGATCGTTTCGGTTGCGAAGATCCACGTGTTACCAAGATGGATGGTAAATATTATATTTTCTATACTGCTCTAGGTGGCTATCCATACTCTGCAGAGAATATTCGTATTGCTGTTGCTGTTTCTAATGATCTGGAAACTATAACAGAGAAGCATTTGGTTACAACATTCAATTCAAAGGGTATGGCTATGTTTTCGGAAAAGATCAATGGCAAATATGCTGCATTGGTGACCATCAATACAGATCAGCCTCCTTCACATATATGCTATGTTGAATTTGATCGCATGGAAGATGTTTGGTCAGCTACATTTTGGGAAAATTGGTTGAAGACAGTTGCTGTAAACAAACTAGATATACGTCGAAAACCAGAAGAGCATATAGAATTGGGTGCGGCACCAGTCTTGACAGATGCTGGTTGGCTCATAGTTTATGCTCATATACAGAGGTATGGTCATATTGATCAAGCTTTTGGTATAGAAGCTGTACTTTTGGATACCAAAGATCCGAGAAAAGTGATAGGTCGTACCAAAGGACCATTCATGATACCTGAAACATATTATGAGAGAGTTGGTGATGTGCCAAATGTGATATTTCCCTCTGGAGCATTGATACGTGGGGATAAGTTGGAGATATATTATGGGGCGGCTGATACTCATTGTGCTATTGCAACTATACCACTTAAGGATCTTCTTGATTATATGACTGGTGGAGAAAAACAGATTATAAAACGTTTTCCAGGCAACCCGATCATAACTCCAAGGAATGGTTTTTTCTGGGAGACATTGGGAACATTGAATCCTGCTGCTATAGATATAGATGAAAAGGTACACATACTTTATCGAGCTGTTTCTGATAGCAATGTATCGACTATAGGATGTGCTGTATCTAATGATGGGTTATCTATAAAAGAGAGATTTGATAAACCTGTATATTCACCACGTGATTCTATAGAAAGGAATGATTCTGGACGAAATTTTGGTTGCGAAGATCCTAGAGTTGTGAAGATGGGTGATCAAATATTCATGACTTACACCGCATATGATGGTGTCACTCCGAGAGTTGCAGTATCATCCATAAGTGTCAAAGATTTTAGTGCTAGGCGATGGGCCAATTGGTCAACTCCTAGAGCGATCACTCCTCAAGGTATTCCAGATAAAGATGCTGTGATAATACCAGAAATGGTCAATGGGAAATATATGATAATACATCGTATCAATGAAAGTATCTGTGCTGACTTTGTATCGTCTCTAGATTTTGAGAAGGAAAAAGTTGATAAATGTATTGAAATAATGGGTCCAAGACATGGTATGTGGGACGGTCATAAGGTTGGTATATCTACACCACCTATAAAGACCAAAGATGGCTGGCTGCTTCTGTATCATGGAGTATCGTGGAGTTCGATATATCGCGTTGGAGCTATACTCCTAGATCTCAAGGATCCTACGATCGTAAAGGCGCGAACAGCTGTACCATTTCTAGAACCTGAGAAAGATTATGAGACTGCAGGTATTGTGTCCAATGTTGTATTCCCATGTGGACTAGTAGTTAGGAGTGGATTGGTATATATTTATTATGGTGGTGGAGATAAGGTCGTTGGTGTAGTTACTGTTAAGTTGAAGGATTTGATGAAAATGCTAGTAGTTTAGATAATATTTAGTAATAATAATTTTATGAAAGAAACAATTTCAAAATATGATCTCATAATGTTCGATCTCGACGGTACTCTGACGCCTAGTAAATCTGCTATTGAACCAGCTGTAGCAGAGGTATTGGGTAAATTGATTGAAATGAAAAAAGTAGCGATAATTTCTGGTGGTAATTTTACTCAATTTCAGAATCAGTTTATAAAAAAATTACCTACGACTATCAAAATGATGAATAATCTATTCATTATGCCAGTATCTGGATCTTGTCTATATATCTGGAATGGTGATTGGGAATTACA
>CAIPHR010000071.1 GCA_903864905.1 uncultured bacterium
ATGGCAAAGAAAATACTATACAATGAAGAAGCGCGTAAAGCTCTGAAGAGAGGAGTAGATGCTGTAGCTGATGTAGTAAAGATAACCATAGGTCCACGTGGAAGGAATGTTGTACTAGACAAAGGTTATGGTTCCCCAACCATTACCAATGACGGCGTCTCTATAGCACGTGAGATAACGTTGAAGGATAAATTTGAGAATATGGGTGCTGAAATTGTGAAAGAGGTCGCTTCAAAAACCAATGATAGCGCTGGGGATGGAACCACTACTGCAACGATACTCGTTCAGGCTATAGTGAGTGAAGGAATGAAGCAGACAACAATGGGCGTAAATGCTATGGGTATAAGGTTCGGTGTTGAAGCTGCGGCGAAGGATGTTGTAAAAGCATTGAGATCTATTGCAAAGCCGATAAAAAGTGATGAAGAGATCAAACAGGTCGCAACGATATCAGCAGAATCAGAAGAATTGGGAACTATCATAGCAAATACAATCAAGAAAGTTGGTAAAGATGGTGTAGTTACAGTCGAAGAGTCACAGTCAACAGGTCTAGAATCAGAGATTGTTGAAGGTATACAGTTCGATAAAGGCTATATATCTCCATATATGATCACCAACCCAGATAGGATGGAAGCAGAATTCAAGGAACCAGCAATATTGATAACTGATAAGAAAATATCAGGTATAAAAGAAGTATTACCACTTTTGGAGCAACTCGCGCAAACAGGTAAAAAGGATCTAGTCATTATCGCTGAAGATGTAGATGGTGAGGCTCTATCTACATTCATTGTTAATAAATTGCGTGGAACATTCAATGTTCTCGCTATCAAAGCTCCTGGTTATGGCGATAGTAAGAAAGAAATGCTAGAGGATATAGCAGTAACCGTTGGCGCTACAGTGATATCAGAAGAAGTTGGTATCAAATTTGAGAAAGCAAATATCAATATGTTAGGTAAAGCTCGTAAAGTTATCTCCACGAAAGATGGTACGGTCATCGTTGGTGGTAAAGGTAAGAAAACAGATATAGATGCTAGAGTTAGTCAGATCAGGAAACAACGTGATCAGACAGAAGGTAAATATGACAAAGAAAAGTTAGATGAGAGAGTAGCCAAGCTTTCTGGAGGGATAGCAGTGATCAGAGTTGGTGCTGCTACAGAAACTGAGATGAAATATTTGAAACTAAAGATAGAGGATGCTGTGAATGCTACGAAAGCTGCCATAGAAGAAGGTATTGTTGCAGGAGGTGGAGTTGCTCTAGTTCGTGCAGCTCACATCGTCATGCAGAAGTTCCAAGAATCTAGGAAGAAAGAAGAGGGTGGCAAGTTGTCTGTCATGAGTAAGGAAGTTGAACTAGGTTATATGATAGTGATGAAGGCTCTCGAAGCTCCAACAAAACAGATAGCTATCAATGCAGGTAAAGAAGATGGTTCTGTAATTGTTGATAGGATAAAACATGGTAAAGGTGGTATAGGATATGATGCATTGAAAGATGAGATGGTTGCTGATATGATCGCCGCTGGCATTGTAGACCCTGTAAAAGTTACACGTTTAGGTGTTGAAAATGCTTGTTCAGCTGCGGCAATACTATTAACTACAGAAGCTGCTATAGCAGATCTACCAGACGAAAAGAAGGAGCAGAGTCATGGTGGACAAGGTATGGAATACTAGTCGATAGATTTGTGGTATAATAGCGAAACAAAAAAGCATTTAATTTATTATTAATTTTATAAATGCAGGTTTAATAATTTATGAAAAAATCAACATTAACAATTGTTCTAGTTGTGGTTATCATAGTAGTAGGGGTATTGGTATTCGGCCGTTCAAATAAGGGTTCAGTACCTCCTAGTGTTAGTTATGTTCCAAGTGAAGTAGGGTCGACAACTCCTACTGCTCCAGTTGCAGTAAGTGAGACAACCAAGGTTTCTTCGAAGGTATCAACTTATCATAATGATGAATTGGGCTTCTCCGTCAATTATCCAAATGATTGGGAAAAGTCTGAAACTTCCAATGGTATTTCATTCATAATGCCTATTGATAAATCTCAGGTTTCAACTATAGCTAAACTTGAGGCCAGTATCACAGTATCATCAGGTAAGTGTTCATTTCCTCCTGTAACAACGATCAAGGATAGAGGAACTCTAGCAGTCGGATCAAATTCATTGAATATGATATCTATGTCCAACACTGTTCAAGGACGTAATTATTTTGATCGCATGTATTCACTTCAGAAGAGTGGAGTATGTTATATATTCGCTTTCTCATCTATAGCACAGAGTCCAGCGGTAAAGAAACTCACCGGCTCCAATCTAACACAAGCTCAGAATAACAATAAAGCTATAGTGAATACTTCCGATGCAACATTTACAGATATGGTTAAGTCTTTCATTTTCGTCACTGGTCCACAAGGGCAGGATGAAACACAAGTAGTACCAATAAAAAAATAACAACAATAACATGATTACATTTGCAATAATCGCTATCATTCTTGTATGGGGTGTTGTGTCATACAACGGCCTTATAAGAACGATCAATCGAGCCAAGGAGGCATGGTCTGATATTGACGTTCAGCTCAAGCGTCGTTATGATCTCATACCAAATCTCATAAATACTGTTAAGGGTTATGCTACTCATGAAAGCTCTGTTTTTGAGAATGTTACCAAAGCACGTGCAGCTGCTATGGGTGCAACATCATTGAATGATAAGAGTCAGACTGAGGCTACACTGGCCGGTGCTTTGAAATCAGTCTTTGCTATCGCTGAAGCTTATCCAGAATTGAAAGCCAATGAGAATTTCATGTCTCTCCAAACCGAGTTGGCTGATACAGAAGATAAGATACAAGCTGCTCGCCGTTTCTACAATGCAAATGTTCGTGACTTGAATACTTCAGTTCAGGTATTTCCAGGAAATATCATTGCTGGAATGTTCCATATTACTGCTATGGAATTCTTCCAATTGGACGCTACAGAGCAGGCTGCAAAGCAACCTGTACAGGTGAAGTTTTAAGACTAATTTCTAAAATTAGTGTTTAATTGGGTGTAGGATACTTGTATTCTTCAACACGATCATCTTCTCTCGCTCTTACAGAACTGCTCGCGAAGCTGTCTATTCTCGGCGTCGAGTTTATCAATATTCAGATATTTAGTTTCATGACGCCTCCGAAATGTATCAGAATACAAGTATCCTACACCCAATCTATCCTATTTGATCTTAATCATGGCAACTCTCTATACTCTACAATCAAGTAATGTTAGAAGGACATGGTTACTCATGGCAGTTTTTCTAGTGATTATCATCGCAATGGGTTGGTTCATCGGGTATTATTATAACAATCAAAGTATCGTTGTCTTTGCTATCATCTTTGCTCTAGTCATGAATGTAACTAGCTATTGGTATTCTGATAAGATCTCACTAGCGCTAGCTGGAGCAAAACCAGTATCTAGAGAAGAGAATGTAGAATTATGGAGGATTGTTGAGAATCTATCTATAACATCTGGACTACCAATGCCTAGACTTTTCGTCATTGATGACCCAGCCCCAAATGCTTTTGCTACTGGCCGCGACAAGGAACATGCAGCAATAGCTGTAACGTCAGGCTTGCTTCAAATGCTGGACAAAAATGAGCTTTCAGGCGTAATAGCACATGAAATGTCGCATATAGGTAATAGAGATATATTACTCTCTACTGTTGTGGTTGTTCTGGTTGGCTTCATAGCAATTCTTGCAAATATTTTTACGAAAAGCATGTGGTTCGGCGGAGGTAGAAAAAGAAGTGGAGATGGTGAAGGTGGGGGACAACTTGGAGCAATCCTCGCAATTGTTGGCATTGTTTTTGTAATTTTGTCTCCTATAATTGCGCAGTTAATACAGCTAGCTATCTCACGAAAAAGGGAATTCCTGGCTGATGCTAGTGGAGCACTGCTAACAAGATATCCTGAAGGATTGGCTAGTGCTCTGGAAAAAATCTCAGGTTATGCTACACCGATGAAGTCTGCAAATAATGCTACGGCACATCTCTATATCTCCAATCCTTTTGGTGCAAAAGCTGCCAGTGGCCTCTCCAAGCTTTTTATGACTCATCCACCAACGGCGGAAAGGATAGCGGCATTGCGTGGTATGGATGTGTAAAGTAGTATTCGGTTTTGTAAAATGTTAATCTAATTTGACACGGAGAGGTGCCAGAGTGGTCGAATGGGCATCCCTGGAAAGGATGTATGTCCGAAAGGGCATCAAGGGTTCGAATCCCTTCCTCTCCGCAATTTCGCAAGAAACGCAAAATCGCCCGAAAAAGGCGAAAGAATCGCAGAATGTGGAGGGCGGGGCGGAATTCCCCCCTGAAACCCCCC
>CAIPHR010000072.1 GCA_903864905.1 uncultured bacterium
CATATTTATGTTAGGTAATATGACCTATGGTACTATGTCTGCGTAAGGGGGGTGTCATTTTAGCTTGGGAGGGGATGTCATTTCTGCTTGGGTATTACACATATATATTTGCTAGTTACTACTTGGGGGGGTACAATATAGAAGTATTGAACCTTTTTTGTATCGTTATTAATTATTAATTCGTGTTTTATTATAAAAAAATGAAAATTAAATTATTTGCTAGTACGCTAGTGGTTTTTGCTTTTGTTGGGGTAGTTGTATTACAGAGTCCGAGTAATGCTAATGCTGGAGAAGCAACGAATCTGCAATTAAATAATTATTATTCAAATACTTCATATAAATCTGAATCAACTGGTGATGGTCCTAAGAGTTTGATCTCAAACGTATCATCTATAAAATACGCCAATTCTGCATATCCAAGATATAAGCTTGATATAACTAAAACTACAGAAGAGATTAATAAAAATGATGTGATACAGGGTACACCTGGTGGAAATCAGCTTTTAAAAATGACTGGGACATATAGATATGAAGATGCTCTTGGTGTTCCAGGTAAAGCTGAGTATGCACAGAAAGGCTCGAATACGTATGGTGGCAGAACTGATCGAATTAATGTTTTAAATAGAAATTCCTGGTTAGATAATTCTGCTGGTCCATATGAATTTGGTAGTACTGGAGAAAAAACATTTGATCCGGGTACGTCTGATAGAACTAAATATACCTTTTCAAAATCTGGAAAGTTTAAACTCTCGTATCTATCGTGGCTTCAAGGAAGAAGTAGGACGATAACTGTACCAGTTCGAGTTTGGAAACTCGATTATGTATTTGATTTCGCTCAAATGAAGCCGGTTTTGGTCACAAAAAGTGAGCTTTCTTGCGGTGATATGGCAGTAGGTGGTGTTAGAACATTTAGTAAGGGTGACTCCCCGAGTCATGATGGATCAGGAGAATCCTTAAATTCTGTATGTATTGCTCAGATCCCATTTAGTAATTCAAGTAGTAATCCAAAAAGTATTGATATTACTCCGTCTGTGTACGCAGCATTTTCTAATGAATATTTTAGTGTTTCCTACGGTGCAATATTGGATACAGATAGTTCTCCTTCTTTTGCCCAAATTATACCTGCTGCAAATACAGACAAATATCCTGCAGCTTCCAGTGTGTTACCGTTTACACCTATAGCTGCAAATACTCCCATACTCACATATTTCACTTCAGGTTCTAATAGTTCAGATGGGTATTCGGCCCCAAAGGATTCTCTAGTCACTCTTGGTGGATCGAACTTCTCAACAACAAATAATACTATTGAATTGAACAATCATGTAACAGACAATTCATATATGGTCTCAGGTTTAGCGAGTGATGGTAATGAAATCTCATTCTCTCTACCAGCCAATATTCCAGTAGGCTCATATACTGTTATAGTTAGGAATTCGAGTAATAAATATTCAAGTCCTATTTCCATGAATGTTACTGCTGGTGATACTACATTGAACTTTAGTATAACTCCTACACCATCTGTTATGGGTGGACCAGTGAATGTCTCGTGGTCAGCAACAGGGGTTGCTGAATGTACTTTAGCTGATCCAGATCAGTATGGAATATTTGCAGGAAACGTAGGTATTGTAAACACAGCAGGTAATATTAATATAGCTAAATTATCTAGAGAGCAGTTTACATCATTACCAACTACTCTCACTATATCATGTGAAGGTTCAGGAGGGACTCCTACAAAGAGTATTACGGTCAATTCATCTTCGAATCCCGTGACACCGAAACCAACTGTCACCTTGACCGCTACTCCGTCGACAATATCATCAGGTCAATCATCGTTGATCTCATGGACAAGTACCAATGCTACTAGTTGTTCATCCGTACCACCATCGACGTCAGGTTCATACAATCTACCAGCTTCTTCTATCACAGGTACAAGTCGTACTATGAATCTTTCATGTACAGGCCCGGGAGGCACGACATCAGCTTCCGTAACAGTAACGGTACAAACTCAGCAAGGTGCACTAGTATTAGACGTAGCAACAATACCAGGTGATACTAGAAACGGTACAGTCTCTATAACAGGTGACACAGTAAGAGGTAAAACAGTCAACCTTACTTCTATCAATGATGGTCTAGATTGGCCAGGGCTCACTATATCATGGCCACCATCAGTACATGGAGGTTCAAAGTGTACATTCGGTGGTAGTTTATCTGGTACAGCAGCTGGCGGTCAATTCAACTTTGATGCAAGTGAAAAGTTCTATACTTCTACTAACATGATGACACAAGATGCAGGTTCAGGTACTCTCTACCTCACATGTGGTGGTCAGCGATCCAATACGCTGTATATCAATAGTATTCTCCCAAACCAGCAGCAAAATAACTATACTCTCGCTCCAGTACAATCCGCCGCAGACACTGCAGCTCTAGCAGCCGCACAGGCACAAGCAGCGAGAGATACTCAAACAGCAGCCCAAGCACAGGCAGCAATTCAAGCAGCCATCCAAGCAAGAATAACCAAGCCAGTCCTCTCTGCAGCACCATCATCAAGTAATACAGTAAACGGCACAGTCTCCATATCAGGTAACAACATCACCATCACATCTAACAACGATGGTCTAGATTGGCCAGGAGTCACCATATCATGGCCAGCATCAATACAAGGAGGTTCTGCTTGTACATTCGAAGGTACTCTAGTAGCCAAAGCAGGTGGTCAATTCAACTTCGATCCTAGTACCAAGTCATATACTTCTATTAACTATATGAATCAAGATGCAGGACAAAGTACCCTATACCTCAGATGTGGTAATCTACAGTCCAATACCTTCAATATCACTGCAGTC
>CAIPHR010000073.1 GCA_903864905.1 uncultured bacterium
AATTGATACACATATACGATACAGATATACGCATACATACTATTATATGAATAATTAATAACAATGAAAATTGAATTAGCAAAACTTACAATAGAGAAAGTACATAAACATTTCATTGATGGTGATTTTACTTCTGTAGAGCTTACACAAGCATATATAGATGAAATAAAAAAGAAAGATATAGATATACATGCATATCTAGAAGTATTCCGAGATGCAATCGAGTCTGCAAGTATTGCTGATAAAAGGATAAAAGATGGGGAAGCTTCTCTTTTGACAGGTATACCGATCGCTATAAAGGATAATATTTTGATAAAGGGCAAGATTGCTAGTTCTGGTTCAAAGATGTTAGAGAATTATCATGCGACTTATGATGCAACCGTAATAGAAAAATTGAAGAGAGAAGGTGTTGTATTCATAGGTAGGACAAATATGGATGAATTTGCTATGGGTGGTTCAACTGAAAATTCTGCTTATGGAGTAACCAAGAATCCTCTGGATCTTGAACGTGTTTCTGGCGGTTCTTCCGGGGGTTCAGCTGCCGTGGTTGCCGCCAATATGGCTCTAGCTTCACTAGGTTCTGATACTGGAGGATCTATACGTCAGCCAGCAAGTTTCTGTGGTGTAGTAGGTTTGAAGCCAACATACGGTGCGGTTTCTAGATATGGCGTTATGGCTATGGGTTCTTCACTCGATCAGATAGGGCCAATCTGTAAGACTGTTCGCGATTCTGAAATTATATTTGATATTATTCGAGGTAAAGATATCCATGATGGAACAACTATCGACAATGATACATATAAAAGTAATTTGGTATCAGATTCCCAAATAAAAAGTAATGATAAAAAGCCAGTATTGGGGGTTCCTTGGCATTTTCTTGGTGATGGTATCGATGACAAGGTCATGCAGAGTTTCAATAATTCTATTGAAAAATTCAAGAAAATGGGGTATGAGATAAAGGAGATCAAACTTCCAAATATTTCTTTTTCTTTGATGGTTTATTATGTTCTTATGCCTGCCGAGGTTTCCTCCAATATGGCTCGCTTCGATGGTATGAGATTTGGTTTATATAAAAATGGCGAGAGTGGTATCGATGATTATTTCGAATCTCGTCGAGCAGGGCTAGGCCGTGAAGTCATACGCCGTATATTGTTGGGAACATATGTTCTGTCTTCTGGATATTATGATGCATATTACAATCGTGCCAATGCCGTTCGGAGGATGATACTAGACGATTTCTCAAAAGCATTTGCATCTGTTCAAGCTATCATTACACCAACAACACCGTCATCAGCATTCAAAATCGGTGAAAAAACTAATGATCCTGTAGCTATGTATTTGGAAGATATATTTACAGTTACAGCCAATCTAACTGGTTTGCCAGCTATATCTATTCCGATGAAGGTAGATGAAACTACGGAATATTCGAAAACCAATATGCCTATAGGTTTGCAGATTACAGCGAAACATGGCTGTGAGTCTACATTGTTCGAAATTGCTAAGGATATTGAGGTTAAATAGTATAAAATACAACCATTTTTAGAACTCTTGATGGCTGTATAGTATCAACCTATTTATACTTCAAATTAAATTTCCAATAATTTGCTATAATATACCTATGGATCTCATCCCTGCATTGAGCAACGTACTTGAAACAGTATTCGGTTGGCAACCAGTTATATTTGGCGCAGCCAAAAACCTTGTCAGTTTCTTCATAGTTATATCTTTTCCTCTGTCATTTGTATTTTTCATAGGTATTATTTATTGTGTAGAAAATCTGAAAAAGATACGCAATCGCGAAGAGGAAATATATGATACAAAAACTGAGCCTGGTTATGAAGTTGTAGCAAAGGTAGATAAACATTTAACGAATCGATGGGAAAGTGTACAGAAGCATATGAGCTCAACCAATCCAAATGATTGGAAGCAAGCGATCATAGAGGCTGACATTATGCTTGATGATATATTGACAAAGATGGGTTATAGAGGCGAAAGTGTCGGTGAGAAATTGAAACGCGTAGCAATGGGTGATTTTGCATCTCTAGACGACGCTTGGGAGGCACATAAAGTCAGAAATAGGATAGCGCACGATGGATCAGATTTTGCTCTCAGTGAACATGATGCAAAAGAGACTATTCAGAAATATAGGAAGGTTTTCGAGGAATTTTATTATATTTGATCATGATATTGCTTAAAGGAAGTAATGGTATATACTAGGTTTAGTATGTATATATTTTATGTTCTTTTATTTCTATTAGCCTTTTTTTTGGTCTTTGTTTACTGGTTTTTGTACAGATTGTACAAGAGGATAGCCAGGCGTTGCCGCAAGAAAGGCTGTGGTCGTACTGGTGTAGAACGTGTTAGCAAGATATTACTTGCACCAGATGAAATGGTCTCTTTCCGTAGTACAAAAGGTAAATTACGATGGTTCATCCGTCGTGTCATCAAGTTGACCTTTACAAGGTGTAAATGTGGTTGGGTTGAATTGGTGAAGATCGATACTGATCCAATGTCTCTTTGGCATGCTTGGTGGGCAAAAAAGATGCATAAAGATCAGTATATTTTGGAGGACCCAGTCCTCATAGATGTTGCGCAGAAAAAGATGAGGCAATTGTACCTTGGTGGTCGACATGAAAGTCTCGATCCTCAAGCTACAGATACGCCTGATCTATCGTTTCGCTCTTTGTCTAGGGATTACTTTGAAGAAATCTCCAATGTTATAGACAAAGTCTAGCTCAGTTCTCGGTTCAGAAAGCATGTTACACAGTGACGTGCTTTTTTGTTTGTTGTGTAGTTATCTGTATATGTTATGGGACAAGACTACACATGTTATTTATTTAAATTATTGGTATAATTTATGAGACTGGGCCTCAGTTTGAGGATCCAGGAAGACCTATAATGTACTTTAGAAAAAATTGTTTTGAAACATTGAATCAGCGGCCATTTTCAACGGTTCTTTTTGGCGTATTTGTATTAGTTTTTCTTGTTTCTTTCTCTGGTGTAGCTAGAGCATCGATCTATACACCTGGACAAACTCTCGAACCAGATTGTGCTCCAGGATCAATAAATTGTGGCGTTATCACTCCGAATGCTAGCGCTTCGCAAACAGGACTTCTCACATCAACTGATTGGACTTCTTTCAACAATAAATTTTCACTAACATTGAATAGTGGCAAGATCTGGATCGGTGATGGATCCGGTCAGGCTACACCTATCGAAATTTCCGGTGATGCAACACTCTCAAATTCTGGCATCATAACGATATCTGATAATGCGGTCACTACGGCAAAGATCCTCGATAGAAATGTTAGTTTAGCAAAGTTGCAAGATATTGGTGCCAGCAAATTGCTAGGAAACCCGACTGGTGCGGCTGCATCTACGACAGAGATATCTATTGGTAATGGTCTCACATTTTCTGGTACAGATATAAAAGTCAATGCACCGACATGTCCATCAAATTCATTTTTGACATGGGATGGATCTGCATTTTCTTGTTTGGCTGATATATCTGATCGTATAGCTAGTGCGCACAATTTCCTCTCTGGGCCATTGAATGGCTCTGCGGCACCTGCTTTTCGTACGATAGATGCATCAGATCTAGGTACTGGTGCAACTACGAGTCAGGAAGTATTGCTTGGCAATCAGACATGGTACCAACTGCTTGATCCTTCTGGAAAGATCAATGTTAGCGCACTGCCGAGTACGGTTACAGGATCACTCAAATTCAAAGGCACATGGAATGCACTCACCAATACGCCAACACTGACTGCTCTTGGTGGAGGGGGAAGCTCCGGAGATTTCTATGTTGTTGATGTTGCTAGTACTACTGATCTACTCGATGGAGGTCATATGTCATGGAATGTAGGCGACTGGGTAGTTCATAACGGTGTGACTTGGGATCGAGTATCGCAAGGTGTCACAGTTTCCAGTGTAAATGGTCAAACTGGTGCTGTAGTTCTGAGTACCAGTAATGTCAGTGAAGGTGTTAATGAATATTTCACCAATGCACGTGCTAGAGGTGCTATGACCGGTGTCGGTCCAATAGTTTATTCTACTACATCGGGTAATATAGATTGCCCGACTTGTGTTCTCGCCAGTACGACTAATGGTGATATATTGGCTGGTACAGGTATAGATCCTTCAGGCTCTCTATCAGATCGCTTGATCGGTAGTGGTGATATCACATTTAGCTTAAATAATACAGGAGTGACTGCTGGTGGTTACGGTGGAAATATAGCAGTGGGAACATTCACTGTTGATGCTCAAGGAAGATTGACATCTGCTGGTACAACGACTTTGGACGCAGCATCAATATCTTCAGGTTCATTATCAGTTGCTCGTGGAGGTACTGGGGTTGCAACATTCACATCAAAAGGAATTTTATATGGTAATGGTACTAGCGCACTTTCTTCTTCTGCAGCTGGTACATCTGGTCAATTCCTCGTGGCCAATGATAGTGGTGTACCCAGTTTTGTTTCCGCTTCTGGTGATCTCACAGTTGCTTCGTCTGGAGCGATGACTATAGGAACAGGAGCTGTAAACTCTACAAAAATATTGGACGGTACTATCCTAAATGCAGATATTTCGGCAAGTGCTGCTATAGCGTATGCGAAACTCAATCTTGCAAATTCTATAGTGAATGGAGATATTGCAAATGGGACGAGCACCAATTCCAAACTTGCAAATTCAACAGTTTATTTCACGCTTGGAACTTCTGGAAATGATGTCAATTTATCCAGTACAGTCGCAGCTCTTGGTGATACTCTCATTATAAATATTCCCAATGCATCAGCAACGAACCGTGGTGTAGTTTCGACAACTACACAAACTTTTATTGGTGCAAAAACATTTAGTGGTAACATGAGCGTGATAGGTACTACTACACTCACTGGTAATCTCATAACTTCTAGAGGCCCTGATCATTTGACAGATGGAGTACAGAATGATGTAGATCTCGGAACTGGTTCATATTTTCATTATATGGGTAGCAGAGCGGCTACATTTACGGGATTCATTGGTGGGTCAGATGGTAGAGAGTTTACACTTTTGAATGATTCTGATCATGATATAACCCTGACAAACAATGATACTGGTTCGATCGATACAAGTCGCATAGAAACGATGCACGGTGATTCGGTTATCATACCTCCAGAAGTTTCTGTTGGACTCCAATATGATGGTGGATCTAGTCGTTGGCATATCATCTCGTTTCCTGCAACTGCACAAGCTATTAGTAATTATGCATATCTTAATGATGGTAACAGTTTTGGTGCATCTGCATCCATCGGCACGACAGATAGTTACGCTCTACACTTTATGACTAGTGGTAGTACGAGATTCTCTATTGGTACTACGAGCGCTAGTTTGGAGGGTAGTGGAGTAACATCTATAACAACAGATAATTCACTTTCTCTATCATCTGGTGCAGGCTCCCAACTCAATATAATTTCTGGAACAAATGGAACTTTGAGTATAGATTCGGCGTTGAGTGGGGCCGTAAATATTGGCACCAATAGTAATAGTAAAGTTGTTTCTATCGGTAATACTACAGGTGCATCCGCACTTAATCTAAATGCTGGGTCTCAAGGTATCAGTATGAATGGAAATATTGCCATCTCTTCTCCTAGTTCATTCTCTTCTGGTTCAGGACTTTTCACCGTCAATTCATCTGGTGTAGTTTTGGCTAGTAGTTCTTCAGTTATAGATATGACTGGTTCAGGAGTTCTTGGTTTGAATACGACCACCAATCGTGCGATAACGACAGGCAATGGCATGTTCACTCTAGGTGGAGGGCTCACGGTTATTGGAAATAAAATATATATGGGTTCCAATACAACAGGATCCATCATGGTCGCTGATGGTACTAGTTTCAATCCTGTTGCACTTTCTGGTGATGCTACTATCAATTCTTCTGGTGCTCTCACATTGAACTATACTACTGCTCAATCTGCTAGTGCAGCAAATAAAGGTTTTCTCACAGCTGCTGATTGGACTTTATTCAATGCAAAACAACCAGCACTCGGCTATACATCAGAAGATAGTGCAAATAAAGCAGCTAGTGTTCTACTAGGAAATTCTGATACACTTTATCCAACTCAAAAAGCAGTCAAAACTTATGTGGATAATGCAGCAACTGGTCTCAATTGGCAGCCACCAGTTGAAATCATCAACGTCATAGCTGATACAGCTACGCCAGTGCTTGCACCAAATAATCTGGATGTATATATTATGAACACTGGTGGAAAAACTGGCACTTGGTCAACATTCGAGGTTGGAGATATGATCCAGTATCAGACTAGTCAGTGGGTATTTATAAAACATTTGGCTATAGGAGATAGATTTGGTGTAGCTTTCAAGGCCACTACAACACCATCTGGTAGTATGACTGGGTATAAGAATTATAAAGTCGAGATCACTGGTGGTACCGCAGGGGCTTTCATATATAGCTTTACAGCACCAAGTGCCAATGATGCTATTTTCGTTCAGAATACCAATGCTTATTATAGGAATGTTTCTTTTGTCTATGCTTCATCGACAACTGTGACACCTCAATGGGTGCAACTATCAGCTACAGTTGATTGGCGTATGGGTAGTGGGTTGCAAGCCAATGGTACTGTTGAAAGTTTAGGACCTCTAACTACTGATTGGACTCAGAGTGGAGCCTTTGATATGAATACCAGTGGCAATGTAAATATAGGTAATGGCAAGGCTTTCTCAGTCGCTGGAACTTCTACATTATCAGGAAATATTATCATGCCTAAAGGTACAGATTTTGTTGGTTCAAGTACGCAGAACAACATCGATCTCGGTTCTGGTTCAGTATTCAGATACACTGGAACAGGTCCGGCAATTTTCACTGGTTTTGCTGGGGGTGTGAATGGTAGGATGATACGTTTTGTGAATGCTTCCAATTATACGATCACTCTATCACAAGAGAATGCTGGTTCTAACAATGCAAATAAGATCGTTATAGAGACTGGGGCAGATGCTTTAATTTCTTCTAACGCTTCTTTCGAAATGTTATATGATTCAGGTATATCACGTTGGAGGGTTACAGTATTGCCAGCAAATACAGCAATATTGCAAGGTGGGAATGCCTATGGCGCAACAGAGAGTATCGGTACTACTGATACATACGGACTCAATTTTATTACGAATAATACAAATAGATTTTCTATAGCAACTACATCGGCGACACTTACAGGTAATGGCGCAACAACTATTGCAAGTAATAATACACTCTCACTTATGTCAGCAGCGGGTTCTAGTTTGAATGTTATTTCGAGTACTACTGGTGGTTTGGTATTGGATACTGGTACTACTGGCTCTATCAGTATAGGGACTAGTTCCAATGCAAAGACTATTGCGCTCGGTAATACAACTGGTGCAACGTCTATTTCATTGAATGCTGGAACTGGAGGAATAAGCATGAATGGAAGTACCACGATCGCAGGTACAAATACCTTCACAACAGGTTCAGGATTGACGACTATCAATTCTACAGCAGTTAATTTGGCTGGAAATTCTAGTGTGCTCGATATGTCTGGAACTGGAACAACCAGTTTGAATACAATTACCAATCGACCAATAAAAACTGGAACAGGATCATTTACTGCAGGAGGTAGTTTGATCGTTACAGGTACAAGTACAATGAGTGGCAATATAGTTGCTGTTGGAAATATGTCTACACCAAAAGGTTCTGATTATGTTACAACTGGTTCACAAAATGATGTCAATCTTGGAACAGGTTCATTATTTAGGTATACAGGTTCAAATATCGCTACTTTCAATGGTATATCTGGTGGTATTGATGGTAGACAGATATATATTATGAATGTTTCTTCATCCAATCTTACAATTGCACACCAGAATACTGGTTCAGTTGCAGCGAATAGGATCATTACTGCAAGTGGCTCATCTGTCACTATCCCTCCTGCAGCAACTATTGCTCTGCAATACGATAGTAGTACAGCACGTTGGAGGATCATGACTACCACTCTCTCCTCAGCAGCTATTTCTGGCTTTGCTTTCTTACAGAATGGTAACTCATATGGAGCGACAGCTACACTCGGAACCAATGATGGTTATGGTTTGAGTTTCATTACTAGTGGAAATACACGTTTTGCTATAGCGACAACATCTGCAACACTTACAGGTACTGGTGCAACATCGATCACTACGGATAGTACACTTGCTCTTTCTTCTGCTAGTGGTTCTGATCTCAATGTGACTTCTGGAACAACCGGTAATCTCAATCTCGATAGCGGGTCGAGCGGCGGAATAAATATTGGTACGAATGGAAATGGAAAAACGATAACGATAGGTAATGGTACAGGGCTCAGTTCTCTAGTATTCAATGCTGGTACTGGAAATATAGATATTGGTGCAAATGCTATTGCTAGAAATATCAATATTGGCACTGGTGCCGCAGTTGTTGAAACTGTAAATATTGGAGGAACAGGAGCCAATGTTATAAGCATTGGAAATACTCAAAATAGTGGTTCTATTTCGCTGGGATCAAGTATGACAAGTGGAACTATCTCGATCGGTGGAACTGGTTTGCAGACTGGAAATATAGATATTGCACCAGGTACTGGTTCTCAGGTTGTGACTATAGCGAATAGTGGAGGTGTAAAAACATTGGATATTGGAAATGGTGTTTCTGGCAATACTATTTCTATAGGTAATGGTGCAAATATTTCTGATCAAGTTTTGAATCTTGCTTCTGGAGCAGCTGGAGCAAATTCTACGGTAAATATTTTGACAGGTGTTGGTACGGCTGGAATACAAACATTGAATCTAGGTACCGGAGCATCAGCCAAGACTATAAATATAGGTAATCAATCAGGTGCAACAGCACTTACATTAGATAGTGGTACTGGTGCTATCTCTATAGGTACAGGAGCACAAGATAGAATATTGAATATTGCTACAGGAGCTGCAGTACAGACTGTTACTATAGGCTCTACGAATGGAGCATC
Organism: uncultured bacterium; assembly: GCA_903864905.1. GTDB lineage: Bacteria > Patescibacteriota > Minisyncoccia > Phycocordibacterales > PALSA-1337 > C7867-002. The sequence goes on from CAIPHR010000073.1 coordinate 8,982, forward strand.
TACGTTGACCTTGGAGGCTGGTACGGGTGCCTTGAATATTGGTACAGGTAGCTTTGCAAAGACTATTACCATGGGTAATGCTAGTGGTGCTACAGCTTTGGCAATGAATTCTGGTACTGGTGGTATAACATTGGTAACAGGAACGACAGGTGTTGTTTCAATAAAATCTGGATCGACTGGTTCGGTAACTATAGATTCTGGTACATCAGGAACTGTGAATATTGGTAATGGTAATACAGGGAAGACAATAAACATCGGTACAGGTACAGGTGGTAATGCTATCAATATAGGTAATAATAATACTGTAGCTGACACCATCTCCATTGGTTCAAATCTGGATGCAGTGACGATAGCAGCTACGACATTGACTTTGAATAATACTCCAGCCGCAACTAGTGGAAACTTTACTCTGTGTGCGCCATCTGGCGGAAGTGGTCAGGTTAGACGTGGATCATCAGCTACTTCATGTAATACATCATCCCTTCGATATAAGCATGATGTCAATGATATAGGAGAGGGTCTAGATACTATCAACAATTTGCGACCCGTCACATTCTATTACAATGACGGCGTCACTACACTACAGAATGGTTTGATTGCTGAAGAGGTTTATACTGTCATTCCTGAGTCGGTCGTCCTCGATGAAATCGGTAGACCAAACGCTATCGACTATAGTCAGATAACTCCCGTTATTGTCAAATCTATAAAGGAAATGTCTGGAATTATCGGCGACATATCTCCTAGTACATCGATCAGTAATGCTTCTACTACAGGTACGACTACTCAAAATGGTCTCTCTACATTGATAGCGACTATCCAGTCTGAACGAGCAAATAATCCTATAGTAATAATTGGGGATAAGATAAGTGGTGGAAAAAGATTTATTACCAATTTTGTAACTGCTCGCATCACTGCTATACGAGGATATTTTGATGAAGTATTTGCAAATAAGATTCATACTGATCAGGTTTGTCTCAAGAAGTCTGATGGCAATGAAATATGTGTTAATGGTGATGATATACAGAAGTTGATCGGAATTAGTACTCCATCATCATTTCCAATTTCAAATGATATTTCTACATCAATCGAAAATCAAGTATCAAGTTCTACAAATTCTACTAGTACAGATCCAGTTATAGATCCTGGCACGTCGAATAATTCTGCAACTAGTACTATTCAGGTAGAGTCAAATTCAAATATCCATGAACCTGTTTTGCCAGTTACTCCAACTGAAGTTCCGATAGAAAGTCCTATTATTGAACCCGCTACAGTTGTAGACACCTCGAATACAAGTACACAAACACAAGACATACCAGTAGATCCTGTGGTAAACTCCGTGATAGAATCGAGTCCAGCTCAATAATTATTATTCTTAATATTTAATATTCATATGTATAATAACGAAACAATGTCAACAATGAAAACTGCGCAAAATCCTATTCCAAATAAAACCAAGAAAACAATTAAATTGGGTAGAACATCTCTATTCATAATTATAATTTTGATTGTGGGAGGAATGTATGGAACGGTTCATTATCATAATAAATATAAGTCTCTAACTGTAGATCCCAACATTGAAGCACAGAAGATGACCGATCAATTGGTTTTGAGTCTAGGCAAACTCATGGAATTGCCAAAGGATGAAGTACCAACTGTTGCTACTATATCTGATAAAGAAAAGTTGAGTGGTCAATCATTTTTTACTAATGCGGAAAATGGAGATATCTTATTCGCTTATACCAATGCTATGAAAGCGATATTGTATCGTCCTAGTACCAATAAGATCATCAATGTAGCTCCAATATCTATCAATCAACCACAGAGCTTAAATACTGGTACGAAACAGGGTATTCAAACGTCGATATCGACACCTACTTCTACTAGTTCGAGATCTACTATTGAAAGATAATTTCTATGTGGAAGAGCAAAATCGGCATAATTATAATTTTTATATCACTAGTGATACCAGTATCTTTCAGTTGTGCTGGTACTATTCTCGCTACGCATAAATATGCTTGGAGTAATAATATTGGTTATATCAATTTTGAGAATGTGATAGTGAATGATTCCAATCTATCTGGTTTTGCTTGGTCAGAAAAATCTGGCTGGATAAAATTCAATCCTGCAAAAGGTGGTGTATATAATGATGGCAATGGTCATCTATCTGGTTTTGCTTGGGGTGAAGGTTTGGGTTGGATCGATTTTAGTGGTGTAAATGTTAGTACAACTACTGGAAAATTTTCAGGATCCGCTTCTGGACCTCTAGTCGGTACTATCAACTTTGATTGTCCAAATTATTGTGATGTGAGGACTGATTGGACAGTTGCACCTATAATACCACCAGTTAATCCTCCTATTACTCCAACCACAACTCCTATTGTTACGCCTGTTATTACATCGACTAGTCACACTAGTAGTGGTAGCAGAATGTCTCAGACTGCCGGTATCTACAATTCAGTACATGTGGATACTATTGAAAAACCACTAGTTATTGCCCCTCAACAATCTGGTAGTTTGAAGAAGCAAACACTGAGTGGATTGGTTACTATAGATATTCCAGCCAATAATGTTCTTGGTATAACCACTTTTTTTATTAATCAGGATTTACTTGATACATCAAATAAGTATTTGGTCTTGGGAAATACTAGATTAATAAACGGTGCATTCTATGATATATATGCTCTCGATCAAAATAGTTTGTACGTTCATTATTTCAATAAGCCTTTATTTATAACATTACCATTGTCTATCGATCTACAGGATAGAGATGATCTGGGTCTATATTGGTTGAATGAAACCAATTGGAAATGGGTACTCATACCTGATGCAATATTTGGAGATACAAATGTTAGTTTCAGTGTAGATCATCTCACTAAGTTCGCTATTTTTGCTATGCAAAATAGTGATGACGGTAGTGGGGAAGTAGATAGTTCAAATATTTTATCTACCAATATACCAGAGAGTCTGACTTTGCCTCCTAGTCAGATGTCCAATTATTTGGATAATGAAAAAGCAAAGATGGAGGCTGATCAATTGGAGCAATTGAACCTATTGGAGTCAACCAGTACTCTAGTTTCAGAAACATCAAGTGGTATGTGGGCTATTATTTTCCTAGTACTTGCTATATTTATCATTATTATCTATATGGTGAAGAGAAAGAAATAAAAAATCAAACCCCACTGACCTAAGTCATTGGGGTTGAGTGAGTAAAATGAACGTGGTTCGGCTACTCAATACGTTCTTGCCATTTTACGCCAGAACATATGAGGTTATCGAACACTCCATTGTGTTCTATTCTTTCCTTTTCAGAACACAGAAGCACGGCTATCCGTTTCTGCTCACGATCCCATGGTTTCGAGATATTGTCCTCGAGAAAACCCTTTAGGAATCTAGCTCTGAATGCATCGCAAGCGATGTCTCGGAAATCGATACGGAGAAACAGTACTGGTTCACTGCGCAGCGAGCGCAGTAAAGCTGGCCACTTCTCTATGAAGTTCATAGAATCAGTCTTTAACTCCATAAACTTGGTACTGAGGTCGAAACCTTCCGGCTTCATGTCTTCGTACCAGTTCGGTCTATAGTCAGCGTGGCTGACTCGGATTTTGAATGGAGGGATCGCTATGTCATTGCTGACATCCTTGCATGCTTGCAATAAAACACGGCGCAAGGTGACGTGATCAGAGACGAACTTCTTGTTCGAGTCTTGATGATGGATCTCGATCCGATCACCTCGGTTTGAGAAGAACCAAAAGTCTTGATTCTTTAGTAACTCCTCTATTGTGAGACCCAATTCTGTAGGGCAGTCGATGGGTGGTGCAAATAATTCGTCACTACCCCAACATTTAAGGATGTAATGCTCCTCGTGACCCCTGCCTCCGTATCTGGCAGTGATCAGAAGTGTTTTGATAGCTTTATTTTCCGTATTCACTTTTTCCTTTCATTTTTAGTTATTGTTAAATCAAGGTGCTAAAACAATGATAGCACAATATGTGCTGATTGTCAATTTAAGTGTTGCGGACCTCGGACGTAGTTGGAACCAAATCCTAGGGAATATAAGGGAGTTGTGTAGTCTCGCTGGAGACCGTCAGAGTTAGTAATATATCGTCAGTAGCGTAAGTGATTGAATAGGCATGATGAATATAATCGGGCGTTAGAAAACCTTTTATTTTATGGATAAAAATGGTAGATTTAGGTTACTTCTATGGGAATTTTGGATTTGAACAATATAAAGGAGGCTCTCCAAATAGCAGGCAAAATTGAATTTTATCCTCAAATTTTGGAAATGCAAGAAAAACTTCTAGATCAACATAAAAGGATCTCTGATTTGGAGGCGGAAAAAAAAGGTTTGGTGGAGAAACTGGAAATTCAGGGATCTATTCTTTTTGAAAACAACGCTTATTGGATAGAGAAAAGTGGCAAAAAAGATGGACCATATTGCTCATGTTGCTGGGATGATCAAAAAAAGCCAATAAGAATGCATCCTTGTGGTAATCCAGCGGTTTATGAATGCCCGAAGTGCAAAAGTAGGGTTGTAGTATATTCTAGTCGAGATAATCCTCCTCGTGCCGCTCAATTTATACCCGATTACATGTAATTTATGAAACTCACCGACAACGAAAAACGCGATGCTATCAAATACCTCGAATCCGGCAAGCCCCTTCCGGAAAAGTATCGTTTTTTATTGTTTGATGACGACCGTGAGGTAGAGCTTCTGTGGAATGGTAAGTCCAATGAAGTTACCAATGTCGTTCTGCCGTTTCAGACTATAGAGCAGATAGATGAGCCGAGAAGCAATGACAAGATCGGTTTGCAGGACTCACTTTTTGATACTTCAGGAAGACAGATTACCGGCTGGACCAATAAATTGATTTGGGGAGATAACAAACTTATCCTTTCATCGCTCAAGAATGGACCGATGAGGAAGGAGATCGAAGCCCAAGGCGGTCTCAAGCTCATTTACATCGATCCTCCGTTTGATGTTGGTGCTGATTTTTCCATGGATATTAAGATCGGTGACGGGGAAGATGAAGAAAGTTTTACAAAGAAGCCCTCAGTCATTGAGGAAATAGCCTATCGTGACACTTGGGGCAAGGGTGCCGACAGTTTTATTGCAATGATTTATGAGCGATTAAAGTTGATGCATGATTTGCTGGCGGAGGATGGGAGTATTTATGTGCATTGTGATTGGAGAGTCAGTGCCTTTATGAGATTGGTCTTAGATGAAGTTTTTGGCAGTGATAACTTTAAAAATGAAATAATCATTCATTATACAGCCGTTGGTCTGAAGGCAAAATCAAAGAAGTTTCATCAAAATACTGAAAATATATATTATTTTGTCAAAAATAGAGAGCGAGCTCCATACAACGAAGTGTTTGAAAAATTAGATACACCAAGAACTGCCAGTAAGCATCATTTTGATTCAGAGACAGGAAAGGCTAGTCGTGTTAGAGATGAAAATGGGAATATTCAGTATTTTGAGGTCTGGGAAAACAAGGTTGATAATTTTATTGAGGTTCCAGCATTGCGAGGAGAACAAAAGCTTGGATATCCTACACAAAAGGCAGAGATATTATTAGAAAGAATTATCAAAGCTTCCTCAAACGATGGTGATCTCGTAGCTGACTTTTTCTGCGGTTCCGGCACAACACTAGCAGTAGCTGAAAAACTGAGAAGAAAATGGATCGGGACTGACCTTGGGAAATTTGGCATTCATACGACGCGTAAGAGAATGGTTGGGGTGCAGAGGGAACTCAAGAAAGAGGGTAAGAATTTCAGAGCCTTTGAAATATTGAACTTGGGCAGGTATGAGAGGGATAATTTTGTAAATGTCAGCGGCGATTTGAGGGAAGAGGAAAAACAAAAAGTGCAGGAACGAAAGGAGCAGGAATTCATCAAACTGATCCTCACCGCCTATAAAGCCGAAGCTGTGACCTCCTATGATACTTTTGTGGGTAAGAAGCGCGATAGGCTAGTCGCCATCGGACCGATCAACACCCCAGTATCGTCACAGTTCATAGATCGGATCCTGGAAGAGTGTGTGATGAATAAGGTTACGAAAGTAGACATACTGGGGTTTGACTACGAGATGGGATTGGATACATCCAAGGCAAAGGAGTATGGTATCGATGTACAACTCAAGGTTATTCCGAGAGAGGTTTTCGACAAGAAAGCCGTGGAGAAAGGGCAGGTCAAATTTTACGATGTCGCCTTCATAGAAGTCGAAGCGATCAAAAAAGGCCAAGGCAAAATTGTGGAAGTGACGATTAAGCTCAATGACTTCTCGGTATTCTATAATCAAGATGATTCCGGAGAGATCGAAGAAGCTTTGAAACCGGGAAGCTCAAAAGTTATCGTCGAGAATGGTCAGGTGGTGAAGTTAAGCAAGGATAAAAAGACAGAGCTTATCTCAAAGGAAGTTTTGACCAAGAAATGGAGTGATTGGATCGATTATTGGGCGGTGGACTTTGATTTTGCCAGCAGAAAAGAGATCGTCAAAGAGATGGATAAGGACGGCAAAGAGGCGGAGAAATGGACGGGGGACTATATTTTCGACAATGAATGGCAGAGCTTCAGAACAAAGAAGAATCGCAATCTTGAGCTAGTCTCGGCTCCGAAAGATCTGCCGAAAGGCAACTATAAAATGGCTATAAAGGTCGTTGATATTTTTGGTAATGATACGACGAAGGTGATAGAGGTTAAGATATAAATGTATGTATAGAACTTCCGTAAATTCAACAAATATCACATCTATAGGCTATGAAGCTCAAACGGCCACTTTGGAAGTGGAGTTTACTTCTGGAGATGTATATCAGTATTTCAATGTACCCGAGTACCTATATCAACAGTTTTTGAACGCATCCTCTCATGGACAATTTCTGAACGATCACATCAGATATAGTTATCGCTATCAGAAGGTATGATAATGCCATGTTTACACCAAAAACAGAAAAAATTAAAGATATTGTAATCGATAAACAAGAAGTCATCACGCAACTTGAGAGCATTTTTACTGCAAAGACCAGGATATACATTGATTACGCCAATGTCAGACCATGGAGCGTAAAGCTCGGTTGGCATATTGATCTGAAGCGACTTAAACAGTTTCTAGACTCATTCAACACGATCGAGGCTGTGAATTTTTACAATGGTTATTTGGTCGGCGATGAAAGGTCGGAGAAGGAGAAGAAAGAGGCTGAAGATAATAAATATATTCTCCGAACAAAGCCGGTAAAGATCCTTACGTTCTCTATTGACGCGACGAGTGTTCTTCCTGACTCGACGGTCTTGCTTGATCAATTCGTCAGTCGGGCTCTCCTGAAAAAATACGAGATATCCACTATCGAGTATCTCAATGAAAAGTTCAAGGATATGAATAAAAAAGGGGAGTACACCATCGAAGAAAAAAAGTGCAATTTCGATGTCGAAATAGGAGTAAACATGCTTCTTGATTGTGAACGAAAAAGCGCAGATACTTTTGTCTTGTGGAGCGGTGACAGTGATTTTGCCGATTCGATTGAGAAACTTATGAGTGCTGGGAAGAAAGTCTTTTTGTTCGCAACGGCGAGGAAGGTTTCAAGAGAACTATCGGCTCTAGCTAGCAAAGGACTGATGGTTTTTGACATTCAGAAGATCCGTGATTTTATATGCTGGAAAAAGGAGATAGAACGCAAAGGGGACCCCGGTAAAGAGGCCCCCAAGCAGTAGAATTAGTGATCTTGCGATCACGTACACAATAGCAGAAAAGAGTCTAAAAAGCAAGTTATCCACAGAAATCAAAATATATGGCCCTACACCCCAATTTTCCGAAAGACCCATATGCAATCATGGACCCGAGCATCCGGTGGTTTCCTGCTGACGAGGATTTGCGTGAAAAAGGCTTTGATAAGCTGATACCGCCGCTAGTGGCTGATCTGCGCAAGAAAGTAAAAGATTGGAGGGATAAGAGCTATGATGGCGCAAGCGCGACTTCCAAATCGCTGCTGAACTGGTGGTTCAAAGAAGATCATATCTTAGCTGATCAAAAAGGCGTCACTTATAACTTCAGATATTATTTCGCGCAGAGAGAGGCCGTAGAAACAGTCGTATGGCTATATGAAGTGGCGAAAGTAAAGGATAACCATCATATGATCCGTTATAACTCGACCGGCGTTATAAGCGCGCAAATGTTCACTGAAGAATGGTTGAGGTTCGTCATAAAGATGGCCACAGGCGCCGGCAAGACAAAAGTTATGAGTCTCGCTATTGCATGGGCTTATTTCCATAAGCTCTATGAGAAAGATTCCAATCTATCCAAGAATTTTCTTCTCATAACCCCCAATGTCATCGTCTTTGAAAGGATAAAGAACGATTTTGAAGGATTGAAAATATTCATGACTGACCCAGTTCTACCTGATAACGGATATCAGGGACAGAACTGGAGAGATGATTTTCAGGTGACATTGCATCTTCAGGACGATCTCCGGAGCATTTCAGACACGGGAAATATCTTTTTGACCAATATACACAGGGTCTTTGAAAGCGATATAAATGAAAGAAGTGCAGAAGATGAAGATTCATCGGATTATTTCCTTGGCGAAAAGCCAGTGACTAAAACAAATGATTCGACTGTAGATTTGGGAATGATAGTAAGGGATATGGATGAATTGATAGTAATCAATGACGAGGCGCATCATCTACATGATGAAAAATCTGCATGGGTAAAGTCTATCGAGGATATTCATAACCGTTTGAAGCTCAAAGGAAACAGATTGGCACTGCAGTTGGATTTGACCGCAACACCAAAGAAGAACGACGGCTCGATTTTCGTACAGACGATCTCCGATTATCCCTTGGTCGAAGCCATACATCAACGCATAGTAAAGAATCCTGTGGTTCCTGATGCTGCCAGCCGTGGAAAGTTGAAGGAGAATCAAAGCGCTTTATTCAGCGAGAAATATAGGGATTATATAAACCTCGGCATTGAAGAGTGGAGAAAGACTTATAAAACTTTTGAGCCGACAGGGAAGAAATCGATCTTGTTCATCATGACTGATGATACCAAGAATTGCGACGAGGTCGCCGAATATATACAGACGAGCTTCGCTGACTTAAAAGGCGCAGTATTGACTATCCATACTAACAAGAGCGGTGAGATCTCGGAAAGCGTGACAGGGAAAAATAAAGAAGAGCTGGATAAATTGAGAAAACAGTCAAACGATATCGATAGCTGGGAGAGTCCCTATAAAGTTATCGTGTCCGTGCTCATGCTCAAGGAAGGGTGGGACGTAAAAAATGTTACTACTATCGTCGGACTCAGGCCGTATGCAGCCGATTCCAAGATATTGCCAGAACAAACACTAGGAAGAGGTCTACGCCGAATGTTTTTCGGTGACGATAGTATTGAAGAATATGTAAGCGTTGTAGGTACACCTGCATTTATGGAATTCGTTGAGTCAATAAATGGGGAAGGTGTTATCTTGGAGCATAAACCGATGGGAATTGGTTCAGAACCAATCACACCTACTGTAATCGAGGTTGATAAGGATAATCCCAAAAAAGATATTGAGAAGCTGGATATCGAGATTCCGGTGATGTCTCCGCGAATTCAGAGAGAATACAAGAATCTCGTCGAGTTGGATGTTTCAAAATTTGGCAATAAGAAAGTGTCGGTTAAGGTCTTTTCTGAACAGGAAAAACGCGAAATAGTCTTCAAGGATGTTGTGGGCGAAAAGACTCATCATACGACCATACTTACCGGAGAGATCGAGCCGAACTATCAAAGCGTCGTCGGATTTTTCGCTCAAGCGATTATGAGAGATCTAAGGCTTTTCGGATGTTATGACATCTTGTTCGGCAAAGTAAAAGAATTTATAGGCAACCACATGTTCGATAAGCCCATCGAACTGTCTGATCTGAATACGCTTAGAAATCTATCCGAAATCGAACACATAAAGCTGATCAAGGAATCTTTCAAGAAGGCTATCAACGAGCTTACTGTTCAAGATAAAGGAGATACGGAGATAAAGAATTATATAAAAATAAGCGAGGCTCGTCCGTTCGTTGTGAACAATAAGTCCTATTTATTGCCCAAAAAGTCTGTCTTCAACAAGATTGTCGGCGATAGCGATTTCGAGCTTGAGTTCTCCAATTTTATCGAGAACTGCGATGATGTGATCTCATTCTCAAAGAATTTCCAGAATAAAGAGGCAAGCGCACTCCGCATTGAATATAAAAATGCCGAGGGATTCATCGCTACCTATTATCCTGACTTCTTTGTTAAGAAAGACGATAAAACTGTCTATATCATCGAGACAAAGGGAAGAGAGGAGGAAGATGATAAGCTGAAATTCGAGAGGCTCCTTAAGTGGTGCGAGGATGTAAATGATAGACAAACCAAGATGGTCTACAAAGCCTTGTATATTAGACAAGAAGAATGGAACAAAGATAAAGTTAAGAACTTTGAAGAATTAACCTCCGTTTATAAATAATATGGGACCACTGATTGTCATCATAGTAATAGTTGTTGTCATCCTGTGGTATCGGAGGAGAAATAAACCTCACGCAGAGAACAAATTTGATGTCCACGCATTTCTTCATGCCCAACCCAGTTACGATCTTAACATCTATAAAAAGAAACAATATCTGTTTGACACCTCGTCAGAGTTTCTTTTTTTCAATATTGTCACCGAAATTATTGGTGCTGATTATTATGTTTTTCCTCAAATAAATTATTCACACATTATTGCTACTCGGTCTGGATCATCCTATGAAAATCGAAGATATAGAAGTCATATTGAAAAAAAGTCAGCTGATTTTGTAGTATGTGACAAAAAGACGTGTATGCCTCTGTTGGTTATCGATTTGGACGGATCAGTGCATGATAGGCCAGATATACATGAAAAAGATGTCGAGATAGATGAAATACTTAAGGCTATTAATTTGCCAATACTGCGATTGACTAATGAGGAGTCAAAAGATAGGGAATTAGTTAAGGAGAAAATCTTTAAGATAATTAGATGATACAAAATATCTTTTCACATTATTGGTCATACGGTCCCTTACAAACATATCTAGCAGTAGCTTTCAGCTTCTTACTTATTTTGCCGTACATGTGGTATTGGACACGGGAAAGCGATAAAACTAGAAGGATGGTACTTGTGGTGATAGCGAGTGGTGTGATTATCGTTCCAGCCAGTATTTATCTAGAATATTTGGTCCACAATAAAATCATATACCAGGCACTGTTTGAAGAATCTCTGAAACTAATAATGTTATTAGTTTTTATTTACTTATTTAGAATAGATAAGAAGAACATAATTGTTTATGGAATATTGATAGCTCTAGGTTTTGCATTTTTTGAGAATGCTATTTTTGCACTTCAACCATTATCGGAGTCGTTGACTTCCATGGGTATTCTGTTGATTAATCGATTCATGGGCGCAACGAATTTACACATATTAACAACAGGGCTTATTAGCCTGGCTATCTCACAGTATTATTCTTCGAAGCGGTCTAGAATATTTCTAATTTTGGTTCCCGTCTATTTTGTTACTTCCGTCGTACTTCATTCGGGGTTTAATTCATTAGTATCGGGCAATTCAATCATATGGTACGCTTTTGCCATTATTTGGTTTTTCTCTATTCTGTTTGTTTGTTTGAAATATAGCTATGACTTATCAGTCAATCATGAAGTGTTTCAGTACAACAAATTCTCTGAAAATATCTATATATTTTTAATTATAGCGATAGGTGTACCACTGGTGGCAAGTTATTTCCTCAGTATAGTTTAAAGTCTGATTAGCATTTTTCTAGAATCGGCATATAATTAGCCCATGAAAACCAACCTAAAAGTAAACATCGCCAAAGATGAATATGGTCATGACCTCGTGATCGACATTGGTGTGCTTAAAAATTTATTTATTGCCGGGATGTCTGGATCAGGCAAGTCTACGATATTGCACAACATAATAAGCACGCTGATCGCCAATAATAACCCAAATGAATTAAAATTGATATTGATAGATCCTAAGCGTATAGAACTCAGTGTTTATACTAGTGTCCCTCATCTCCTCACACCTACGATCATTGACCCCAAGAAGGCAGTACTGGTACTGAAGTGGTCTGCTAAGGAGATAGGACGAAGGCTTGATACATTGAAGAACAATAACTGCAAAGATATCAATGCATATCATAGAGATGTACTAGGCCATGCTATCGAAAAGTTTAATAAACGTGTAAAGTCTGACGAAGAAGATCATTTTAGTACATCAACATTGCCAGAGACAATGCCCAATATGGTCATCGTTATAGACGACCTTTCAAACTTGCTGCAAACATATCCAAAGGAAACGATATCTACAATATTGCAAGTTATCGAACTCGGTCATTCTGTGGGAGTATATTTCATCTTTACATCGACAAGAGTTGGTCAGAAGATATTTGGCAAAGAATTGCAGAGTGCCATGGGTGCTCGCATCGCTCTGCAGATGTCTGCGACCGCAGACTCGAGGCTTGTTATGGGAACCACTGATGCCTGTCAACTACATGACCCTGGAGATATGTTATTCCGTGATGGTAAAAAATATATTGTTCGCGGGCAGGTCAATATGTTCACATACGAGGAGGCGCAATCCATAGCGAAAACAGTATACGATCAATATAAGGATGAAATTACTGATAGTATCAATTTTGGATCACCAACAGCTGGCGCATCTGCCGTATTCGACGCTTTGAATAGGGAGTCTTTGGAGGATAATGATGATATGTATGAACCTGCTAAGGAGTTTGTGGTTTCGCGAGGAAAGGCATCCACGTCATTCATTCAACGCGGACTCGGTATAGGCTATTCTAGGGCGGCTAAATTAATGGATCTTCTGGAAGATAGGGGAGTTATCGGTCCTGCAAATGGAAGTGAACCGAGGAAGGTAATGGGTCAGGATACTGCAGATCAAGATGATAATGAAATATATGAGAAAGTTCGAAAGCTAGTAATTTCTTCAGGTCAGGTCTCATCCTCATTTATTCACGACAAAATTGGTATAGGGTATTCTCGGGCAGTACTAATGATGGCAAAGCTCGAACGAGAGGGGGTTATTGGACCAGCGAGCTCTAATAAACCGAGGAAGGTTCTGGTGGCAAAAGAGTAATCATGCGCAAACTAATATGAATAAGCCAACTAAGTGTCCTAATTGCAAATCGAACAAAATCAAACCTATTGTTTACGGTCTAATGCGCAAGCGTTCATTTTGGGAGTATTTATTTCCGAAGACATATATTGCTGGCGGATGTTGTGTAGACGAAGATAGTCCGACTTGGTTCTGTGCAAGATGTAAAAATACGTGGGGAGTTGATGCGAGATAATGTACTTTAGAATCCCGGTACTTATGGAACCGCTGTTCTGTCGATTGTATTCAAGCTAAATGAGACATTTCTCACTCGCCCGTCCAAACTTGTTGCGGGGGCCGGAATCGCACCGACAATTTTCAGGTTATGAGCCTGACGGGTTACTGTTACCCTACCCCGCGATTTCTCGCTAATGGGTCTATTCTGACACATCTCATGGGGGAATACAAGTATTTGAAAATATAGTCGAACCATGCTATAGTCTGACTTGTATACATGTCTAGGTTCGAATTAAAACCAAGGGCGCACGCATTACGTAAATCAGGGAAGAGTATTCTTGAGATTTCTCGTCTCGTTGGAATATCAAAAAGTACGTCTTCACTATGGTGTCGTGATGTTGAGTTGACACCATTACAAAGGAATAATTTGAGAGAAAAAATGATACGTGATGGACACGCAGGGCGATTGAAGGGTGCTCAGGTGAATAGGGAAAAGAGAGTCTCGGCACTAGAAGGGGCAGCGGTATGGGCTAAAAGTATTATGGGCTCTATGTCGAAAAGAGACCGATTGGTGATGGGGGTAGCCCTATACTGGGCTGAGGGTAGTAAGGCTATGACAACAACAGGTTTTGTCTTTGTAAATTCAGATCCTTCAATGATCAGGTCTATGTATGAGTGGATGGTCAATGCCATAGGTGTTCCAAAAGAAGACATATCTGTGCAGATTTTCATCAATGAGATTCACCGATACAGGATTAATGACGTTTTGAAATTTTGGTCGTCTCTGCTAGACTTATCGCCAGATAGTTTCGCGAAGACTTCATTTGCCAAATCAGTGCAAAAAAAGGTATATGACAATCACGACAAACACTGCGGTATGTTGAGATTGACTGTTAGACGAAGTACCTTGCTAAAATATCGAGTATTGAAAATGATCGAGATAATAAAAGCCGGCGTAGCTCAGGTGGTTAGAGCGAACGCTTCATAAGCGTTAGGTCCCTGGTTCGAGTCCAGGCGTCGGCACAGATAGGTCTCTAGTTAGGTAGGAATAGTTAGATATCCACGGTAAATGGTGATATACAGCTTGGCATATAGGGTTCTGCTCTATGAAATTATCCGATTTCATGTATAATCATCCTTATCTGGTATTTGGCAAGGATCTATTCCCAGAAGGGGAGAAAATGATCTTTGATAGGTATCTGAAAATGCGCCCGTAGTTTAGCTGGCTAGAACGCTCCCCTGTCACGGGAGAGGTCGTGGGTTCGAGTCCCATCGGGCGCGCACAAGAAAATGAGCATCTAGCTCATTTTTTGCGCCCGCGAAGAGCGAAGCTCTGAGAGGGACTCGAAAAGGCTGAATATATCGCACGGAACTCGAGCGAAGCGGAGCTTATCGAGGCTGAGTCGAGAAGTATGATAAACAAAAAGTATTGGATTTAATCAAGGCATCTTCTACGTTCAAGGCAGAAGACAAGTTTAGTCAGTCGTTCAAGGAATCGTTCGGTTTTGAGCCAACATACGGGGAGTTCAATAAACTTTTATTAGGATGATGTTGCTCGGGCAAATGTCGCGAAGTCAGAAGTGGTTAAACAGAGTACTGAGGGTATGATAAAACAATAGGGTACTATACCGCGGGGTAACTAAAAATTGGTATTCTCATTCCTAATCCACCCATATTATTCCTCACCTCAGTTCCAACGTCCTCCACTAGTCCGCGCATAAGTTTGGAGTTAATAGAGGTAAGCTGTAGGAAGTTTACGTTAGTAGTGCACTCGAACTGTGGTATAATTTCGGGTATGAAAAACTATCAAAAGGGGTTTGTGGTGCAATTATTAGTTATTGTTGCAATAGTAATCATTGGGGGAGGTGTGTATTATTTTGCTAAAAACGCATCGGTTGTACAAAAGAGTGAAAATTCACCGACGAATAAACAAAACGTAGATCCGATTTCAGTAGGCAAAAAAGTGAATACAAGTGGTTGGAAAACATATACAAATAAGGCCTTTAAGTTATCCTTACAATATCCGACCTATATGACCGTAGAGGAGCTAGAAGGCGATACTGACTTTATTTTTGTAGCGATACAAGGACCGAAAACAAGTTCAGGTCAACCGGACGACAAACATTTTCCCTTTATCAATATGTCTGTAGCGAATAGTCCGCAGAAATGTGGGGCTAATACTTCGGGGGGTATATATGGTGGTGTTTCTGGAGCTTCTCTTAAAGAGAAAAAAATGGGTGACCATGTTTTTTCTTTCACTAAGAACTTACAGACAACTATATATGGGTCTAGTGATGAGTTAATTTATCTTCAGAAAATAGTACCTTGCGAGGCGATCACTGTGAATTTGTCTCCATCTCCATCGAGTGAGATTACTAGCATGGGATATAGTCAGATTGAGCTAGTAGATGCCATTATTTCCTCTATTAAGGATATATGACTCATAAAGTAAATAAAATTATTCGCGGATTCGCTTGGTCGTGGCTTGTTTTTAGTATTCTTATTTCTCTGCCATTAGGAGTTTTTATAGTAAGCATAATCATGGTCAATTTTTCCGGTGCTAAAAGTTTTGGCTCAATTGGTGTTTGTTTGCTGGTCTTACTAATTCTTTATGGAATTCCACTAATAATCCTGAAATCAATAAAGAAAGATTTACCGATTATTTCAGGCGTGGATGCTGCCGATCATACAGTAGTAGGGAAGGAGGCAGGATTGAGTAATAAATCTGTAGTGATTATTTTAGTTGTTATTTTCCTAGTAATACTTATTATTGGTCCCTTGCTTCTGCTTCTAATGATTGGTCTCGGCTGATCACGTGAACAACAAATACTGTTGCTAAAATTCACCGCAACTTCATGAAAGATATAGTGTTTAAGATAGTGTGTAAACAAACACTGGTATTTCTATTCTTAAATCATCTATAATCCTTCTAACCCCAGTTCCAAACATCCTCCACTATTCCGCGCAGAGGTTTGGAGTTAATAGAGGTAAGCTGTAGGAAGTTTACGTTAGTAGTGCACTCGAACTGGTGGTATTATTAGAACATGAAAAAGATAATAATTATATCGGGTTTGTCCTTAATATTAATAGTAGTTTTGCTATTTACGATTGGTTTTAATTTTGTCGGATCGACAACAGATACTGCGGCTGTTAGTAATATAAGAGAATCGATAAAAGGTTCTCGGAAGTCAGTATTTACCGAGTTAGTCAAAGATAAAGTATTTTTGGCGCCAAATGACGGGTCTCTGACCATACCAGTATTTGACCCATCAAGTGGAAAAGGTGATCCGACGCAGCAGCCAGTGGAAGCAGTTTTATTAGTCCCAGCGTGTAAAGCATTCTATCAGTATTATCCTGACAAATTTGATTTCTTGGTTGTTTTGACTACGATCGACTCAGGATTTGACTCCAACTTTTCAGTGAGAAATTCCGTCAAGGGAATCGGACGGGCCATCGATGATGAATCGAATTACTGTGGTACGAAGAAATTATTGTCCATTGTTACTTTTGGGAGTCTAAATAATTATGCGCTTGGTGAATTAGGCGATTTATTACACGAGGTAAGTCATCAATGGTTGATGTACATTGTGGATACGAATTTGAAAATAGGTGATGGTACCGGCGCACATTGGAGCCAATTTATTGATACGGCAACCAGGAAAGATGGGTTTATTTATTTTAGTCCGAACCGTGGTAATCCATTTATCGATAATGGTGACGGGACATTTTCACTTGATAATTTTACACCGATGCCACTGACGTCGTATCGGAAATTTAATTCAATGGAGTTATATCTCATGGGATTTATTCCCTCAACTAAGGTTACACCTCTTACGCTGTGGCAGACTGAGTCAACTCAACTCGCACAAACGATGATCGGTACAAAGAAAATGATAACCGTGCAAGATATTATCAACATTGCGGGACCTAGAATCCCAGCGTACCCAAAGACTCAACGGGATTTCAAAATTGCATATATCATAATACCGAAGAAAGGTGAGGTCACGAGTTCTTTGACCATTGAGAAGGTTAAGCAAATCAACGCAAAGTTTCCGAAGGAATGGAGCTTTGCGACCAATGGTTTATCTATAATTAAATAATATGAAAATATTATTATATTTTGGAGTAATAATTGTAAGTGCAATCTTGTATTTCAATATGTCGTCGATTGTTCTTTATCTGGTAGCCGTGGCACTCACTTTATTGGTCTTTTATTTCAATTTAGGGCCTGTCCAGAAATTCAAACATGCAAAAATGGGTGAGAAGATATTGACGAGCTTGAGGTTATTGATTGTGATCATTGTGGTGTTAGTTTGTTATTATATAGCTCATGGATATCAGAATTTATGTACTGTCGGTCCAAATATACAAGCTAAGAATTATTTTACTGGAGAGGTAAAACAATTTTATTGTGGTATCACTCCTTGGTATTATCAAAAACTACCTGGGCAGGACAAACAGATCTTTCCAGTAGTGCAGAGAGATAATAAATCTGCATCATCGTCTGTTATTACGAGTGGCTCAGAAACTCTCTGGAAAACGTACACGAATGATGATATCGGTTACTCATTTAAGTACCCTGAACGCTACACGTTACATGATTCTGGTACAAAATATATCGATCAGGGTGCAGGAAGTGTAGTCGTGGCGCAGATAACAGAAGGACAGTATCTACCAAAAGATTGTGGGCCGTGCTTTGGTATTTCTGTAATAAAGCGACCTTATGATGTTACGGGAAAAGTCTTTTCAAATGCAGAGGCTTTTGCTAGGTATTCTTATGGTAAGAATATTCGTTTGTATGATTCACTTACTTATAGAGATGTGAGACTAGGCGAATATTTGGGAGTAAAGGTGTCGGGGAACATCAATAGTGAAATAGGTGGGTGGACATCCTTCAGTAGTATATATGTGATAAGAGATAATATTATATTTCAAATGAATTTTCAGCCATCTGGGTATAAGTATTTTGAGGATATGGCTTTGTCATTTAGGCTTATACCCCAAAAAGTATTTATAGATTCTATTATCCCGTCAGGTGCGTCATGGGGTCAGACTATAAAAATAACAGGCAAAGGCTTTTCCGGTCACGACACACTTGTAAGAATAATTGGTAACAATGTTAACGCTATATTGTGGGGAGGCCTACCGCTATCTGACACCGAGATTCAAGCGGTTATACCTAAATCGATGGACGTATGTACCGAATATATGGGAGGATCTGGAAAACCTTGTCCAAGCTATCAGAAATTACTTTGGGGCACGTATGAAATATACATTGATGGTCAAAATGGAAGGAGTAATTCTATGAAATTTGATATTTTTAGAAGTTAGAATAATTTGTTTAGCTCTAAGGTATGAGAGCTCCACTCTCAACAGGAATAGTGCTCATGGCAGGCATTTGTATCATATAAGTCGACAGATAAAGGTAATGAATTTCATGGAAAGTATACCTAGAATCCTCTGGAAAGGTGAGTTTACCAAGAGGTTTTGGCGTTTTCTGGAGCTTTGTGCTGAAACAGGAATGACAAAGGAGATTATATCTGCCAAACAGCTTCTTATGGAGATCGGAAGTAAGCCCAGTGAATTACAACGAGTCCAAATGATTTTAGAAAAAGCCTGATTCCGTGCGTCGGGAGGAGTCGTTATAGATTTTTTATGAAGATATGGACGGCGTGGGCGGTGCTTCTTGGGTGATTGTATTTTACTGTGGGAGTTTAAGTGCTATGATGGGATTATCTCATTGGAATATCTGGTGGGATTTTTTATAAATGCTAAATTTTCAACCCAAAACTGGGTCAGTGGTATATTGTGATTACAAGGGATTTGTTGCTCCTGAGATGGTGAAAAAGAGACCTGTCATTGTAGTTTCAAAACACAAACATAATTCGAAACTCCTCACAGTAGTTCCGATAAGTACTACTGAGCCGACAACAATTCTTGAATATCACATAGAAATGGATTCGAAATTTTGTTTGCTTCATTTGTCTGGCAAGAAATCGTGGGTCAAATGTGACATGATAAATGTCGTCTCTTTGGATAGGTTAAATCTGGTTCGTGATAAGAATTCTGGATTACGGCATGCCCCGAATGTGGGACATATTTTCTTGATCAGAATCAAGGAAGCAATCAGGAAGGTGCATGGCTTATAAAGCAGAAAACCGCTGTTTATGCGGTTTTCTCTCTAGGATACGGCCGGCTTGCTTTGGCCTTCACCGTATCCTGCCTAGTTTCCTAGGTCTTAAAAGCCCCATTTAGGGAACATTTGTATCATATCGCATGTAAAAGATAATATCTAGTATAGGGGGTGTGCATAAAGAAAAGATCTATTAGGGCAAATTAAATAGTGGGCAGTTCTTTTAGGTGATTGTTTTTACATCAGTTTTCATATACGATTTCAAATCAGGGATGTGAATGTACCCCTTTTGGTTTTTCAAAGCAGTTCTTACTTTTATCACTGTTTCGCGCACAAAAAAATGAGCATCTAGCTCATTTTTTGCGCCCGCGAAGAGCGAAGCGGAGCGTAGGAGGGTCGGGCGCGCACGCAAAATTTTTAGCCTCAATTTACAAGGCTTCTTTTTTCTGACCTACTGGACGTAAAAACTGCTATAATATAGATATGAACACATACAACCTGTATTCACAATTAATTAAACCTACTTGGGCTCCGCCTAGCTGGCTATTTGGGCCAGTATGGACAGTGCTTTATGCAATAATTGCATTTTCGTTTGGGACTGTGTTTTATAAAGCATTTACGAAACAGATTCCGTGGATAGTGGCATTACCATTCGTACTTAATCTACTTTTTAACTTTGCTTTCCCACCAATACAATTCCGTTTGGTGAATAATTTTCTTGCATCAATAGACATTTTACTCGTTGTTGGGACGCTCGTCTGGGCACTCTACGCAGTTTGGCACAATGTACCTGAGCTACACTGGGTCGTTTATGTTAACATTCCATATCTTATCTGGGGTATATTTGCTACAACAGTACAATTAGCCATAACTTATTTAAATAAATAATATAATACCAACATATACAAATATGTTACAGGAGATAGGTAAGCAGCTTAGTAAGAGAAAATCTCAACTTCTCAAAAGAATAACCTTAATAGTCTGGCCGTATATTTTATTGGGAGTTGTTGGATATATTGTAAATTTTTTCTATGATATTAGGTCGCTAATCAATAGTCATTTAATAGTTTCTGTTATAGTACTGTTCACTTATGTGTTATTAGCTGGTGTATACGGCATTATTATTCGGTTTATCTTTAATATTGAAAAACAGATTTGGGTAGACTCATATTTTGATCGTAGGGAGTTGGATCCAAAAGATAGTTGGAAAATATCGGTTAAATTATTTTGGCCAGCTCTATGGTTTAGGTTGAATATATTTTGGAAGTATTACTTCTTACCAATCACAGCAACTGTTTTGGGTTTGATATTGTGCACATGGATCATGAGTCAGTACGCTTATAAATATGAATCGTTACTATGGGTACTTATTTCTATACCATTGTTATTTGTTATTGCATTATGTATTTACGCATACTTCCTAAAAATAAGACTAAGATATACATGGTTTGTGTTTTTGGACACTTTTGGAAGTAGCTACTCTTTTAGAAATTTAGTTGATGAGATGAACAAATTAAATAACATAAGTAAAACAGAGACTTTTAAAAAGTCACTCATTGCAAATCTAGGTGCTGATACAGTAAAAGGTGTAACTAGTATTGCAATACAAGGTATTACTAGTGGTATTTCTATGCTTGGTAATTCTGGTCAATTACTTGGTGGTGTATTGAGAGTTTATGGTGATGAGGCAAACAGACAGATTACTGATATGGCAAACATATCCTCACAGTATCTCCTTTATAGATTTGCGAGAAAAGAGTTATATGGTCAAGAACAAGCTGTTAATGATTCAATCTATAATATGAAATTAGATTAGAAATTTTTTCCAAACTACCCATATGCTTCCGTATCCCAGTTCAGGCATTCTCCACTAATCCACGCAAGAGAACTACGAATGATTGAAAATATTCGTTAAATAGTTTATTCTTACAAAGCACTGCTTCGCTAAAGCTTCGCAGTGCAAGCACTTCGAAGCTCGAGTATCTTGTGCAGTTGTGCCTGCACTTCGAAGCTCGAGCTAAGCGAGAGCGAAGTAGTGCCGATGTAGCTCAGTTGGTAGAGCACGCCATTGGTAATGGCGAGGTCTCCGGTTCAATCCCGGACGTCGGCTCAAAGCAAAGACTCCATGTGGATTCTGAATTGATATTATCGTATACTAGACACCATGATAATTATCGGAATAACAGGGACTTTGGGTGCAGGAAAAGGTGTTGCTGTATCATATTTAGAAAAGAAAGGTTTCGTGCATTATTCTGCAAGAAGTTTCATTCTTGAAGAGGTTAGAAAGCGTGGCCTACCAGAAGTTAGAGATTCGAATGTCACTGTTGCAAATGAACTTCGTAAGATTCATTCACCAAGCTATATTCTTGAAAGTCTATACAATATGGCTGCAGAAGCTGGTGGTAATAGTGTACTAGAATCAGTGAGAACTCCTGGAGAAATCGATTTCTTGAAAAAGCAAAAGTCTTTCTACCTTTTATCAGTTAATGCTGATCAGAATGAGAGGTATAGAAGAGTTGTGAAGAGGAATACATCTTTTGATAATGTATCATTCGATGAATTCCAATTGCATGATTCTAGAGAGATGGAAGCCACGGATCCAAATAAACAGAATATAGGGGAATGTATGAGGCTTGCAGATTTCCAGGTACAGAATGATGGTACGATAGAGGAGTTCCATGTTAAGATCGATGCTGTGTTGAAAGAGATAGAGAAGAGGGAAAAAAGTAGTATGCCAAAGTAGCTCAGTTGGTAGAGCATCGCTTTCGTAAAGCGAGGGTCCCCGGTTCGATCCCGGGCTTTGGCTCCAAAGATATTCAAGAGCTGGAATATTAAAATAAAAAACACCCAAGATTTCTGATGGGTGTCTCTGTGTGTACAGAGGTAAGTCTACAGATTTCTATACTACGTATGTCGTAGGTTTGTCATCTGTGGAAGTATTTTCTGTAAGACACTAAAAGAACTATCGATATTATTCCAGATACTATGCCCAAACACGTGAGTGCATAGCCGAGTGAAATTACACTAGTCAATATACCAAACATATACATGCATATGACCTCAGCAAACTGATATGTAGATGATTTTACTGATATCATCGTAGCTCGTTGTTTTGAATTGATATTTTCATGAAGAAGTGAATTGATGAAAGGGGTAGTGAAGCCCCTAACAAAATTTTGTGGTAATACCATGATGACTGCCCAGGGTTCCACGACTATCCCCATTACTAATATTGGAAAAACTATGCATGAGAGTGACAATGTAATACTTGCTATAGACGATAGCTTACTTGATATAGTGTGTGCGTAGTAGCTAGATATTGCAGCTATCACATTTAATACCATGAATATGTAACCATAGTATATGAGTTTGATACCTACTTCCTTGAAGTATGGATTATAGGTAAAAAACCATAACTTTGAAGTGACGCTTACTATCGTGGCTAGCGCAATGATCCAAACAATTTTCTTGTTAGTCCAGCAACTTTTAATAGCTGTCAGCATATTAGTTTTTGTAACAAACATACCTGCTTGATCATTCGACTCGTATTCATGTGGCGCTTCTTTGAATGCGAATACCATGAGAAATCCAGTCATAATGATAACTGTGTCTATAATGCAAGGAAGTCGAATATATATCGCAGCTAGATAGCCTGATGATATGACTGCTATTGCAACTACAAAGTATCTGAGACACATAATCTTGCCTTCTATCTTTCGGTATTCATTTTGCCGCTTTATTGCACGCAAACTGTCGTAAAGTAGTGCGGAATCAGCGCCAGACATGAACGAATAGCCGATAGCCCAGCATGTATTGGATATCCATATTTCAATCTTTGAACTAGCTAGTGTGAACATAACCACTTCTGTCATTATGAATGCCAGTCCAACTATCATTGAATTTTTTCTTCCAAAACGATCAGCGAAGTGTCCAGTCGGTATCTGTAGAAAGGAAGCGATGATGACACAAGATGCTTCCATGTAATATATCTCTGCCAGAGACATGAATGACACGCTCTGAATGTATGTTATCAATATTGGTCCCCATAGTATTGGTTCTCGTAGCATGGCGTACAGATAATAGAGACGAATATTTTTTTCGTATAATTTTGGCATAATTGTTTTCTTTCGTTTTTATATATTTGTCAATGAACTATTGATTCACGGGAAACTAAAAAAAATCTCAGCGTCCCGGCCGAGATGTTTGTTTATAGAGAATTAGGAGAGAATACTCATGAAACAACATTACCTCGGTCGAGATCCGAAAATACGCACACAGCGTATTCTGCGTTCTTGGTTAGGTTTGAGTTGTACATGAAATGATTATTCATACGTTATAAATAGTAGCATGGGTTTGGTGGAGAGGCAAGGTGTCATACTAGATAACAGAAATTGCATAACGTACAGAAATATGGTATAATCTTATTAGGTTTTTGTGCGATCTTGCACATAAAGTTAGAAAACAATAACATTGGTAGGTACATTGAAATATGAATAAAATAGGTACAGCGAAACGTATTTGGGGTATTTGTGCTCCATTTCATCGACATTTGGTAGGATCTCTCGGTATAGTTCTGGCACATCAGGCTGTAAACTCTATATTTCCACTCATAATGGGACTCATGGTTACAGCTGTGGTAGAAAAACAATACACGACCTTGATTTGGTCTATCCTGGTTTGGTCTATATTGATCACTGCACGGACAGGAGTCGGATATTTTCGTGACTTTTACGAGATTCGATATCTCAGTTACGATTTCCCTCGGCACCTTTCGCAGATATCTATGGAGAAGTTTTTTAACGTCTCCATGGGACAGCACCACCTCGGGCACTCGTTGATCAAAAGTAGTGTTGTGAGGAAGGGTGAGGCGGCGATCTCGGGTACGGTAAATTCAGTAATTTACGAGTTATTGCCGCTCATCTTCATGATAACATTGCCGCTCGCATTCATGATCGTAAAAGTTCCAGTCGTCGGTCTGAGTGTCAGTGTAACGATAATTATCTTCATCTGGTATTCATATAGATTTAACAAATTTTTTGTTACTAAACTATGTGGACTCGATACATTGGCAAATACTGTATCAAAGAAGCATGGCGAGGTGATACAGAATGCAGACGTTGTTTACGTCAATGCACAAGAAGAAAGAGTGAAAATAGAATGTGATGACGGGAACGTACTACAAGGAGTGCAAGGTAAGCCAGTTTGGCTTTCTTATGTTGCATGGTTCTTCGGTGGTTTGTGGTTTACTCAACTTTCGCAAGTTGTATGTATCGCTATCAGTGCATACTTGGCTTATCAAGGTAGGATTTCCTCGGGGACTTTCGTTGCATTGTTTATGTGGATCGGTACATCTCTAGGAATGTTATGGAATATCAGTAACATGCAGCGTAACATGGCAAAGAACATGGCGCCCATTAGCAAGTATTTCAAGTTTCTTGATTATGAGCCAGACATATTGATGCCGAAAAATCCTGTGCCGATAGAACACTTACGTGGGCGCATCGAATTTCGCCACGTCAGTTTTACCTATCGTTCTAGGGCAACCATGGATGACCTGGAAAATGATGGCACAGAACAGGTAAAATCAGTCGAGAATGTTGTAGGCAACGTGTCTGAGATTTCAGCTCTCATGGATGTTTCATTTGTTCTAGAAGAAGGTAAACGCTATGCGTTTGTCGGTAGATCTGGAGCAGGAAAATCAACCCTAGTAGGTCTCATATTGCGAGCATTCGATCCACAGTCTGGCCATGTGCTCATCGACGGTGTCGATGTTAGAATTCTTGATTATCAAGATCTCCGTCGTAGGATCGGCCTAGTACCCCAGGACGTGGCCCTATTTGATGGTACGATACGTTACAACGTAACATTCGGTATGAATGGAAGTGCTCTCAATGTTACGGACACTGAACTCGAGGTAGCCGCCAAGTTGGCGCGCGTTTCTGAGTTCAAGGAGAAGCTGGAAAAAGGTTGGGAAACCTTGATCGGAGAGCGAGGTATCAAGCTCTCTGGGGGCCAGCGGCAGAGGGTTGGGATAATGCGGGCGCTCATAAAGAATCCACAGATCCTCATCTTCGATGAAGCGACCTCGAGTCTCGATATGGAAAATGAGTCGGGGATCCGTGAAAGTATCATCGAAGCCTCAGCAGGAAAGACGGCGATCATCATTGCGCATCGTCTGGCTACTGTTAAGGATGCCGACAAGATCTTTGTCTTTGATGAAGGCAAGGTCGTTGGTGAAGGGACTCATGAGGAGCTCCTTCGGGCAAATGAATATTACCAGCGCCTTGTTCAGAAGCAAGTGATAATGGCTTGATTCATCAGTCTACACTAGCCGCAGCGTCCATCGGGGATTCTGCGGTTTTTTTGATGCCTCGTACCATCACGTAAGCTGTGGTAGAATCCATGGGTCATGACATTCCTAAGAATATCCCAGTTTCTGACATGGCCAATAGCTTTTGTCTATTTTCACTTATTTTACCGTCTACGTATAAATGGTAGAGAAAATTTCAATAAAGTGAATAGTCCATTCATTATAATAGTGAATCATTTCAGTTTTGTTGATAGTTTTCTATTCCGTTTAATTCTAGGTTTTTCTACTCCACACCTACCACTTAGATTCATGGCAGTCGAAAAGTTCAGTTGGAAATGGCTCAATTTTCTTTCTGAGATAGGAGTGGTACCATTTATTTATAGTATTTTTGGAGTGTTCGTCGTTGTTCCAGGACAAGGTCTTCAAAAGAATTTGGAGATGGCAAAGAAGATCATCAGTAAAAAGGGGAATATAGTCATCTACCCTGAAGGAAAAATTGTTACAGATCATGTGATCGCTCCATTCAGATCAGGTGCGGCAGTTCTTGCAATAGAGACTAATACTCCAGTTATACCAGTCTCACTACGTCTTGGTGATAGACATTTTATTCGTAAAGACCTTGTTGTCAATATTGGAGAGCCTTTAC
Organism: uncultured bacterium; assembly: GCA_903864905.1. Taxonomy (GTDB): domain Bacteria; phylum Patescibacteriota; class Minisyncoccia; order Phycocordibacterales; family PALSA-1337; genus C7867-002. The sequence continues at coordinate 35,390 of CAIPHR010000073.1, forward strand.
GTGTTGGTGCTGAAGGAGATGTAGAAGTCACGGTCAAGATGTTTTATGAGTCTATATTGATGTTATATGCAATGGTATGAGAAATGTTTAATATCCTATAATGTGTTCTAATTACTGCTCGTGCCAAAGATATTTTATGCTATAGTTGTTACAATATGCCGTTAAAAATCGAATCATTCGAAGACGAATTTATCGATAAGATCTGTAAAGAATCAATCGATGGCCTCAATATATTTTATGAGATAAATTGGGTTCATCATTTACCTGTACCTATAGTGGTGAAAGATCGAAAATCAATCGACCTGTTAAAAAGAGAAAAAACTGAACCATGGGTAGTTGGATGGTCAGAAGGGAATAAAGTATTCATACTCGATCGTAATAATTTTGGCTCGGAGAGCAACCACAAATATTCGCCAGAGACATATCATTCATTATTGAAGCATGAGATAAGCCATGCTTTTTATCGGATTCTTTGTGGTGGAAATATGAAACCCATTTGGCTTTGTGAGGGAGTTGCCATATTTACGTCCGGACAAAATAGGGAGAAGCGTCCGGTAGAATGTTTCAAAGAATTTCTCAATTTCCAGGAAGACGGCGGTAGTGGAGTTTATGCCGAATCTGGTTTCGCAGTATATTTATTGGTCAAGGAATTTGGAAAACAGAAGTTACTAGATCTTATTAAGGGACTTAAATCTATTACCTCACAAAAAGAATTTACAGAGTTATTTATAAAGATCTACGGTATTGAACCAACATATGAGAAGTTTAATGAGTTTCTCAGGAAATATTCGCTGAAGTGAATGATTGCTAATAGTGCTGTTCAGGCTAGGGAACATAATTGACAGTGAAAACCGGGGTATGATGCACTAGATCTTTTTATTCCCAGATTCACGATTACGTTTTTTGATGCGATCTTCTAATTCTTTTAATGGCGCTATATCAAACTGTTGTCTTTCTTTATCAGTAGTCCTTGAATCAATGGGCGATAATACCCATTTGCTGCTGGCATCTTTTTTCCAAGATTGGGTGCCGAATTTTTGTTTTTTACCCCTCTTGAGAAGCAGCCTGTCTAAACATGTTGCATAGAATGCCAGAGCTTTCTTATATCCGAGCTCATGACTGATCTTAGAGAATCTGACAGCTTTGACCGAGTCTAGAATGCTTCCGCCATGTTGAACTATCATTGCCGCATGATAGTAGTCTTTTGCTGATACGAGCTTACCTGTACGAATGAGACCTTGAACAACCCTCCTCCTCTCTCTATCATTTTTTGTAAGCAAAGACGCATCATTCCGTATCATCGGGTTACGTCGGTCTTTTTGATCATCATTGAATATTCTTAGTAGCTTCTTATTCATAAGATGATTCTATCATAAAAAAGCCGCCAAAAACTTATTCTGACGGCTTTCCTATTTGCTTTATCTCCTTCCGAAGAAGGCGAGCCCGAAGGCATTTGTAATTATAGGTTAGCATACCAGATTGCAAAAAGCACATTTCCAGGGTTCTTTTGCTATAATGGCATCTTTACCCTCACCCTCGCGCCCTTTCCTTCATCATCTGACTCGATCTCTAATATTTCGTGATATATCCAAGAAACTCCATTCAAAATGGGTGCTGTTTCGGCATATTGACTTTCCGTTTTCTGACCAGTATACAACTTGTACTGGTCAGAAAAGGCACATTTTGCCCAGTGTGCGTCCATTCCTACTCAAAATTCATGTTTTCGATCGATGCCTAGTATCTTTATAAAATAAATACTATAATTGAGCTAATAGAGGGTTGAATTAAAAATGAAAACACTTACTTCCACATTACCAAAGATTGCTAGCTTGTCGACACAACAGAATCTACAACTGCTGGATATTAAGCGTGAAATAAATATAGTGAAGAAAGACTGCGTCAAGTTTCTTAAAGATATTAAAGACAATACTGTGGACCTGATTGTAACAGACCCAGCGTATTCTGGGATGAATGAGAAACTGAAACTAGGTCACGGGAGGATTGTTGGAGATTATGGAAAAGAAGGTAATTCAAAATGGTTTGAGGAATTTCGAGATGATCCAGAAAATTTTAGGATTTTCCTTGCTGAATGTAAAAGAGTTCTTAAAGATGGAGGCCACATCTTCATCATGTTTGATAATTTTTCGTTGCTCACATTAGGTCATTTGATGCGGGAATTCTTTGATGTTAAGAATATTATTGTTTGGGATAAGGTAAACATTGGCATGGGACATTATTTCAGACGGAGACACGAGATGATTATTTTTGCAAGTAAAGGCAAGAGGAAGTTGAACAATAGGAGGACTCCTGATGTATGGAGATTTAAGCGTATTCATAATGCGGCGTATCCCACACAAAAACCAGTTGAATTATTTGAGGCTATGATCAACGGAAGTGCGAGCCAAGACTTTTTAGTTGTCGATCCATTTATAGGGAGCGGTAGTTCAGCCATTGCGGCGATTAAAAAAGGCTGTAAATTTTTAGGTTGTGACCTTTCCGATGAAGCTGTGAGTATAACGAAGAAAAGAGTAGACCATTATTTACATACAGGGCTCGATTTATTACAGCCGGAAAGTTCCGCATTACCAGCTGACATTCTGAACAAATTCTGGTAATCTTCAAGTTTATGGATACACGGACATGGTCTATTCCAACTTCTCCTCGATCACCAATAAAATTGGTCAGTCATATCTCGTTGCTGAAAAAGTTTGAAGGAAGAAAGTGGAATACGGACACTCAAAAAGAATACGCAAGTAAATTAGTAAAGACTGAAGGTTTTGAAGGTGAAGGATATTCTGCTGAAATGGCTTTTTCTGCCAGAGATATTGTTAATAGAGCGCCTAAAACATTTGGTTTCGTGAGAGCTGATAGTAAGACACCTATCATAATAACTTCAGCTGGTAAGAGGTTAATTGAAGGTAAACAGTTAGATGACCTATTTTTAAGGCAACTTTTGAAGTGGCAATATCCGTCTGCCAAACACAGCGAACAAATTTATAAGGAACGGTTTCTTATAAAACCATTTCTAGAAACACTTCGCCTTATTCGGGAGCTAGACGGACTGAGTAAATTGGAGATTGCGATATTTGCTGTTCCATTCATCAAATACTATGAGTATGAAATAATAAAAAAGGAGGTAATCAATTATCGTAGAGAATTGAGTCTATTGAAAGGTGTAGAAAGAAAAAAGTTTCAGACCCAGTATCATCTAAATAAAATGAAGAAGATCTATGCCGAGGAAATATCATCCGGACATTTACATCTAAGAGAAGCTGGAGGTGTAGAAGCAGATATACTCGATTATCTTAAAACAAAAAGAAGAAATACAATTGATTACGCTGATGCAGCGATTAGGTATTTCAGAATGACGAACTTGTTCGTGATTTCATCGCATGTCTACAAACTTGGGATTTCTGAGGATAAAGTAAAAATTGTTGATGATATTTTAAATACGATTCCTCGCGAGCCTATGTCATTTGATGATGAGGAAAAGTTTTTTGAGTATCTTGAAGATCCGAATACGCCTAAGTTGCTTACAGACAATCCTGGTGGACTAAAAACCCAGATTCATGAGATGGTACAAATCCTGAAAGGACTGAATGATAAATCTGCTTTAGATATATCTAGTAAACTTGAAAAAGAGAATGATACTGCAGGGCTCAAGATGATACTGGCTGATGCCGAAAGGATCATTCTGAAGATAAAACAGAAACGGCAGATTGATATTTTACAGAGTTACTCGGAATATGATGATATTCAGTCTGTGTTTGATCAGTTAATTGCTCGAGATAGTGATATTCCAGATAAGCCATTATTTTTCGAGTGGAATACGTGGCGAGCGCTAAGTATGCTGGATGATGGAGAAATTGTAGGTAATCTTGAGCAAGATATTGAGGGTATGCCGGTTAGATTGGCACTTGGTGGCTTTCCTGACATCGTATGTTATTACAAGGATTTTGTTCTTGTTGTGGAAGTGACTTTAACATCCGGTCGTAGACAATATGAGGCTGAACAGGAACCGGTATCGAGACATGTCGGAGACGTTATTAAACAACTTAAAGAAAAAGGTGATATGAGAAATGTCTTTGGGCTATTTTTAGCTCCTGTTATTAATGAAGCTAGTATAGCGCATTTCTATACCACAAGAAGAATTGAAGTCAGTTATTATGGTGGAAAAGTTAAAGTTATACCGCTGTCTATTGTTGAATTCCGACAAATGTTAGAAAAGGCAAAACAGGCTGGAGGCGTTAAGTCTGGGCACATACAGAGATTCATTGAAAACGCCGATGAATATGCTGATAATTCTGGTAATGAGCAGGAGTGGTTTAAATATATAAAAGATCTCTCAAAAGATTGGGTTGACGCTAAATAGTATGGTTACGGATGAGCTAACGACCCTCATTGCGACCCTCACCTCTTTTCCTTCAGTAAGAACAATCAACATTGGTATAGCCGTACCTAACAAGTCGGCTTTTATTGACTCCTAAAAGGTTTTATCCACCCAAGATCTTTCCACAATCTCAATTCATCAGAATATGGTAGACCAGCCTCCGGAATAGTATTTAGATAACAAACCTCGATTTTTTTATTGACGGCTCTGTTCAATCCTATAGCAAACGCCATTTCCGCAAATACTCCAGCACCTATATAACCAGGTATGCCTTTCTTGTCCAAATTGAGTGCCAGTAATATATCTGTTTTAGTAATGGCATCATAATGTTGAGAAAATTCCTTTTCATATCCACGACTTAGGTCACCTAGTATTTTTGTAGGATACTTGATGACATCAAAACCTTTTTTCTCTAGTCTGTCTTTCCAATCCAATATTTCTGCTTCAAATGATGCGCTGGCGCAGATAACTATTTTTTTCATAAGCAGTATGTTATTGATAATAGAATTTACTTTAATTATATATCATAAGATAATTATAAAAAAGATACCCGTGGCATCCCCACCTTCACCCTCGCGCCCATTTCTTCACCATCTGACTCGATCTCTAGTGTCCCATGATGCGCACGGACGACAGCGCGTGCTACAGATAGTCCGATACCCATACCGATGGGGTTAGCAGACTGCGCGCGTTTACTGCGGTAGAAGTGTCTGGTGAATAGTTTTTCCCGATCTTCGGCGATGAGGCCGATACCTGTGTTTTCGACCATCATCTCGAATGTGCGGCCGGAAGTGCCATCAACCACTCGCGTCTTGATCTCTATCGTCCCCCCATCCACATTGTATTTAACCGCGTTCTCTAGAATGATGAGTAGAACCTCACGCATCTTGCCCGCGTCGATCTCGAGGTCAGGCCAGCTAGCACCGTCATGCGGGTACACAACTTTGAGATGCATTTTTTCAATATCTATCTTCAATTCATGGAGCACATCCTCGACCAATGGCAGGAGATTACCAGTCTCGATGTTCAAGATCTGCGAGCCGACCTTGAGCGCGGTGATGTTCAAGAAGTCATCGACGATGCGCGTTAGTCTCTCTACGGCGGTATTGGTATCCGTGAGCGCCTGGATTTGTTTGGGGTTGAATGTCCCGTATGTTCCACCCAGCATCGCTTCTAACTGCCAACGGATGCTAGTTACTGGCGTACGCAAGTGGTGCTGAGTGATCATGATGAATTGATCCTTGGTCTCATTTAGCTTCTCCAATTCCCGGCGGGCGTGCTTCTCGAGCCCGTATGCTTTGCGGACTTCGGCGGTCTGTTCTGCCACTTTTTCGGAGAGGGTGGAGTTGACACGATGCACATAAACATTGTAGTCTCATAATTAGATTTAACGGTTGAAACCGCTTGTGCGGAATTGATCAATTCACTAACAGTTCACTGACAATCAGTAATACGAAAGAATGATTATGATAAAAGAAGATTACCGCCCTCTGGCTGTATTGTACGGCTATCGGAGTAAGAAAAACACGCTTAGTTTTGTGGGTCGTAAAGGGCTAATAACGCTAAGTGGTAAAAGCGCTACTATCCAAAAGATTTTGCGCCTATGCAACGGATTCAACAGTTTAGCGGATATAACTCGCAAACTACGGATGGTCAGTCCGGAAGAAGTGAGCGAATTCCTGTCTCTTTTTGAACAACAAGGGATTGTTTGCGATAGTCGGGATCTTCATCTAAAGTTCCACGAAGATTCGGCCAATCCGGCGAAATTTTCGCGAGACCTAGGTGTCGACGGTGTTTCGGATATGCTCCAATCTGAACGGCTACGGAAGCGTGAGGGTCAGACAATTGAAATGCCTAGCCCAATTGAGAGTAGTGTTCTGGATACAATTCAGGATCGCAAGTCCACACGAGCTTTTCAATCCGGGCAGATTCCAATAGCACAACTATCTGGAATGCTTGAGGCCACATACAGTATCGGGAAAAATAAACACTGGAGCGTGGCATCCGGTGGCGGAATGTATCCGCTTGATCTGTACATGATCATTCCAGACGACAAACAACAGGTGCCTATGGGCATACATCGATGGAATCCCGAAGAAAGAAGTTTGATCACGATATCGGGTAATAATCCAAGCGTATGGTTGTCCAAAATCTTCAACGCTAAAACACTTTTGGAAAATGTGGCATGTATCCTATGCATTGCGGCAAATTTCAAACGTTCAACGATGAAGTACGCGAACCTTGGATATCGCTTGACCTTGCTTGAGGCTGGACACGCCGCACAAAACACTTACTTATTTTGCGCTGAGCAGGGTATTGGAATTGTCGAGTGCTGTGGGTTTGCTGACGAAGCGTTGGCGGACAAACTTGGACTATCATTTCCAGATGAGGCAGTTTTAGCAACACTCATTATGGGAAAGATCAGTACCGATGTGCAGACCTCAATACCTGATCAGGAGATTTCGGAAAAAGCAGAGCGGTTACGCCACATCCTTGTTGGAGACAGTAAACCAATAAAGGACGTGTTGTTTCTGGATCTTAAAGTCGATGGATACGCTATGCCGATGTGGTCGGCTGTGGCCACATATCGTCCTGTTCCTGGTTGTCTCACGGCGTCGATGAAAAGGAAAAGTGTTGGGTTCGCGACTGGTTCTACTTCTAGCGAGGCACTTCTCAAAGTCCTGGCGGAGGGTTTCGAGCGGTATGCACTTGAGCAGAATCGTAGTGATCGAAAGGAAAGTGCTATCAATCTTACCGAACCATTTCTCGATCCTCGCATTTTAGTACCTTACTCGGCAGCTCAGTTCAAAAACCTGAGAGGTATTTCACGGTTTGATTATCGACGGGAAATAGACTGGGTAATTGGTTCACGTCGAGCGACTGGTGAGCGAGTCTGGGTTCCTATGGAGCTTGCGTACTACGCTACAGAGAAAATGAAGCATGAGCTTAAGTTGTGCTATCAGGCGAGTTCAAGCGGTGTGGCGGCGCACTTCGACAAGGAGGTAGCGATTGACACAGCGCTTTATGAACTGATCGAACGGGACGCCTTCAGTGTTACATGGTATTCCAAACGTCGAGTTAATTCGATCAATCACGAGTGTTTACCAGTGAACTTGAGAGATAGGATTTCTGAGTGGAAGCGGTTGGGTTACAACGTTTCCATACTGGATCTGACACTCGATGGTCCTCCTGTAGCACTGGCTATCATTTGGTCTCGAGAAAAGAAACCAGCAATCTGTTCTGGTGCGGCCTGCAGACCGAGTTTTGTTGATGCGACTCTGAGGGCATTCAATGAGGCTGAGTTTATGGCTATGACGTGGCATGACCACAGATCAAAATCGAAGATGGAAATGTGCGAGATTGATAGTACGGAAAGTCACGGGATCTTCTATCTCAATCCGGGAAATATTGCATATGCCGACTGGTTACTTGAAGCAGAAGAAAGTGATGTAATCAGGGAAGACTTCGAGGGTAATCTACAGTATCTTGATCCTGTTGTGGTGGACATTACACCCAAGAATCATGCCTGTGGCTTGTCGGTTATGCGGGCGCTGTCGGAAAAGCTCATGCCTATCAACTTCGGTTACGGAAACGAACACCGTGGACATTCCAGGATGGACATGTTATCGTTTAAGTGGAGTGAGAAATACCCTTCGACTCCACACTTCTTCGCTTGAAGAGGTAACAAACTGAAGGGAAGTTAGTACATACGTATATGAAAACTAGAAAAATGCCGAAAGCTCCTAAGGGAGTCAAGGTGTCAGTTCGTTCCTACAGGAATGGCCCCGATCCTCGATGCAACCGAAGTGGTGGTGCATGTAGCGGTGGTGGTTCCTGCGGGCGACGTTAAGCCGCATTTTTGCTGCGGCGAGCACAATTCTCTCTGGTGTCGTAAGATGCCAAAGAGAATTTTTTTATTCCGACAAATTAATGTATAATACTGATATGTCTATTAACGTCAATGTTCTATCCGCTTCGAATGACACAAAACCTTATTCAGAGGAGTTAAGGTCAATTGCTGCAGATACTATTGCTTCGGTTGAAAAATTGTTACCCATAAAAGACGTGGACATAGTTATCTATGATAATCCAAGAGCGACTATCGATGAGATAGGCGGTATTGGAGGTTTTACACCGAATGCAAATGTGATTTTTATCTCATTAAATCCTAGACATCCTGATTTTGAAAAAGTTGTTAAAGAAGAGCTCGTATTTACTCTAGCTCATGAATTACATCACACTATCCGTTGGCAGAAACAGGTTGAGGGTGATACTTTACTTGAGGCAATGGTCTTCGAAGGTCTTGCAGATCATTTCGCCATTGAAGCGACTGGTAGAGGTAAGGCATCGCCGTGGTCATATGCATTAACTCCGGAACAGAAGAAAGTTCTTCTGAAGAAGGCTTCCGAAGAATGGAAACAGCCTACATACGATAACAATCTTTGGTTTTTTGGTTCAAAGCCAGATATCATTCCGCGCTGGACTGGTTATACGTTGGGATACGACCTCGTTGCCTCGTATTTACAGAAACATCCGGAAACTAGCGCTTCGAAACTCGCTTCTGCTGACGCATCTGAGTTTGCAAACGATGGTATATACCTGTGATTGCCTCAATCAAATAAAGACTGTTTGAATGATATTAAGCGAATAATCAAAAGTTCGGTAATCTAATCATTACCCTCGCGCCCATCCCTTCACCATCCGACTCGATTTCCAATGTCCCATGATGCGCTCGGACAACCGCACGGGCCACTGACAGTCCGATACCCATACCGATCGGGTTGGCTTTTTGTGCACGCTGACTCCTGTAGAAATGTCTGCTGAATAACTTTTCTTTGTCTTCGACCACAAGACCCATGCCACTGTTTTCGATCGTCATTTCGAATATGTGGTGAGAAGAGCCAGCAACATTATCTGCACCATCAACCAAGCGATTCTTGATCTCTATCGTCCCCCCATCCACATTGTATTTAACCGCATTCTCTAGAATGATGAGTAGAACCTCACGCATTTTACTTGCGTCAATCTGTAAGTCGGGCCAACTGGCAGTGTCGTGCGGGTATACAACCTTGAGGTGCATATTCTCGATATCGATCTTGAGTTCATGGAGCACATCCTCGATCAATGGCAGGAGATTACCAGTCTCGATATTCAAGATCTGTGAGCCGACTTTGAGCGCGGTGATGTTCAAGAAGTCATCGACGATGCGAGTCAGTCTGCCTACGGCGGTATTGGTATCCTGTAGCGCCGCTCTCTGTTCAAGGCTAAATGATCCATAGGTACCACCGAGCAGGGCTTCTAATTCCCAACGGATGCTGGTAACAGGTGTACGCAAATGGTGCTGAGTGATCATGATGAATTGGTCTTTGGTCTCATTTAGCTTCTCCAATTCCCGGCGAGCATGCTTCTCGAGCTCGTATGCCTTGCGGACTTCCGCGGTCTGCTCCGCGACTTTTTCGGAGAGAGTGGAATTGAGGGTGGTGAGGAGTTCGCGTTGTTTGGCTTCACGTAGAACCAATCGGATCAAGTAGATCGCCAATAGCAGGAATATTGAAAACGTCACGACATCAACCCATAAACCCCAGGATAGATTTACGAAGATGTTAATAAAGAAAATCACAGTCATGCCGATGGCTAGCACTTCAGCGACGACTGCACGAACGTTCATTTGGCGGTATTTAATGATGGAATATGCAATGATAAATATCCAGATTGAACTGCAGATCGGACCAAGCCAGTTTAGAGAGTAATATTCTATAGAAGGAAGAATAATGTTGCACACTGTTGGGGGAATTATTCCGAGGAATAGTGCCCAGAACATCGTCTTGAGATTGGCACGTTGGTTACCCGAAGATTTTTTGTAGGTAAAGAATAGATTTTTTAATGCAATAATCCATAATCCACAAAATGATATTTCAAACAACCAGTGCCACGGTCCAAATGTCCAACCCCATGCGCCGATGCCACCAATATAGTTGGATCCTACCAGTAGTAAGTTTGTTGCAAAATATAGATAACCGAATATTACTATTGCAAGGGTGGAAACATAAATCGATGTCCTTGGTGGTTTGTTATCATTTGGGTATATGACTGAGAAATGGTAGAAACCGATTGCTATGACAATACCGAGCATGTATTGTATACGAATAAGATCATTCGATAGATCCTGCGATAATGTTGTAACGAAGAATGTCTGTGATGCGACCCAAAGACCTGTAAGAAAGCTAAAACCAGCAAAAACTGAAGATGAAAGATTTCGACTCCCAATCAGTATAACCGCATCAAGGCTGATGATTAGAATAGCAGTTACCAGGATCAATTCGGCATAAATACTTATTTCCATATGAAATAAATCATACCATATATATAATGATATATTGAGTATGGTATGGCTTCGTTGGATGGAATATATCTGACATTATGCTAATATTACAGTATGAATATTACCCTTGATCATGATCCGAAACTCAGATATGAGACAAATAGTATATCTAGGAAGCTATTTAATCTAGCATTTATTCCTTTATTGAATAGTTTGCCTTCTCAAGCTAAAAGGTTTGTCCGTGAGAGTCATAAATCAGTTAAAGAAGTAGTGGATAATGTGACTACACATACTGCCTTGGAGGTTTTGTATAGTAAAGGTTACAAACACAGCACAAACAGAATTATGCAAAAGTTGCCGCACTGGATTTGGTTTAACACAAATAATTCAAAGGCGGTAAGAAATCGAATTCTTCTGGTAAAAAGGGAACTCGTGTCTGTCTTAAAAAGATTTAACGAACGTGGTGAGAATGTGTTACTGTTGAGTATTGCTTCTGGATCGGCACGTGCGGTAATTGAAGCAATTGAGGAGGTAAAGTTTGTATCCGGGGATAGATTATCAGTCACATTTCTTGACAAAAATCCAGATGCTCTCGAATACAGTAGACAACTATTAAGTGACCGAGGCCTGTATGTTAAAGATCAATATTCGTGGGTCAATGCAACCGCCGGCTCCTTTGTGAGAGGTTGTCATAAAAATCAGTATAATCTTATTGAGATGGTTGGGTTACTAGATTATTTTACTGATGAGTATGCAATAAATTTATTTAGTAGCATAAGAGAGATTTTAAGATCAGGTGGAGTTTTTATAACAGCCAATATAAATCACAATTCTGAACAACGTTTTTTGAAACGAGTCGTAGGTTGGACTATGATATATCGTTCTGCTGAGGAACTCGGTAAGCTTCTTTTGTTATCAGGTTTCATGGAAGATGAAATCAAATTATACTATGAACCATTAAAGGTTCATGCTATAGCAGTGGTCACTAAAAAATAGATAATGGATATAATATCTACATTTCTCTCTATAGTTGCACTTATCACGGCTGGTCTTAGCCTGTTTATTGTTCGAGGCGAATATAGAGATTCAAATAAAGTGTTTTCTCTGTTTATTTTATCTATTAGTTTGTGGGCTTTCGGACTTCTTATGTTTAGGGTATCATCATCATTAACTACTGCTCTAAATTATACACGTTTCTTTTATGTGATGGCTGCAGCAATTCCAGCTTTTTTTCTACATTTTTCATACTTATTTCCTATCAAAATTAAAATTCCACGATGGAAGAGTGTATTAATTTATGTACCATTATTTATTGTCACACTGGGTTTAATAATTAATGAAAATTTTATTTTGGATAAAATTTATCTTGCTGATGACAGTGTAAAGTTGGTTATTGTAAATCTTTTTAACTATGTTATATATACTGCCTATTTTGTATCATATTTAATATTTTCTTATATAAATTTATTGAAGTCATTTTTCAGAAGTACTGACCAGACTGAAAGGATACAATTGTGGTTTATATTTATTGGTACATTTGTCCCTTATTTGTGTGCAATGTACTTTGATTTATTCCTTCCAATTGTTAATTATCGTTATGTGTGGGCTGGACCATTTTTTTCGTTCGTAGTGGTATGGGTTTTATTATATGCAGTCTATAAGCATCATTTGCTAAATGCAAGAGCTATTGCTGCTGAATTAATGATTGTGACTCTATGGATATTTATTTTGTTTAGAGCATTACTTGCCGAATCAAATAGTGAATTAATAATTAATTTAATATTACTGTTGTCTACAATAATAGGAGGAATATTTTTAATCCGCAGTGTTAATAAACAAATTGCCCAACACGAACGCATCCAACTCCTCGCCACCGACCTCCAATCCGCGAATGACGCCCAAGTCAACTTGATCCACATCATGAATCACCAGATCAAGGGGAGGTTCTCGGATGCCAGGAGCGCATTTGCCATGCTACTAGAAGGCGAATATGGAACCATACCCGATACAGCCAAAGTCATCTTGAAACAAGGCTTGGAACAGACAGAAGTAGGTGTAGACTATGTGCAGGGTATATTGAAAGGCCTCTCTGCTACCAACGGTACTCTGCCTTATGAGATGAAGGAACTCGACCTGAAGGCACTTGTAAAGCGTGTCGCCGACAAACTAGCCCCGAAAGCCGCAGAAAAGAAGCTCAAATACGAAGTAAACCTAGCCAACGGCGACTATATGATAACTGGTGACGAAACACAGCTCGGTGAGGCGATCGGTAACCTCATCAACAATTCGATAGCGTACACTCCTACTGGCAGTATCCATGTCTGGTTGACCAAGAAA
>CAIPHR010000074.1 GCA_903864905.1 uncultured bacterium
AATTCCATTCAGCAGACTAGATCTAAATATTCGAGAAGATATTGTTGAGGAAATTGGCAGAATATATGGTTATGAGCATATAAATGGAGTGTTGCCGCCAAAGCTTGAAGGGAAGATAAAGGTATTACCGATCTATTATCTATCTGAAAAAATCAGAAATATATTGGTTAGTGAAGGATTTTCAGAGGTCAGCCTTTATTCGCTGGTAGCTAATGGTGAAATAGAAACAGCCAAACCTCTCGCTAAAGATAAAGCATTCGCTAGACCTACTCTAGCTATTGGCATGCTTTCTTGTGTCGAAAAGAATGTCTTGAATGCCGACCTTATAGGACTCGATTCTATTAAAATATTTGAGATCGGTCACGTATTCAGCAATGCCGGTGAATCCATAAGATTGGCGATCGGGGCGGCACAGGTGAAGAAAATTAAAGGAATTAATGGCAAGAAGATTATTACAGATACCATTGGCTTGTTGGGTAAAGAGCTCGCGGTTGCAGATTTACGATCTCCGACCGTGGTTGATGATAAGCTTAAGAATACTAGGCTTGTTCAATTATTGGAAAATGGAAATATTTCGGTTTGCGAGATCGATCTAAATGAATTGTTGAATGTCTACAAGTTGCCAGCGAATGCGACGTACAATGATCTCGGTTTTGGTCTAGCTTCGAATAATTTATATAAGAAAATATCACAGTACCCGTTCATAGTTCGTGATATTGCAGTTTTTGTCCCAGAATCAGTGTTGGCTGATGAAGTTTGGACTGCTATTGAAAGTGGGATAAATGGAGTTGGTAAAATTAGTGGTGGAAGTGCAGGTGCATGTAATGATTTCAATGAGGATAAAAAGGATTTACTTGTTCGCCACGCATTATTCGACACATTCAAGAAAGAAGGAAAAGTTTCCTATGCTTTTCGAATGGTTTTTCAATCTATGGAGAGGACACTTACAGATGACGAAGTTGCAAAAATAATGACGGTCACTTACTCTGCGCTGAAAGGGAAAGGTTGGGAGGTGAGGTAGAAAATATAGTCTGGTGTAAACAAAGTAAATAGGTAATAACTTATTATCATAAAAATGAAAAGTCCAGAACAAATACAAGTAGACGTGCCAGGAGAGCCAGTTGATTCTCCAGAGACTGCTTTTCAAGCTTTACAACAACCAAATGAGGATGAAATTCTTGCGGCATTTACACCAGAACAACAAACGGAGATCCTCAATAAACAACGAATTTTGTCCTCACTCGCATATTTTATTGGCAAGGACTTCAAAATTTCAGTCGAACTAAATGAGCACGGCAAAGGTTGGCACTGGGATTTCAAGGATAATATTATCAGGATTGATCCAAAAGATTTATTGGAAAAACCATTGGATTACCTGCGTTTTGTCATATCACACGAGGGAGGACATCGCCGAATCTCGAGAACAAGCTTTATTCCACTCGAAGTATGGCAACAAAAGGGGTTCTCTTTTCTGATGAACGCCATAGAAGATCCAAGGGATAATAATTTTGTTGCGGCGAATTATCCTAGGTTTGCTGAACAGATGAAGCTAGCATATGAGATGAATTTTGAAGAAGAAAAAATGATGAAGCAAAAGGCCAAGGATAGATTGGGGTATCAGCCGAGATTTATGCAGGCGGGATTTGAGTATATCAAGTTGTGGTTCAATGAAAAGATGAAAAAACCTGCAGAAATTTCCACTGATTTGCAGGAGGAAATAAAAGAAATAGTTAAAAAGACTATAACCTCAGCTAGTGATGCTTGGAAAACTTATCCAACCAAAAATGAAGCCGATAATGGTGGAGTGATACCTGGCGGCGAGAAGGTCGATGGTGAAGGTATGATCAGTGAATATGCCAAACAATCATATGAGATCATTTTTGAGGAGATCTGGCCTGAGTATAAGAAGCTTGTAGAGCAAGATTTGGAAGATCAGAAGATGGCTGAATTACTGAATGATTTCGAACAGAAAAAGCAGGAACAGAAGGATGGAAAAGATGATGGTAATATACCGAAAGAATTGAAGGATAAGTTGACTCCCGAAGAGCAAAAAGAGCTTGAAGATGCTATTGGAAAAGCAGTGGATATGGACTCGCTTTCACCAGCGTTGAAAAAGAAGATAAAAGATTTCATTGATTCTCTTCCTGAAGAGAAGAAAAAAGAATTGGTGGAAA
>CAIPHR010000075.1 GCA_903864905.1 uncultured bacterium
ACACTGAGATTGATGGTGCTGTTTGTACTAGGTACGATAACAGTAGGACATGCTGCAAAGCTACATGTTGGAGGATTTATTCGTCCAACTGTTGAACTATCTGGACAGATGTAGATATCCTTTGCACATGAAGTAGTGTTTGGAGTTACACCATTACCAGTAATACCTCCTGAAGTTCCTCCACCTTCTAGTCCAGCAGTTATCTGATAGTTACCTGAACCACTAGAACCAGAACTACAAACATACCCATTTTGTGAACAATAGTATCGCATAGCAGCTGGAGGTATATATGTATAGCCAAGTTGTGTACCGTTAGAAGCAATGCAACTACCAGTACAAGGGTCTACTGGAACAGTAGGCATATATTTGCTGATAGCTGATTTAAAGCTAGACCAAGCAGCGTTACCTGTTCCGTCTACACCAGACGTTGATACAGCTAAACAGCCTGATACTTCAGACTCAGATATAGGATCTGAACCCGCTGTTTGATACTCACAACCAGCCCACTCTGGTGGAACTCCGTTATTGTCTGCTATATATTGTTGTACTGCAATATCTAGTTGATGAACTTCTTGTTTCCTTGTTGCATCTCTAGCTTGCGCTCTAGCAGGACTTAGTACTGCTAGAACAACACTAGCTAGCATTGAGATTATAGATATGACTACTAGTAGTTCGATCAATGTAAAAGCTCTTGAGGTTGTTGTTTTCAACATTAGATTATTATAGCACATATATTATACGTTTGCTTTTATATTAATATAGAAATATAAAGATGGGCCATTTGCTCATTTTTCTGCTATGATATTTATTATGAAACAAAAGATAGCAGATACATTGATGGTTATTATGACGGATCTAGGCATAGATGATGCAGAGATAAAGATAGAATATCCAGAAAATATAGAGTATGGTGATTATTCTTCGAATGTCGCAATGGTCTATTCGAAGAGATTGAAATCATCGCCTATGATGTTGGCGAAAAAGGTCATTAGTGAATTTGATAAATTGAAGTTGGATTTCATCGATACCGTTACTTCAGTTAGTCCAGGTTTTATCAATTTCAAATTGAAGGCCAATGTTGTTGCTCAGGGTATAATAAATTCAGTTTCTAATCCTATTAAAGAGAATAGAGATATGGGAGAGAAGGTCATGATCGAGTATACAGACCCAAATACATTCAAAGCTTTCCATGTTGGGCATATCATGTCTAATACAATAGGCGAATCGATATCTAGGTTGATCGAATTTTCTGGAAAATCAGTGATTAGAATATGTTACCCATCAGATATAGGTTTACATATAGCCAAATCTATCTGGTCTATGCAACAACATCTAGCAGATATCCCTGGAGAAGCAGCACCTATAGAAGAGAGAACAGCTTTTCTTGGAAAAATGTATGTAGAAGGAACCAATTCTTATGATGCTGATCCATCGGTAAAGAATGAGATCGATGAATTGAATCAGGTTCTATATGACAAATCAGATGTGTCGGTCAATGAATTATATGAAAAAGGCAGACGATGGAGTCTAGAACATTTTGATATGTTATATGAATTGTTAGGAACAAAGTTTGATGAACAGATTTTTGAAAGTGATATGGCTCCAGTGGGCCTAAAAATAGTTCTCGCAAACATGGTCATGTCAAAGAATGATGTTTCAAAGACAATGAGATCTGAAGGTCATGGTCAGCATACTGGTGGTATTTTTGAAGAGAGTGATGGAGCGGTAGTATTTAAAGGAGAAGAGTACGGTTTGCATACAAGAGTCTTCATCAATTCTCGTGGGCTTCCTACTTATGAGACAAAAGATTTGGGGCTGAACGTGACAAAGTTTCAAAAATATGGAGATGCTATAAAGTCGATCATAGTTACCGCCAATGAACAGAATGATTATTTCAGGGTTCTTACGAAAGTGTTATCTCTGCTGGACAACAAGGACGGTGAGAAGACTTTGCATATAGGGCATGGAATGTTACGTTTTTCTGAAGGTAAGATGTCTTCTAGAACTGGTAATATTATCACCGCTCACGCTCTCATAAGTGAGATAGAAAAGATGGTCATGGAGAGATTGGTTTTGAGAGATCTCAGTTCAGAAGAAGTTGATGATGTTTCAGAGATCATAGCTATTGGAGCGATCAAGTTTACGATATTACGGCAGGCTATTGGTAGCAATGTAATATTTGATTCTGCGGCGTCTATCTCATTCGAAGGTGACTCTGGTCCATATTTGCAATATTCAGCCGTGAGAGCAGCATCAGTTTTGGAAAAATCTAGTAAATTTTCAGAGTCGTCTGTCAAATTACCATACAATGTTGGAATTTTAGAGAAATTAATTATTCGTTTTCCTGATATTGCAGTAAGGGCAAGTTTGGAATATTCTCCACAAACAGTTGCGAATTATCTATTACAACTAGGAGCAGCATTCAATAGTTTCTATGCTTCACAAGTGATCATTGACGAAAAAGATCCTCTATCAAATTATAGAATATTATTAACCAAAGCTTTTCATATGACTATGGTTAAAGGGTTGTGGTTGTTAGGTATAAAAGTACCAACTGGTATGTAGAGCGCTCATTTTTTTCTTGTAAAAAGTGCTAGAATGTTTATACTTAATTAAATAATATGGCTAACGATAAAGATATAAAAAGTTCGCATGCTCTTCGTGAAGAGCGTATAATGGCCTTATGGAAGGATAAGAAAATCTTTGAAAGGTCTCTCGAAAAAGATTCACCAAAAGGAGAGTTTGTTTTCTATGATGGGCCACCGTTTGCGAATGGTTTGCCTCATTATGGGCATATTTTGGCTGGAGTCATGAAGGATGTTGTACCACGATGGAAAACTATGCAAGGTTATCATGTGTCTCGTTGTTGGGGTTGGGATTGTCATGGTTTGCCAGTTGAAAATTTGATCGAAAAAGAACTCAATTTAAAATCAAAAAAAGATATTCTAACCTATGGAGTTGGTAAATTTAATGCTGCAGCGAGAGAAAGTGTTATGCGTTATGCAGATTCATGGAGGGTCATAGTACCTCGTCTCGGTAGGTGGGTTGATATGGAAAATGACTATAGAACCATGGATGCAAGTTATACAGAAAGCGTCTGGTGGATTTTCAAGAAGCTTTACGATAAGGGTTTGATCTATGAAGGTTTCAAGTCAATGAGTTTATGTCCAAGGTGTGAAACTACATTATCAAATTTTGAAGTTGCTCAAGGATATAAGGATATCACTGATATTTCTGTATATGTAAAATTTAGGCTGAGTGGTAATGTTGGGAATAGCAATAATATTCAAGAGAATATATATCTACTTGCTTGGACTACCACTCCTTGGACTCTCCCTGGAAATGTTGCTTTGGCTATTGGATCAGATATTGATTATGTAAAGATCAAAATAAATAATGAATTATATATACTGGCAAAATCACGACTGTTGGTTTTGAAAGATACAAAATATGACATCATTGAAGAATTTAAAGGCTCAGTATTGGTGGGCATGTCATATGAGCCATTATTTGATTATTATTCCAAAAATCAAAGTCTGAAAAATATAGAGAATGGCTGGAAGATATATGGTGCTGATTTTGTTACGACAGAAGATGGTACTGGTATTGTACATATTGCACCGGCTTTCGGATCAGATGATTATGAATTGTTGAAAAAGAATTCATTGCCATTTGTTCAACATGTTGCTACTGATGGAACTTTTAGAAAAGAAGTTACTGATTTTGTAGGTTTACATGTAAAACCTATAGATAATGAAAGAGAAAAAGATGCTCATCAAAAGACAGATATTGAGATCATCAAATGGTTGGCACACAATAATAAGCTTTTTTCTAAAGAAAAGATTGTGCACTCATATCCGCATTGTTGGCGTTGTGATACACCACTACTCAACTATGCTGCATCATCATGGTTTGTTAAAGTTACAGATATAAAGGATCAATTGATAACTGAGAATAACAAAGTTGTCTGGGTACCAAAAGAGGTAGGGGAAGGTAGATTTGGTAATTGGCTCATGGGTGCTCGCGACTGGGCAATATCTCGTTCGAGGTTTTGGGGTGCGCCTATACCAGTTTGGAGAGAAGAAGGGAATGGTGGTGTCGCAGAGAATGTCCATGTCATTGGATCAATAGATGATATAAGACAGTATAGCCGTGCAAAGAATACTTATTATGTTATGAGACATGGACTTGCAGAAAATAATACAAAAAATATACTTGACGCTCGTATAGATACGAAATATTCATTGACCGAACAGGGACATAGACAAGTTGAGGAAGCATCTATCGAATTGAAGGATAAAAAAATAGATCTTATTGTATGTTCACCTGTATTACGTACTGTAGAGACTGCAAATATAGTTGCAGATAAACTAGGTCTTTCTAGAGAATTGGTCATTAAGGATCAAGAATTGGGAGAATATAATGCAGGGATATTTGATGGAAAGTCTGTGTCAGAATTGGGTAAATCATGCGTAGATACGGATCGTTTCATTTGGAGACCAAAAGATGGAGAGAATTATGCTGATATAAAAAAGCGTATGGGAGACTTTATTTACAGCGTAGACAAGAAATATTCTGGAAAAACTATTCTGCTAGTAACACATGAGACTCCAGCTTTATTGCTTTTCATGGCTTCATTTGGTGCAAAAAATGAAAAGGTGACAGATTATAGACCAAACGGTGATTTTATGAAGAATGCAGAAATCAGAAAATTGGACTTTATTCCTTTACCTCATAATGTTGATTATGAGTTGGATTTACACAGACCTTTCATAGATGATATTGAACTTACGACAAAAGAAGGGAAAAGACTTACACGCGTTCCAGATGTTTTTGATTGCTGGTTTGAATCTGGTTCTATGCCATACGCATCCAAGCATTACCCATTCGAAAATCTAGACGTATTTGAGCCGGGTTCCAAACTCTTTAGGAATGCAAAAGGTTTTCCCGCAGATTTTATCGCTGAGGGCGTGGATCAGACTCGAGGTTGGTTTTATTCAATGTTGGTTCTAGGTGTAGCGTTGTTCGGTAAGTCACCGTATAAAAAAGTTATAGTTAATGGTCTGGTTCTTGCAGAAGATGGTGAAAAGATGGCAAAGCGAAAACAAAATTATCCAGATCCTATGAATTTGGTTCAAAAATATGGTGCAGATTCTCTCAGGTATTATCTATTGTCATCTCCAGTTGTTCATGGGCAGGATCTGTGTTTCAGTGAACGTGGTGTTGATGAAGTGACAAAAAAGCTAGTCAATAGATTATTGAATGTGCTTTCATTCTATGAGACTTATATTGGGGTGACAGAGGTAGAAGATAGTGAAGCAAAGAAACTGGATATGAAATCATTGAATATATTGGATCAATGGCTCATATCTAGGCTCGGTGAAATAGTTCTACAGGTGACGAATGCTTTGGAAGCTGGTGAATTGGATAGAGCAAGTCGTCCATTCATGGACTTTACTGACGATCTATCAACATGGTATCTCCGAAGGTCGCGTGAGAGATTCAAGGGTGAAGATACTGCAGGAAAAGCAGCAGTATTAAGAACCACACGATTTGTTCTAATAGAAATATCCAAGCTTATGGCACCTTTTATGCCATTCTTGGCAGAAGATATATATCATAGAGTTAGAGGAAGTCTCGAAAGCGTACATCTAGAAACGTGGCCAAAACCTCTGAAAATTGATAGTGAACTTATACATAATATGCAGATAGTTCGTGATGTAGCTTCCAAGGCTCTCGAAGCACGCATGAAAGTCAAGATAAATGTTAGGCAACCTTTACAGAGATTGAATGTAGGATCGAAGGCATTGGGTATAGATAATAAATTTGGTGAAACATTCGAGCAGCTGATCATGGATGAAGTAAATATAAAAGAGGTTGTTTTTGATGGCAGTATAGGTTCTGAAGTAGAACTAGACACAGTTATAACACCGGTTCTCAAAGAAGAGGGAATGGTCCGTGAGTTTATACGTCTTGTACAAGATTTGAGAAAAGAGAAAGGGTTGAGTGTTAGTGATAGAGTCGAACTATTTGTAGAAACTAGTGCTGAGTGTAAGTCATTCATTCAAAGAAATGAAAAATCAATTTCACTTGCAACATCATTGAAGAGTATAGTATTTGTATCTGTTCAAGGAACCAGTCAAAGTATTGGTGATTTTATGGTTACACTGGATATAAAATAATGTAGGAACAATTAGTTGATGCATAATATCCATACTACAGCGGGTTTCGTCATCAATTCACGTCCATACGGTGACGCTGGTAATATACTCAATATTTTTACTCGTGATCTCGGGTTGATCTCAGTCATTGCACAAGGGATACGTTTGGAGAAATCAAAACTGCGTTATTATACTCAAGAATATTCACTTGGTAAGTATTCTTTTGTCCGTGGCAAAGAATATTGGAGATTGACAAGTGCGAATAGTATTCTGAATTTTCATTTAAATAATATTGAGGATAAAAAGATACATAAACTAACTCATGAGATAATTGCTAGAGTAGCTCTGCTACTTAGGAGATTTCTCCAAGGTGAGGAACCTCAGCCAGAATTATTCGATTGTGTAGAGTCTTTTATTCTATATGTGCAAAGTAATTTTGATCTTGATATACATCATATATCATCACTTGAGTCATTAATCGTATATAGAATATTGAGCCTACTTGGATATATTGGAAATGATATAGAGATCGATATTACGATAAAACAAGGGCCAATCAGTATATCTTTATTGGATCTTGTAACTATGAAGAGAAAGATGATCAATCAGCATATAAATAAAGCACTACAGGAGTCTCATCTATAATATTTAATTTGTGTTAATATATCTCCAGAATGAATGAAAAAATACGATTATTTAATCCAGTCTTAAAACCGACTGAAATATGGAATAAAGATGCCGTTACAATTTCGTCAAGAAAGACCAAATTGCAAAAGATCGAGTTATTACACGCTATACGCAATAGTCGTAGAGCCAGATTTGTCAGGTGGATTGAGCAGTTCTTCTAGTATAGTCGCCCCTTTTCGTGGGGCGTTTTTATTTATTATTCAAATATTGGTGCTTTGTATCAATTAGTTGTAAAATATACATGTGGAGTCAGATGATAAAAGTTATATTGAAGAATTGAAGAAATCTCTATATTCGAGAGGCTCTCCAGACGTGCGAACACGACGCAAGCTCAGGTTTACTGACAAAGCCCCTGATGTGAATACTGCGTGGGAAAAACCAGTTGAAGAGCCAGTTGTGGCAAAATTAAATGAATATTACGAAGATCACTCCATGTCATATCTAAAAAAGATACTGATCGGTTCTATAATATTTTGTGTGGTAGCTATAGGTATTGGTGCATATCTTTTACTGAATGGTGCAAATATGATATCACCTGACAATATAGATATTAATATCAATGGTCCAGTATCGATACCTGGAGGAACACCAGTATCTTTTGGTGTAATTGTTACCAATAGGAATAATATTGATCTACAAACAGTAGATTTGTCGGTAGATTTTCCAGCTGGTACTACTGATGCCGTCGATTCGACTATAGAGTTGAAGACCTATCAACAATTGATGGGGGATTTGCCTGCAGGTAGTTCATCACAAAAGGAGGTCAAGGCTATCATCTTTGGTGAGGAGAATATGCAAAAGACCATGACTGTGAAGGTTACGTATAAAATAAAGGGATCAAATAACCTCTTTTCTAAAAAGAAAACATATGATGTTCTCATCAATTCATCACCAGTAAGTCTCGTTATAGATTCCTTCAAGGAAGTATCATCTGGTCAAGAGTTTGATATGAAAGTCAATCTAAAGTCCAATTCTCAGGAGATATTAAAAAATGTATTATTGAAAGTGCAATATCCATTTGGTTTTACATTTATAACTTCAGATATCAAACCACAATCCAATAATTCTTCATGGAAGATCGGTGATATTCCAGCAGGTACTGAAAGAGTTATAACGATACATGGCAAACTGACAGGAGAAAATAGTGATCAGAAAGTTTTTCGTTTTGCAGCAGGTGCTATAAGTTCTGTTGATCAGACTATGATCGGTACACAATATATTGCTACTGAACTTGATATGTCTGTTCAAAAACCATTCATTTCTCTAGGTATGTCTGTCGATGGGAATACCGCAAATAGTGATTATATCGGTCAGTTTGGCCGGGATAATGCGATCGAGATCAATTGGTCAAACAACCTACCTGTTTCAGTTTCGAATCTTATCATCACAGTTAAACTTTCTGGTTCGGCATATGATAAGTCAACTGTTGTTCCACAGGACGGGTATTTCAAGTCAGGAACAGATGAGATCGTATGGAATCAGCAGACAAGTCCTGAATTTGCTAGTGTTGGCGCTGGTGCAAATGGTACTATAGCATTTCGATTGGTTCCAAAAGATTTTGGTTCAGCTGTGAGGTCAGTTGTTAATCCACAGATATTGATATCAGCTAGCGTATCTGGAGATCGTACACAGGAAACATCTGTCTCTAGTAATTTGAATTCTGCTGTTCAACGCAGTATTCGCGTTTCATCCAGTGTTAGTTTGTCTGGCAGAGTTGTTCGTAGTACTGGTCCATTTGTGAACACTGGTCCGATACCTCCGGTTGTGGAAAAAGCTTCAACATTCACGATTATCTGGGATGTTGATAATACTTCTAGTGCAGTTGGTAATGCACAAGTTACTGCAATATTGCCAAGTGCAGTTAAATGGCTCAATGCTTTCGATCCTACCAATGAGAATATAACGTATGATCCAAATACTGGACGTGTAACATGGCTAGTCGGCAATGTTGGTACTTATACGCTAAATTCATTACGTAGAAGAGAAGTTGCATTTCAGGTATCGGTAACTCCTGCTATCAATCAGGTAGGTCAGTCTATGACATTGGTCAATCAGTCTCAATTGACAGCTGCTGACTCATTTACCGCTACACAATTAACTAGTATCCAAGAGGAACTTACAACTAGATTTGGGACAGACCCTATCTATAAGGATGGTGATGGCATGGTTGTAAAGTAATAGTAGAGTAAGGTTATTTTTTGGTTTTCCTAATTAGTAACCTCAATTAAACTTGTATAAGACACTTTTTTTAGTGTAGAATAATAATATGAATAAAAAAGAAGATAAATTGGATGCAATTGTCGCTCTTTCCAAAAGACGCGGTTTTGTATTTCAGGGTTCAGAGATATATGGTGGTTTGGCTGGAACATGGGACTATGGACCATTGGGCATTGCTCTAAAAAGAAATATTCAGAATATTTGGTGGAAAAGATTTGTTGACGATAGGACGGATATGTTCGGTGTGGATGCAGCTATACTCATGAATCAAAAGGTTTGGCAGGCTAGTGGACATGCTTCTGGCTTTTCTGACCCTCTTGTTGAATGCAAAAAATGTAAGCACACATTTCGTGCTGATCAGATTGCTGATCCAAAAAAGTGTCCTGATTGTGGTAGTGAGCTTGGTTCAGGTAAACAATTCAACATGATGTTCGAGACACAAGTCGGTGTCGTCAAAGATGAGTCTTCAAAATCATATCTACGACCAGAGACGGCTCAAGGCATGTTCGTCAATTTCAAGAATATTATCGATACCCAACACCCAAAGCTTCCATTTGGAATGGCTCAGGTAGGTAAGGCTTTTCGAAACGAGATTGCACCAAGAGACTTTTTATTCCGTGCTAGAGAATTTGAGCAAATGGAAATAGAGTATTTCGTCAATCCAAAGGAGTGGGAGAAATCATTCGAATATTTCAGGGAGCAAATGAAAGGATTCATGAAAGATGTTGGGCTGACTGATTCCAAAGTTTATGAACTCGAAGTACTTGAGGCGGACCGTGCACATTATTCCAAGCGCACTATAGATTTTGAATACGAATTTCCTTTTGGTAAGAAAGAGCTCTATGGTCTAGCATATAGGGGAGATTTTGATCTAAAACAGCATTCTGACTTTAGTAAAGTCGATCTTTCGTACTATGATGAAGAAAAGAAGGAAAGATTCATTCCTCATTGCATCGAGCCTTCATTTGGTTTGGATAGGACAGTTTTGGCAATACTATGCGATGCATATACAGAAGATGAGATGGGAAGCGAAAAGGATAGTGAAGAAAAAGAAAAGAGGGTATTTCTCAAGCTTCACCCAAGTGTGGCGCCATTCAAAGTTGCAGTATTTCCACTTCTTAGAAATAAGCCAGAACTAATAAAAAAGGCCGAAGAGATATTCAAGACAATAAAAAAGGAAATACCAGCAACAGTTTTTGACGACAACGGCAATATCGGTAAGCGCTATCGCCGTCAGGATGAGATCGGTACGCCACTATGTGTAACTATAGATTTTGAAACTATTGAAAAAGGTACTGGTGTTACTGTTCGTGATAGAGATTCTGGTAAGCAAGAGAGAATAGGTGAAGTGGAGTTGATTCAGTATCTATTGAAAAAGATTAACAGAACAAATTGACCGAGATTGGAAAATTATAATTAATTTCATAATATGCTATATTAAGCTTATGAAATTCAATAAAACTATTCTTAATAGTGGGTTGCGAGTCATTATGGTCCCTATGGCTGATAATCCATCAGTTACTGTTCTGGTCATGGTTGAGGCTGGGTCAAAATATGAATCAAAGAAACAGAATGGAATATCTCATTTCTTGGAACATATGGTGTTCAAGGGTACCCCTAGAAGACCAAAGGCTAGCGATATTTCTCGAGAATTGGACTCGGTTGGTGCTCAATACAATGCTTTTACTACTCAGGAATTCACTGGATATTATGCAAAAGCTGCTTCAGTTCGTCTAGATCAAATTCTAGATATAGTCGGAGATATGTATATGAATCCATTATTTGAAGAGTCAGAGATCACAAAGGAGAAGGGGGTTATCATAGAAGAGATACGTATGTACAATGATTTGCCACAGCGCCACGTACATGAGTTATTATCAGAACTCATGTTCGGTGATCAACCGGCGGGGTGGAGTGTTCTAGGAACAGAAGATAATATAAAGTCCTTCAACCGAACAGATTTTGTTAATTATAGAAAAGATCATTATGTTAGTTCGGCAACGACAGTATTGGTTGCTGGATCATTTGATGAGAAGGAGACGCTCTCTAAGATAGAAAAAATATTTGCTAGTGTTGTTACAAATCCCAAGAAATCAAAACTTTCTGTTATAGAAGATCAGAAAGAACCAGGTATAAAAACTCTATACAAAGAGACAGACCAGACTCATCTAGTTATTGCAGTGAGAACATTCCCGATAGATGATGAGAGGATGCCAGCTATGACCGTATTAACGACACTGCTTGGTGGAGGAATGAGCTCTAGATTATTCACAAAGATGAGGGATGAACTAGGTATATGTTATTATATTCGTGCTTCGCATGATCCTTTCACTGATCATGGTGATCTCAATATTTCTGCTGGCGTTGATAATGCTAGAGTAGAAGAGGCGATAAGAGAGATAATCAATCAGTGTAAAATTCTTACAAATGACCTAGTAGGAGCAGATGAATTGAAAAAGGTTAAAGACTATATTTCTGGTACGACATTATTGGAGCTTGAAACTTCTGAGTCGCGAGCAGAGTATTGCGGTTTTCAGGAAATATTAAAAAAGAAGATAGACACTCCAGAAGAATTCATGAAAAAAGTTGAAGCAGTCACTATAGATGATGTCAAAGCTCTAGCTAGACAGATCTTCGTTGATAAGGGTCTAGATATGGCTATTATAGGCAAGTTCAAGGATCCTACGATATTCAAACCATATTTACATTTCAAATAGGTAGTTATTTTGTTGTGTTATAATAATTATATGGAATCTCCAAAATATACAAATATAGTCATAAATACGGGGACAATACTCAGGTTTTTCTTGGCTGTAATATTATTGGCAGTTTTATATTATTTATCAGATATTGTTGTTGTTATAGTGGCTGCTATAGTTATTGCCTCAACGATCGAACCACTTATACGCAGACTGAAAAGGCGAAAGATTCATAGAGTTGCTACTGTTTTAGTTGCTTATGTTATTCTGGCAGTACTATTGGCTGGTATACTGATCTTCTTTATGCCGCTCATAGTGAAAGACGCTACCAATTTTATAGCATCACTACCAGAGACTATCTCATTGCAGGAATTATGGAGCCCGATCAGTAATACTGGACTCAGTTCCGGACAATCATCAAGTGCACTAGGGTCGCATATGCTATCTCTAGTAGATTTTGTCAATTATCTGCAGTCTCTTGTTATGGGTACTAGTGGCAATATGTTCCAGGTCGCTGGTACTATATTTGGAGGATTATTCAGTTTTATTTTGATAATAGTATTGTCATTCTATTTGGCAGTTCAGGAAGAGGGCGTGGATGATTTCCTGAGGATAGTTGCACCAGTCAAGCATCATGATTATGTTATCGATCTGTGGAAAAGATCTCAGCGCAAGATAGCATTGTGGTTACAAGGTCAGGTGATTCTAGGCATTGTTGTAGGAGTCCTGGTCTATATCATGCTAGTTTCAGTAGGGATTCCGCATGCACTTATCCTGGCATTACTCGCCGCAATGCTCGAGATCATACCAGTATTTGGTCCGATAATATCATCAGTGCCTGCTATATTGGTAGCTTTTACTGATCGTGGAGCCGGTATAGGTATATTGGTGGTTTGTCTTTATTTGGTTATATATCAATTAGAGAGCCAGGTATTCTATCCTTTGGTAGTAAAAAAGATTGTTGGTGTGTCACCGATCGTTGTTATCCTGGCTTTAGTTATAGGAGCGAAATTGGGTGGCGTACTAGGAGCTTTGATAGCTGTTCCTCTGTCAGCGGTACTCATGGAATATATCCATGATATAGAAAAATACAAAAATGCTGAGAGGGCTGAGAGGGTTACATTAGGAAAAACAGGTAAAACGGACTAAACCATTATATGAATAAACGACCATTTTATATCACTACTACTTTACCGTACGTAAATGCAGAGCCGCATATAGGGCATGCGCTAGAATTTGTGCGAGCAGATGTTATAGCTAGACACAAGAAGCTTCTCGGTTTTGATGTTTTTTTCAACACTGGTACAGATGAACATGGTATAAAAATATATCAAAAAGCAGCAGAGTCTCATATGGATCCACAGAAATATGTCGATCAAATTTCAATGAAGTTTCGTGAGATGATACCACTACTCGGTGTCATGTCAGAAATAAATTTTATACGTACAACTGATCCTCATCATATCAAGGCTGCACAGGAGTTTTGGAATATTGCAAAGAAAAATGGTCTCATATACAAGAAAAATTATGCGATAAAATATTGTGTTGGTTGTGAACTTGAAAAAACAGAATCCGAATTGGTAGATGGTAGATGCCCATTACATCCATTGCAGGATATAGAGACGATTGAAGAAGAAAATTATTTCTTTCGATTCAGTCTGTATCAGAAGCCGCTTATGGATCTATACGAACGCGATTCATCTGCGAGTTCAAATGCAGAAAATAATGCTTCATTCGTCATTCCAAATACACGTCTAAATGAAATACGTGCTTTTGTTGAACGTGGAATTGAGGACTTCAGCATTTCTAGACTAGCTAGCAAGATGCCATGGGGTATACCTGTTCCAGATGATAAAGATCAGGTCATGTATGTATGGTTCGATGCTTTGGTAAATTACATATCCGCGATCGGTTGGCCACGTGATCAGGCATCATTCAAGAAATGGTGGGCTGATACTGGTGGCGTGGTGCAATATTGTGGTAAGGACAATCTTCGTCAGCAATCAGCAATGTGGCAAGCAATGCTCATGTCAGTCGGACTTCCACCATCGAAGGTCATTGTCATCAATGGTTTCGTCACTGGTGAGGGTGGAATAAAGATGTCCAAGTCTCTAGGTAATACAGTAAATCCTCTTGATATAGTCAGTGAATATGGTACAGACGCATTCAGGTATTTTGTAACAAAGGAGATTCATCCATTTGAGGATAGTCCATTCACTATTCCAAAATTCAAGGAGACATATAATGCAGGACTTGCAAATGGTTTAGGTAATCTAACCTCGAGAATCATGAAGATGTCCGAAGCAAATATTTCTAAAACAGATATTAAAACAGCTGTGTCCTATGATAAATTAGCTGATAAGGATTATTTTGATGCCATCGATGCATTCAATCTACAAAAAGCTATGAATGTCATTTGGCAGAAGATAGCTATTCTGGATCAGAAGATTCAAAAAGAACAGCCATTTGTATTGGTTAAGACCGATAAAGAAAATGGAAAGAAACTTATTATTGACCTAGTCAATTCATTGAGTGAGATTGCTACATTCTTATTGCCATTATTACCAGAGACGGCAGAGAAGATTCTCGCATGTATTAATGAAAATAAAATGCCAGATAAACCACTTTTTCTTAGAAAATAAATGAAGTATATAGATATTCATGGTCATATCAATTTTGCTGAATATGATAAGGATAGGGAAGATGTGATAAAAAGAGCAAAAGATAGTGGTGTTGGTATAGTGATAGTTGGTACTAACTACGATTCATCAAAGAAGTGTATAGAAATAGCAGAGAAATACGAAAATGTATGGGCTGTTGTAGGGATGCATCCTATTACGAATGAAGCGACAGATGGGTCTATCGAGGACGAAGTATTCAATGATGAAGCTTTTCGTGAATTGGCCAAGAATCCAAAGGTTATAGCTATAGGTGAATGTGGTTTGGACTATTATCATTCAAAGCCAGAAGATATTGGTTATCAAAAAGAAATTTTCATAAAGCAAATTGAGATTGCGAATTCTGTGAATAAGCCACTGATGCTACATGTTAGGAATGGTCTTGGTACCAATGCTTATGAGCAGGCTTTGGTAATATTGAAGGAGCATGCAAAAGTTAGAGCAAATTTCCATTTTTTTGCTGGTTCAATAGGAGATATGGGTGCCGCTTCAAAACTTGGTTGCAGTTTCTCATTTACGGGAGTAATAACTTTTGCTAGGAACTATGATCAATTGATAGAGACTATACCGATCGATAGGTTAATGAGTGAGACAGATTGTCCATATGTAACACCGATACCATATCGAGGTAAGAGAAATGAACCAGTCTATGTGATCGAAGTTGTCAAACAAATAGCGAAAATCCGTGGTGAAGATCAGGAAATCGTAGCTACTAAACTATTGAAAAATGCCGTGAGTTTCTTTGGTCTCAATATTTGATTGAATCTTTAGTATTTCTTTATACAGATTTTATCAAGATTTTATCTCTGAAATGCTAGTGTATTTATACCTCCGATTTCGGTATTTTTCTATCCTGCATAGAAAATATGTCGAATTAGCTATACTCTTGCGGAGAGGACAATATTATGGTAATCTCGTACTACATTATAAATAATCGCAGTCAGTTCCTCGAAGTCGAAAACATAGAGGATCCCAGTTTAAGGGTCACTGATTGCAAACAATATATGGAAAAAAATATTGATGACCGCATGTCGGTCTATGAGATAGGGTACTTGGTTGCTGGATCTGTAGCTCTAGAGAAGGTCTCCGAAGAGGCAGAGAAAGTTGTGGGTATTATCAAGAAAGCTGGTGCGTCTATAATCGCAGAGGAATTGCCTCATTTGGAACAGCTCGCTTATACTATGAGAGTAAAGACTGTATCTGGCTCATATGAGAAATATGATCACGCCTATTTTGGTTGGGTAAAGTTCGAGTTGAGTTCTAGTCTAGTAGAGGCTGTGAAGAAATCTGTAGAGCTAGTTCCTACAGTTTTGCGTATGATTTTACTCGTAACAACCAAGGAAAATACATATCTTGGAAAGAGAGCACCCGAGATAGCGTCTGTCATACTACCGAAACGTATCATTGAGCCTAGTGTAGTAGTACCAGATGAAAAGAAAGACGTCGCACCTATGTCTATAGAAGACATGGACAAGAGTATTGATGAAATGGTCAAAGAGGTAAAGTAATAGCAAATTTAAAATTTAATCTTTATTTAAAAATATGTATTTAAACAAAGCATATATTATAGGAAATCTAACGAGGGATCCAGAACTCAAGGCTCTACCATCTGGTACGAAGGTCTGTAGTTTCTCTATTGCCACCAATCGTTCTTATAAAGACAAGGATGGTGAGCGAAAAGACACATCAGAATTTCACAATATCGTTGCATTTTCCAAGCTTGGAGAATTATCAGCACAATACCTGAAGAAAGGTCAGCAAGCATTGGTAGAAGGTCGCATACAGACACGTTCATGGGATGCACCAAACGGTGAGAAAAAGTATCGCACAGAGATCATTGCTGATAATATCCAGTTTGGATTCCGAGGAGCTGGAGGGGCGTCATCAACAAATAGTTCTGGCACAGCTACCAATACTTCTACTGGATCAGCAGCTAATAGTCAGAAAGAAGGTGAAGTAG
Source organism: uncultured bacterium (assembly GCA_903864905.1). Lineage (GTDB taxonomy): Bacteria > Patescibacteriota > Minisyncoccia > Phycocordibacterales > PALSA-1337 > C7867-002. The sequence goes on from CAIPHR010000075.1 coordinate 16,403, forward strand.
CAGAACAGCCAGCTGAAAAAGATAAGATCGATTATCCGCAGGAAGAAATAAGTCCAGATGATATACCTTTCTAGATAAGCCAAATCAAGTCAAAGTTGGAATAAATGAAAAGATAAAATTAATAAATACCAAATAATTATCATGAAAAAACAATGTTACTTTAGTCAACATAATATCAAGTTCATCGATTATAAGGATACAGAAATTCTTCGTAAATTTCTCAATCCGCATGGTCGCATACTGAGTCGCAAGAGAACAGGTATATCCGCTAAATATGGTGCCGTGCCAGAAAAATTGCGGCTTGATGCAGGATAAGAAGCCTTGCCCGTATTAGTAGAATTTTTATATAAGGGCCGTTATGAAAGAGAATGTACTGATACATAAAACTGTTGTCTTTGCAAAGCCGCGCTGGTAAAGGGTTTGAGCAGGGACAAAAAAAAGTCCGGCGAGGTTGTGGGCTGCCGGACTCTATAAAGGATGGGTTAGTAAGCACAATC
>CAIPHR010000076.1 GCA_903864905.1 uncultured bacterium
TTATAGCAAGTTTAAGGTTTTCATCTTTGAGACTGATTAAGAATTTTTGAACTCTCCGATGAGCCACAACTTTGTATTTAGGGGGCACCCACCTTTTCATTGATATGCTGGATACTCTTCAGCTTTATCTGCAATAGAGTAACAAATTTACCCTTTTTAACTCAATCGGCAGAACATCCCGTCCGAGAGGAAGTAGTGAGCATGGGACAAGTAACTGGACTAAGGGTTACAATAATTGTTACGTGCACTACAGACATATTGTTCAAAGGTTATACCCTCAGTTATCCACTTAGATAAAGACAATTTGTCTTCAGTTATCTGCTGAAAGTCAACGTTTATTTTCGAATAAAGATGATGCATACATTTAATTTCAAAAAGAGCAGCACCTAAACCAAAGGTCTTATATAATAAAGCGGCGAAATCTTCGATATGATTAGGAATTTCATTTTTTGGAATGTTTAGGTTACTTTCTAACATGAAATACACTGTGTTCTTAACTGGTTCTCCCATTGACGTTAACGTTGCATCTATCGCTTCACGTAAGGATTCATCGAACTTTCTTTGCCTATAAAATTTGTCTTGAGGTGAGTCTAACATTCTAACATCCTGAACTTACTTGAATACTTCTCGAAACTTACAAGTTCCCTTCTTACACCAACTCGGCGGGCGTTATATATTAAACATATTTCTTACATGGAATAGTTGCTCGCTACTCAGAAAGAAAGTTAAACAAAATGCTCGTCCACAATTCCGACTTAGGGACACCCGCATTAAATTAAAAGTCGTAGTTGTTAGCAGACGGAGAAAAGTAAAAGAAAATTTATTTTTAAGCCAAAAAACTTTTAAGCAATTTCTATTCAAATGGAAATTGCTCATGCTAGCTCTTTGGATATTGGACGGAAATGTACCGCCCTTGAAATTCTACGTTTACTCAGCCAACCCATCCGCAAGAGTTGATTCAAATAATTGCTCTCGATCGCACGACACCTCCCCGTGTGATTTGAAACTTGCACTGCATCGCATTCCCCTTTAGTCGCCACAATGACATAGGTCTTCCTTAGATGATCGGGCAAAGCAATTAGTGATGATTCAGGCATTTGCACAGGTTGTGGATTCCAGCCTGAGACGCTGTTTTCTATATCATCGAGACGTTGACGTACGTTCATCATTTCTTTGAATATTTGTTCTAAGATCGATCTTCTTACCATCTTTCTCTCTTCCTTCTCCCTTAATTCAAGTTACCAAGTGAACGCAAATATATCTAAAAAGTCATTTAACATTTTTTGAGAACACACCTCACGCGATTTGTCAACATTGCTCTAAATTTTGCGAAGCCAACTTGACAAGTATTGCGAATACAAATACACAAAAAACGAAGCCGCTCGAACAGGCAAAAAAGAGAAGTAAAAATCTCGGCTCAGCCAGTTCCCGAAATAATTATCTGAACTCCAAACGATGTAATCCCAGCTATGCTTGATGAGACTGTCAATGTAACTGTTGCAACAGTGGATTGTCCCGGTGCCAGTACTGTACTTTGTCTGTTCCAAGTTAACGTCATCGGCCCATTCGCCCTTTCTGGGGTCCAATCGCTAGTCGCCATATTTAGCGTCAACGAAGATGAGCCCTGCACATTCTTGATGTAAACGTATCTGGTTATCGTTGCACCCGGGGAGAGCGAACCCCAATCTATAGGTGCCAGGGGAACGGTGCAGGCGCTGTCAGAATACAAACCTAAGGCTGATGAAGCAGGAGTCGAGGTGACGATTGATCCAGACGAATTTACGCTCGTACTCACGTTAATTGCACCATACACGGTTAACATAAAAACAAAAATAGCGAAAATCACTGAAATTATCGCTAACCCGGAAAGTTTTCTCTGTACCATATTTTATCCACACTTACGTCCATGTGCAGTCTGAGACTATGAATTTGAGTGTAAATCAGAACAACAAATAAACTCCAAATCAAAATCAAACATGGAAAACCAACACACCACCCCCTGATTTCCCTGTCAAAACATTCTTTGGGTTATCAAAATGACCAATTTCCTCTACTTGAAACCTTTAAAAACCTAACTCACTAAACTTAGTACTATATAACACAACATTTGAGACGCTACCGAAATTGACCGAGGACAATAGAAAAGTTTCACTAAGAAGAAATGAATTGGTAAGGATAATTGATGCTTCAATAGGTATCGTTGATTTGTCGTTTGATATTCTGGTCGGTCTGCACAAGAAACGAGTTGTCTGGAAACAGTTAGAAGATTGCTCCAAGGATTTTGGAGAAAACTTTACTTTCATAGCTAAGTATATGCCCCCGCTCAACTTAAGTTTCCAACAGATCTCATCAACCATAGAACGCCAGATTCCCAAAGAAACCTCAAAAGAAGCCTACAACATCCTCAAAAATATCTATGCCTATTTTGACGGCTTAAGCCTTGATGATGACCTAAGAGAGTGTGTTCCAAATTTCCAAACTGCAAAAGCCATAGTTCTCTCATATTATATGTTAAATGACATTTTACTTGGCAAA
>CAIPHR010000077.1 GCA_903864905.1 uncultured bacterium
GCTGCAGCAGAGAGGACTGGTTTAACTACTCTTGCTTGGATGGCGGCTTGAATTGCTGCCTGTGCTTGGGCTGCTGTTTGAGTATCTCTCGCTGCCTCGGCCTCTGCTGCTGCTAGAGCTGCAATGTCTGCGGCGGTTTGTACTGGAGCGAGAGTGTAGTTGGTTTGCTGCTGGTTTGGTTGTACTTTGGATTGGGCTAAAGCTAGAGCTCTTGCTTGTGAAGCTGCTAAAGCTTGTGCAGCAGCTTGAATTTCTGCTGGAGTCTGAACTGGAGTTGAAACTGGCGGAGGACAAATATAGCCCGCTGGACAAGTTACAGGAGTTGCAACTCTAACTGTTACATTACTAGAAGCCGAACCATTCGGTCCTGTACACGTAAGATATAGAGTCAAGCTCTTTAAACCTGTTGAGGTAATAACAGATGCCGGAAGCATGAATGAGTCTGATAATGGTTGAGCCGTAGTTCTCCATTCCGCAGGTAATTTGACTGGATATCCACCTTTACCTGGAGGAGTATTCGAACAACTAGTAACATTGGCACTTGACCAATAGATTATAGATGATTGATTTGAAGCTATGGAGTTTGGTGTGGCGGTGAGAATAACAGTTGGTTTGATACTATCCGTAGCGATCGTAAAAGTACCACTTTCTCCACTAATATTTGAATACCCATCTCTGACAGAGATGATATACTGACCTGGATCCAAATATTCGATAACATACTGCCATATACCAGAAGTATAAGCATATCTATACACTGAACCAACGTCCCATGAATATTTGTTCCCAACATATTCGATCGCTGGAGAAATAGGCATATTTATATATTCGGTGTTAGAATATCCGCCATTTGGACCTGGAACTTGTGAAATCGTAAAATAATTACTACGTCCAGGAGTACTTGTCCATGAGATCGTTGATGTAGCACCGATAGCCAAAACATCTCCAGTTCGTGGAGTTACAACAATTATAGGTTCAACTGCACCAAGACTTAAAGACGTGGTTATACTATCCATGGCATAAGGTATTATATTGTTATTTGGCTGAAAAGTATTTAACCTGACATAATAAGTATCTTTAACAAATTGTTCTGCATAAAAATTACCTGTTACACTGAACCGTGCAGTAGTACGCGGTGCAATAATATAGTACGGACTAGGGTAATCCTCAACACCTGATTCCGCGACACTCTGAAGCCACAAATCAGTAGTGTTACCAGCTCTTGCGCCAACTATCGAAGCCTTGAAAGATCCTCCGTTAAATTTGACAACCTGTAAAGCAGAACTACCAGTCGTAATACTTATAGCGAAACTGGCTTGCGCATAGCCCTGTGTAGAGCTCAAACTTGGTGTTCCGATAACAGATACAGTAACTGAACTTGGAAGTGGTACCTGTATCCTATTACAACCTTGTTCAAATGCTGCAAAATGTATCCTGTAGTCATCATCAGTGAAAGGTAATGATATAGTACTCGACACATATAGCTGATTCATACTAGAAGCAAATTCAGCTGAATTATAATATTTAGAGTATTGATAAAATCTAAGCTTCAAATATTCGATCATTTTTGTCTTATCAACATTCTGATACGGAAAATTATTTACAATCGACTGCATACTTGTTAGAGATGAAGACTTTAGGAATATATCACGAGCAATACGGTAGAATGCAGCTTGATAAGAGGCTCGATCAGGTACTGGTAAATTCAAGACTTCCTGCTCAGCCGATCCTGGGAATGATGCAGATAGGTTGCAAGAAAATGATGCATCAAAACCGTGTGGAATAATTTTGACCTTACCAGTTGTTTTGTCGACTCCCCAATCTTCATTGTGCAATGGGGAAATATCCATAACACTCAGGAATTCTGACAACAATAAGAATCTAAGTGTTGATTCTTGATCAAAACTGACTGTAGTTCTAGCCTGTGTAGCAATATTTACCAATACAGCTGAACGCAAACGATCGATTGCTCCCTCGACAAGTCGCCACCCATTGGACTCTCCGGCCTCATACAATACTTGATTCATATTGTACTCCGTAGTGAATGGGATCTGATCATCCAATTCTTTCGGCCTTTGAATGATCATGTACCGAAATGTTCTACCACTAAAACCTGGGTCAGGTGTGACAAAGGAGACATTGGCAAAACCTATAACATCTGCATCCGGTACTCCAAATTGTCTCAATATTCTTTGGATAGTATATTCTCTGAATGAAACATTCAATTGACCATTAAAACCAATATCGCCAGCACTAGCAAAATAATCGTTCCATACATCACATTCTGGAATCATTCGAATATTCTGATACTGTAATTGTCTATACGTACCAGTACCATATGTACTTACACCAGTAAAAAGTTCTTTTGGATTGCCATTACTATCAGTTTTATCAAAACTAAGCTGGATCACGGGTGGCTGACATATACCGCGACTATGACCCTTTTGTTCATACTTGATCTTCCAATTCTTTAACACAGTAGTACCAGAATACTCTTTGAGTTTTCCGTCACGGTCAATAGCTGTATCTTGAAGATATATAGTCTTACCCGATGTATCCAATGTCAGATTTCTCATCGGATACATAGCTGTCTGAGCTTGTGAACCGAGAGGTAACGATATCATCGCACAAATAATTACAATAAAAACGATCAAACTATTAATAAAAATTTTGATAAACGGAACATATAGTTTATTCATGATTCTAGTATAACACTATATTATTTCAAAAAATAATTCATATCTAATAGAAAACACCCGCAGTCTTTCGACCACAGGTGTTTTCACTGAGTCTCACCTAAGGCTTATGCCTTTGGGCGAGCTTCGGATACGACAATCTTGCGACCATCGAGTTCAGAGCCGTTAAGCTTTGAAACTGCTGATTCCGCATCAGTATCACTTGACATCTCAACGAAGCCGAAGCCCTTTGAGCGACCGGACATCTTGTCCATGATAACTGCTGCTGACTCAACTGCGCCGGCCTGTTCGAAGTGCTTCTTCAGGGTGGCCTCAGTTGTACCCCAGGCAAGACTGCCTATGAAAAGTCTCTTTGACATTTTCTTTTATACCCGCGACACGAATCACATAGAGTAACACGTTAGCGGAGCTCTCAGTCATTAATTGCTAACGTGTAAGTGACGAGAAACTTACATGTCACAATAGTAGCATAGATACAGATAATGATCAACAAAAATATTCGGAAACCTTCATTTGGGACTCAGCTAAACATAGCATACATTACATTTTCAATTCTGCGGAATAAGAACATTACACCTACTCTCGTAAATTATCTTCCCACCATACAGTCCTCGAATTGAAAATGTAATGTATGCTATGTTTGCTAGAAATATAATATTTCTATTCCATAGAATATGCGAAAACTAATACTTGGAATTAGTTAGCCACCCAAGATTTTATCAATTCTAGAGTTTCCTCTGGCCCACTCACCTGTTTGCAATCAATACCAGTACTCTTTGCTGGAAAATCATTACCACCTTCGAATAGCGCATCGCCAACAAATAATATCTTTTCTGGACCGAGTTTCAAATATCCCTCTATTTTCCTTATACCGTATGCCTTATTGACACCTTTTCTAGTAATATCGATAGAAGTCATACCCCCAATAACAACATCGAATTGTGGCACCATCGGTGCTAGTATCTTTGTTATGTTTTGTCTCTTTACTCTATCAGGATCCCAATTTTTCTTTATATCAATAGGTGCTTTCTGACCGATAGCCGAAAAAGTTATTTGCGAACCACGATCCTCTATAGTCATACCGAATATCTCTTTTGGTTCTTCATAACCGCCTTCTACAAGAGACTTAGCCAAAGCCTCTCTTATGATCATTTTTTCTCCAGGAGACAGGTTTTCTGCATACTGTAATTCCCAATCACCATTCCAGATATTTCTTGACCGCATCGACAGAGCGGATACCCCCTCCGACCTGAACTGGAATA
>CAIPHR010000078.1 GCA_903864905.1 uncultured bacterium
AAACACTACTTCATGTGCAAAGGATATCTACATCTGTCCAGATAGTTCAACAGTTGGACGAATAAATCCTCCAACATGTAGCTTTGCAGCATGTCCTACTGTTATCGTACCTAGTACAAACAGCACCATCAATCTCAGTGTCAATAACTATACTGGCTCAGGTACTTTCATAGTAGCAGCTGATGAAACATCAGTTCCACTAGGTTTGACTGGGAAATATAGTAATTGTCAAAGTGCATCTTGCACCATAACATATCCAGCTACTAGTACATTGGTACTATCTGTAGTATCTAGCATTGGAGCCAGTACTCGTGTCTATTGGAGTTATACTGATTGTCAAATAACTGATACAAGCTGTACAGTTGATACTGGAGGTAAAACTTCAAAAACATCTAATATAGAAGTAAGTCTGCTGACTATGCCCGTAATCACTCTATCAGAGACTTCACCAATTACAGGACAACCTGCATATGTATCTTGGTCCAATACGACAGGCATCAATTCATGTTGGTTTCAAGCGAGTCTAAATTCTGGATTCTTTGCATACAATGGTCAGGTACCAGCAAGTGGAATGGCTGCAATAAGTAAAGTTGGTAGTTCTGGTAGTATTACACTTCGTTGTTATACAGGATTAAATCTTGATGGTGCTATGGTAGCAAACCAGGTGTTGTTTACGTCGACAGCTGCAGCGGTTGTGCCGACAGGAACGAACAATACACTGAACCTAAGTGTCAATAATTATACTAGTGCTACAGCTAAAGTTACAGTTACAGATTCTCTAGGTACGATTTCATTCCCAGAAAACGCTGGTAATAATTATTGTCAGACATCATCTTGCAGTTCAACATTTTTAGGGGCACTAACGTTTCAGGCTAGTATTAGTGGAGGTACTCCAGGTATTATGACTACATGGGGTGGAGATTGTTCAAGTTTTGGATACACCAGTGCATCCTGTACATTGAGTGACAGTGGTGTAACACCGAGAACGGTCAATGTATCAACAAGCTTCCTTACATTGCCTATTATCAGACAAGAGACTGCTGCAATTGCAGGAAGTCCACTTACAATATCTTGGACAACAGTAAACGTACAGTCATGTAACTTCAGTGTATCTGCGGCTAGTACAGGATTCGCATCTTTAATAGGTCAAGTGCCAACATCTGGATCACTAACTAGCCAGCCACTTACTGGTACAGGATACCAAGGTGTTGTCATTTTTAAATGCTATACAGGTTCAAATCTCACTGGGGATTCAATATCAGCCGGTCTTCCGATCATGGTGCAATAGGATTCACCCACAATTCACACCCAGGTACTTGACAAAATCAAAAAAGGGATTATAATGCAGATAGATGCAATAGTCCTATTAGGCCTAGATGGATTGGTTTAATGAAAATGGTAGTGTCAACTGGCTCATATTGCCACTACCTGTCTAGCCGAATAGGCGTCATGTAATAGTGACAAAAAAGCGCGATCGGTTCCTCACCTGAAGCATCGCTGCTACTGTCCATAAGCAGTAGATCCGCTAGCGCCACTCGACGTGCCGCATACTCACAGTTAAGGCAATGCAGTCGACTTGGTACCATCCAATTAGCACAGACACGCCAGCCGTCTGTGCTAATTTTTTATACCTCATTTATTACTCTTCTTCCTATTTACTCATCTCTACTTCTTCTTTAATATTTTATCGATCATACCCGCAATTTTTTTGAAATCTTTTTCTTTCTTACCTCGAGTAGTCTCCGCTGCTGTACCTAGCCTTATTCCAGAAGGATCTGCTGGTGGACGAGTATCGAATGGTATAGCATTTTTATTGACAATTATTCCACCTTGCTCTAGAAGCAAACTTGCATCTTTACCAGATACTCCACCAGCCCCTTTTTCATTTTTCTTGCCATCATTCCATGTATCAACCAAGACAAGGTGACTATCTGTACCCTTCGATATGATCCTCCAACCAAGCTTATGCAACTCTTCTGCTAGAACAGCAGCATTTTTCACAACTTGAGAAGCGTACTGTGCAAATTTCTTGGTCTTTGCTTCTTTTAGAGCCACAGCAACTGCTGCTATCTGATTCATATGTGGACCACCCTGTAATCCTGGAAAAACTGCTTTATCTATCTTCTTGTCCAATTCCCTATCATCACGTCTAACAAATATCATTGCAGCACGAGGACCTCGAAGTGTCTTATGTGTCGTCGTAGTAACTATATCGGCATATTGGAAAGGTGCTGGATATGAACCTCCCGCAACCAAACCCGCAATATGTGACATATCTACCATGAGTAGAGACCCCGAAGCATCAGCAACCTCTCTCATACGTACCCAATCAATAATACGAGGATATGCTGTATAACCTGTAACTATAATAACTGGTTTCTCTTGTATCGCTTTTTCACGAAGTTGGTCATAGTTCAATAATTCTGTAGTCTGATCAACACCATAAGGAATCTGTGTCCAGAATTTTCCAGTAGCAGAAACTTTATGTCCATGAGTGAGATGTCCTCCATGATCTAGAGACATGCCCATTATTTTACCTCCATGAGGAACTAGAGCTGTGTACACAGCAAGATTTGCAGGTGACCCAGAAAGTGGTTGCACATTTACATGCCACTGAATCGGATCTAGATCGAACAATTGCAATGCCCTCTCTATACACAGCTTTTCTATTTTATCGATAATACTATTCCCACCATAATATCTCTTATCTGGATAACCTTCTGCATACTTATTTGTCAATTCTGATCCCAATGCTTCGAGCACATCCTTTGAAACATAATTCTCAGATGCAATAAGATTTATCACCTTCTTCTGTCTATGCTTCTCTAGATCAATCAATTTTTTTATTTGTTTATCTTTCATGTATATATCGTAGCACAATATACTATCCACAAAAATAGTCCGTCATTCCACTTGGAATGACGGACCTGAGTAACCCAACAAGCAAAACCAAAACACGCAATGAGGGAAGAAATCAACGGCATGCAGCGCTGATCGACAAGATGACAAAAAGTATTTGTCCAATTATCACCAATGTACTACAGTGTGATGCCGTATAGGTTTGACCATTCAAGGTCTGCGAGCCAAATGGCCCAGTTTGGGATCAAAACGCAGTCGCTCAGATCTCTAGTACATAGATTACTACCATCATCAAATTAATGCAAGTGAGTTATCCACATATTATCCACAAAACTTCAATAACTTGAAGACCTCTCGCAAAAAATCTTCCTTAACAATCTCGAACGGTCTATTGGCATCTATGATGATGTGTGGAACCTTATTCAAGAATTTCATATACCCGGCTCTTACTTTCTTATGAAATAGAATCTCTCTATCATCAAAATGATCATACTGTCCTAGACTAGCAGATACTGTATTGCGTGACCTAGCACGATCTATGCCGATCTTTGGGTCAACATCGATAAATATATACACATCAGGAACAAGTGATAACTTCTCCCTTAGAGCCCAAAAGATTTTATCTAACCTACCGTTAGTCTGTGCTGCAACCTGATATGCGTATGATGAACCATCGAAACGATCAGTTACTACTGAAACTCTTTTCTTGATTGATGGGACAATCATGTTGACGACATTATCATATCTAGAAGCGAACATGAGACATAGAGTGGTCTCTGGAGGAGCAGTTTTGGCCAATGGATTCTTGAGAGCGGCAGTACGTATGATCTCAGCATAAGCCGAACCTCCAGGCTCACGTGTAGTCATGATCGAACCAGACATAACTTCTCCTAGTGCTCTCAATAGAGACGATTTCCCAGAACCCTCACCTCCCTCTACAGCGATGAACATTACCTTATTACTTTTATTTAATTTTTTCATAATATTGCATTCTACACAAAGAATTACAGAAATATCGAAAATTGTCTATACCCTCCTCTTGAATAGATCCTCTGCTCCTTCAACTAGAAAAACTTTACTGATACCAACCTCTGTCATCCTATCCCAACATGGTCTACAACACCACCAGTGACCATATAGATATAGGCTTGACCCAACTATAGACTTCCCAGGATTATTACGAATTGCATCTCTCACAGCCCTGGCTTCTGCATGTTGTTCATGAGAAGAACAACCAGGACATAACCAATATTTATGTCCAGACGGAATCTTGAGTATACGTCTAATACATAGGAATTCCTTATGTATATTTATTAGCTTCTTATTCTTCAATGCTGACTGGTTTGCTCCACTGCCTATGATAACACCTTGAAATACTACAACCGCCCCAGTTGGAAACTGCATATCAGTTGATCCTAGATCGCGGATCACCAATGCCTCCTTCATATAATCATTATTGACAGCAACATATTTGATTTCTGCACCTTCTGGCAAGTATGAATTGTTCATTATAATAAATCTGTATTCAGAATTAAGAACCAATAATTAATAATTGTAAACTGTTTACTATTTCTTTAATTATATATAATAGAATGACTATGACCAAGTTTGACCAAATATACCAAGATATTGTAAAGAATATTATGAAGAAAGGAATGATCGAGTTCAGTGAGAGAACTGGACATGAAACAAAAGTTCTAGTTGGTGTTCATTTTCAGATCGACATAGAAAAAGAAGGCTTCCCTATTCTCACACTCAGGAAATCACCAATAAAAATGTTTGTTGCAGAACAGATCTGGTTTCTTTCTGGATCGAGAAAACCTGAAGACTTCTTGAGGAATTATACTCACATATGGGATGACTTTACAAATCCTGGCGATGTTGTAACTGTAGCTTATGGCTATAGGTGGCGCAAACATTTTGGAAGAGATCAGATAGGACTATTGGTAGATTTACTGAGAAAAGAACCAAGTTCGAGACAGGCTGTAGTAGTTACTTGGGATCCTTCGCAAGATGGATTGTCTCTTGTAAAAAAGAAAAATGTTCCCTGTCCATACACATTCACAGTGAACATTGTGGCTGGTAGATTACACCTCCACAATATCGTAAGATCCAATGATGTGATGCTCGGTTTTTCTGCTGATGTACCTGGATTTGCATTACTTCAGTGCATGCTTGCACAAAAACTCGGAGTTAGACCTGGTATATATTCACATTCAATATCCAATGCTCATATATATGATACACATTATGAAGGTGCAAGAGAGATCATAAAGAGAAAAAACAAACACAGGAAGATCAGTCTCACTTTGCCAAAAGACTCATTCGATAGAGCAGAAAAGAAGGATCCTGTACTTGTAGATGAAATAGTAGAAAACCTAAGAAAGCAGTATAATCCAATGGAACCTATCAAAGGATTAAACTTAATTTTGTAAAACTATATATTATTAAGTTTCAAATTTATCTACAATTTATAATTTATAATTCTTTTTACCGAAATGTCCATAATTACAAAACAGCAAATCATAGAACTAGTTAGAAGTGGAGCATTGTCTATAAAACCAGCACTTGATAAATTCCAGCTGCAAGAACATTCCATCGATCTTCGACTCGGCTATACATTCATGCTTCCAAAACTTTGGCATATGACAACAAAGGGTCGTGAATCATTGGATATAACACATTTTGATAAAAGGAATCATGAGTATTTCGAAGTCATCGAACTAGAGCAAGGTCAATATTTCGAGCTATTACCTCAGGAATATATACTTGTTTCGACACTTGAGACAATAAGGACTCCGAACAATCTGATGGGCGTACTCTATCCTCGTTCATCTACCAACAGAAAAGGACTATCTCTAGATCTAACTGGTATTATTGATGCTGGTTATGATGGACAATTGGTATTACCTATTAGAAACAATACGAGATCACAAGCTATCAGACTATTTCCTGGAGAACGTCTATGCCAAGTAGTATTCGAAGAACTCAAGAATGAGGTTGTTCCTAGACCAAGTAAATACCACCAAAAAGATATTATAGAAGGTGTCATAATGGAAATGAAAGAAGAAGCAGATCTCATCTCAAGTGGAGATATAAAAGCTTTGAAAGAAAAATATAAAGTACAATAAATAACTATGAAATGCTTCATAATCTCATGTCTCACTACAGATGGCTATATAGGTAAACACTCTACACATGCTGCTATGTGGACTAGTAAAGAGGATAAAAAACGATTTATTGAACTTACAAAGAAAGCTGGCGTAGTAGTTATGGGCCAAAATACATGGCTTACACTAGGTGGCAAACCATTGAAAGATAGACTCAATATTGTTTATTCCCCTACTCCATTGGAGCCGGTTACTGGAATGGAGATTACAATGAAAAATCCAGCTGATTTATTGGCTGAACTTGGATCACGCGGTTTCAAAGAAGTAGCAATATGTGGCGGTTCAATGATATATACAATGTTCATGAAATCAGGTCTCGTGGATACACTTTACCTAACTATTGAACCGATAATATTTGGTGATGGTATAAAGCTATTCAAAGAAAATATAGAAAATAAATTAATTCTGGAGGAGTGTACCAAAACTGATAGTGGGACATTGTTATTGACATACAGAGTTATTAGATAATCTCTATACTTATTTACTTTACATCAACACCCATAGATCTAGCTGTACCAGCAATGATCTTTGCTGCTTGATCTATCGTATTTGCATTGAGATCCGGCATCTTCTTTTCTGCAATCTCTCTTGCTTGAGCCTTTGTGATAGAACCTATCTTTTTTGTATTTGGTTTACCAGAACCCTTCTCTTGCTTCAAAGCTTTCAATATGAGACTAGATGCTCTAGGAGTCTTTAATCTGAAATCGTATGTACGATCCTCATAAACAGTGATAACAACTGGTATCATATCCCCCATCATACCTTTGGTAGCTTCATTAAATTTCTTTGTAAAATCACCAATATTGACGCCAGCCTGACCCAATGTAGGGCCCAATGGAGGTGCAGGAGTTGCTTTACCTGCTGGAGCGATGACTTTTACCTTTTTTATTATCTTCTTTGCCATATTATTGTTATTTATTATTATTGTATATTTGCACTATACCTTCTTTACCTGTAGAAAATCAAGCTCGACAGGTGTTTCCCTTCCAAACATGGATACTAAAACCTTGATCTTTCCTCTCTGAGTATCTACTTCAGCAACCTTACCTTCGAAGTCTTTGAACGGACCATCAGCGACTTTTACGAGGTCACCTATAGATAGATCTATAGTATGTTGAGTATCCCCCTTCTGCATACGTGCAAAAAGTGTCTCAACTTCTTTCGCATCCAACGGAACAGGAGAAACACCCGCGCCAACGAAACCTGTTACTCTAGGAGTGTTGCGAACGATATACCATGAGTCATCTGTAACTATCATATCAACAAGCACATAACCAGGATATATCTTTTCTTCTTCTTCTACCCTCTTGCCACTCTTTACCTTGATCTTTTTTTCAGTAGGAACGATCACATTGAATATCTTATCCTCCATACCCAATGACTCAATACGCTGCTTTAAGTTTCGTGCTACCGCATTCTCATAGCCCGCATATGTATGTATTGCGTACCAATTTCTTTCACCTGTTACATGTTGTTTAGTCATAATAAATAGAAGATTAAATGATTATCCTACTAACTAAAAAAGAAGAGTTAACAATTTTGAGAAAATAAAATCTGAAACTCCCAAAATAGCAGCGGTAGCGACCGATGCCAATATGATAAGTATTGTGAACCTCATCGTTTGCTGACCAGTTGGCCAGTTGACATGGGTCATTTCTGCGCGTGTATCTTTGATATAATTTATGATTCTCATATTTTTTATTAAAAAACCCCAACTGGGGACAACGTGTGTATAGTATACCCTTTATAAAGCAAAGTCAATGACTCCAGTAACGGCTCAGCTAAGTCATTGTTGTGCTTTATAAAGGTAAACTATTGAACTTTACTATATAATTTCGTAGGTTATACTGACACTACTACTAACTTTTTGCTCTCCAGCCGATATTTGTGGTGCTGACGATTCACTAGATGCCATAGCCTTATTCATAGCATACATAACAGGACCAGGGCTATTGTTATTCTCAGAGAAACTAATAATACGAACTAGACTTACTCCTAGCTGACTAGCCAAAGTTTTTGCTTTTGCTTGCGCATTTACAATAGCTATACTGCGAGCTTCAGCTTGCAAAGATTCTGGTTTATCAACAGAAAATGTTAAACCATCAACATTCTGAACTCCCAAATCACCGATCGACGCAAACAATACTCCAGCTTTACTCAGATCACGAACTTTTACTTGTGTGCTTTGGCTGACATCATAACCAGTCAATACGGATTTACCTGGCTTGCAATTGTTAACAGACGAACAAATACCATTCTGATATTCATAATGAGGATTGATATTATATGAAATCGTCTTTATATCCTTATCAACCACACCTCCACTTCGAATAGCTTTAAGTGCTGCATTTGATTGATCACTTGCTTGCTTCTGTGCTTCAGCTACAGTATTTGCAGTTTTTGTAACAGTGAATGAAAACGTCGCAATATCAGGTATAGTAACAGTATCACCAGAACCTTCTACGGTTATAGAATTGGTAACTTGATCACTTTTACCAACATAATTAATAGACTTCAATTCTTTTACAGAAATTACAAATAAGAAAAATGAGAGTAAACCTATAGCAACTATTGCAAAGTTCCAAAATTTTTGTGGCATATTCATAGTAATTTTTAAATATTAATTATTAATTGATAATATGTTATTAATAATATACGAATTATTACATTAGGACAAATCAACCAGATTCTCGAATAATGCTAATACTGTCATAGCGCCAACGCCACCAGGAACTGGAGAAATAGCATAGACTATCGGTGAAACCAAAACAAAATCTACATCACCAACAAGCTGCTCTTCACCTAGTCTAGATATGCCAACATCGATCACAACCTGATGAGCATTGACGTTCAGAGGACCTATGAGACCTGGTTTACCAACGGCAACTATCAAAATGTCTGCATTCCTAGTATCTGCTTCCAGATCAAGAGTCTCACTATGACATACTGTCACAATAGCACCCTGATTTTGACACATTACTGCTATAGGCTTACCGACTAGATCTGACCGTCCTACAACAGTCACCTTTTTACCTTTTAATGAAATACTGTACTGATCTAACAGCTCATGAACACCTCTCGCTGTAGCAGGCACGATACCTTCCCCTTTTGACCAATTAGCTACACTGGTAGAAGTTAGAGCATCTACATCTTTTTGCGGGATAATGAGATCAATAGTCATTCTACGATCTATTTGCTTTGGTAATGGTAACTGTATGATTATTCCTTGTATATCCTTATTATCATTCAGTTGTAATATATACTGTGATAATTCTGTTTGAGCAATATCTTCTGGAAATTGTCTATGGTCTACGTCAACTCCTATCTTTTTTGCCAATAATTTCTTTGCACGAATATATGAAGTAGAATCTGCTCTATCTCCTACTTGAACAATGGCCAATTTTGGAATAAAAGAAAGACTCTTAATCCTTTTTATAAGTTCCTGCAATCTGGCTTCACGAGTTTTACGTCCATCAATAATAACTGTCATAATATAGACAGCATAACATATTATAATGCTTGTCCACAGAGTAATCTATAAAGATACTATTTACTCCATCTAGCAAAAATTCCAGCAGGTAATAATCTACTATCTTTCATATTGCCCTTATTTACTGACTCTCGAATAGAGAGCTCACCTGTCTCTAACTTACCACCAAATTTTTCGACCAACGGCAACAGATTATTCTCATATGCTATAGACGAATACCCTGCAGCATAACCATTGATCAAGAAGAATAAAGGTTTTTCTTTTAATAACTCAAAACATTGATCTATAAGTGGCAAGAAGTGATCTTCTATTTTCCACAATTCACTATCTGGTCCATGCCCAAATACTGGTGGATCCATGATTATGCCGTCATATTTATTGCCTCGTTTCAATTCACGACGAACAAATTCTCTAACATCATCCAATATCCAACGAACTGGTTTATCTTTTAATCCAGAAAGTTCTGCATTGTCTCTTGCCCATGTTATTGCCATTTTCGAACTATCTACATGTACGACATTCGCACCAGCTTGTGCACAAGCGAGAGTTGCACCGCCTGTATAACCAAATAGATTAAGGATATTTATTGTATAGCTTTCTGTCTGAGAAGATTGACCAGGTACGGATATTTTCTTGCTAGAAACTTCCTCGTGCTCGCCCCGTCGGGCTTGCAAGTCTCGTTCAATCTTCTCAGACAGAAAGCTTTGAATAATATTCATTAACCATTCCCAGTTTGTAGATTGTTCTGGGAATATGCCGACATGCTTGAAGGAAGATGGTTTTACCCATAATTTGAGGCCACATAACTCTATTGGCCAGCGATCTAGTTTGCCATTCTTCATAGTCCATACACCATCATTACCTTGTCTATCGAAATGACCGATAGCTTTTCTCCATTCATCCTGAGAAAGTTTTTTATGCCACAAAGCCTGTGGATCTGGTCTAGAGAGAACTACTGTTCCAAATCGTTCCAACTTCTCACCTTCTCCTGAATCAAGTAACTCATAATCCTTAGTTGTTTCAGTTATTTGTATACTGGATGATTTCATATTATTATATTTTATACACAAATTTCTTATATATTTATACTGCTAATTCATTTTGCTAGTGTCTATTGCGCCATATTTCTTTAATATTACAATACTTAATATAAATAGTAATAAAGTAATAGAGGCAGAACCTAGACAATATGTACAATACGAATGGAGTATAAACACCTGTGCGCCAGTGAACCAGAGTGACATGAGCAAACCAGGAATAGTTAGAAGTAAACTCAATCTGAACATTTCTGAATTTTCTTTAACTCTCTTTGTAATATACTTTGATTCCAATAGAATGAGTACTCCAATAACTATTGATAGATAGTATAATACGCCTAATAATGAAACGGGTATTCCAGCAATGGCTGCATATGAACTAGTCAAAACTTTCTCGCAGCCACCAGTAATAGAACATGGCGGTATTACACCCAAAAAGTGTTCTACTGACAAATATGTAGCATCAGCAAAACCCAGCAAAGCCAATAAAAGTACAACGATTACCAAACTACTTGGTAGTACTCGAAGCGGCCTCATTAACAAGTTTTTTAAATTCATCATATGATGTTGGATTAACTTCTTTGCCATTGATAAAGAATGTTGGTGTATGGTCGATACCGATATCCATTCCCTCTTTTTGTTCAGCAGTTATCTTATCTAATGTAGAAGTACTAACTTTGTCCGTCATATATTTTGTAATATCTAGACCTATAGTACTAGCATATTCATCAAATATCTTTTCCGCATCAGAATTGGATTTCTCTGCCCAGTCATTCTGGTTTGCATATAGCAATGAATACATTTGCCAGAATTTACCCTGATTTGCTGCAGCTTCTGAAACCATACCTGCTCCGATAGCATTTGGGTGCTGTGATAATGGGAAATGGCGAAATACCATGCGAAGAGTACTTGATGATTCATTAAATAATTTTTCAGTTATTAGAAAATATGTAGCGCAAGCAGGACACTGAAAATCCTCATATTCTATGAGAGTAACAGGGGCATTGGAGTTTCCACGAACATTATCTGTAGAACTGATAGGTGCTGGTACTGACAATTTACTAACAATGTTTGGCTTCTTACCCATAGCAACTATGAGACCCCACATGATCAAAGCTATAATAATGATGAAACTAACCCAAAAAATGATTCTTTTTATATTCATAGAAGTTCAGTATATATGCCTATAAACCCTGCGTCAATGAAACGATGTTATAGCCTTTTTCTTCTATCTTGGTAAAAACATCATCCAAAATATTTCCCGTGATACTGTCGCCAATATGCATAAGATAGATATTGCCTGGAGCAAGACTTGAAAATATACGATCTGTTACATCTTTACTAGTTACACCACTTGTTTCTTGCCAATCATGAGCATCTACTGTCCAGTAAACTGATTGGTACCCATGTTTGAATGCTACATCCAGAACCCGCGCATCACGGTCTCCATAAGGTGTTCGAAAATATGGTCTAGTATAGGAACCTGTCGTAGAAGAT
The DNA here is from genome assembly GCA_903864905.1 of uncultured bacterium. Taxonomy (GTDB): domain Bacteria; phylum Patescibacteriota; class Minisyncoccia; order Phycocordibacterales; family PALSA-1337; genus C7867-002. The sequence continues at coordinate 12,054 of CAIPHR010000078.1, forward strand.
AATAGATTATTGGTCCTATCCAATTCCACTATTATATCCGCATCAGATAATGCCGTTAGATATGGATGATCATAAGTGTGATTGAACACTTCATGACCATCTTTAACTATTTGTTTAACTAGTCCTATATTCTCTTCGATAAATTTGCCAGTCAAGAAAAATGTGCCTTTTATTTTATGTTTTGCTAGCGTTGCCAATATTTCTTGACCAGACTTTGCACCAGAACCACCATCAAAAGTAAAGATAACTTGTTTCTTTGTAGTATCTCCACTAGAAATTTCTATTGATGATATAGCCCTATGTATCATATGCTTCACCACATTTTCTTCTTTCAGATTCTCTATATCATCTGTATTGGTTAATGAGCCGACAATGATCAGTATAGACATCATTAATAACAAAAAAATACCCAACCTGGATTCAGTAGAATATCTATTGGCATTTTTTTCTGTATCGTTCAAGTTTATATGATCATAATGTCTAATACAATCTATAATCTATAATCCCAGAGTACTTCCACTCAGTATACTTGAGTATGTACTCATAAATGAAGGTATGACGAAAGCTAGAGCAATGAGTGGTAATACGAAAACTATTACTGTTCCCCACATTGTCCAGAGATAATATTTCCTTGTCTTTTCAACAGAAATAAATATTTTCTCTATAAGCTCTCGTTGCTCCTTGATCTCTTTTTCTAATAGTATTGGATCCATAGATAAATTATAGCATGTTAATCTGAATAATTTGTATATATTGTACAACCTAACCTTATATGCTAATTTGAACATAGAATATTGATACTTCAAAATTTAATAAAAAAATGAAGACTGACACCTCTCTTACGACAATTAAACACTTCAGGATAACTAGTGCAAACGTAACGATAGATCAAAATGATGATGCTAGAGAACGCTTCGATGTACTAGTACATAAAAGTGGATTTGGCGTAAAACTATGTTTAACAACAGAGAAAGTTTTGCCAGTATCACCTCCACTAGACAAATCGCAGATCATTTTCGAAATGATGATCGATCATACACAATCGAAATTCAAGATATATCGACGGTGGCCAGATGGTAAAATCGTTAACATTGATAATGGCTATGGTCCGAAACAGCTCGAAGAATGTAATATTTTCGATGATACGGTTCACAGTTTTGAAGGACGTGGTTCTGATGTACAGTGGTGGGAAATCAACATGGTTATGACCAAACTTGACATACCACAATTGGATCAACCGCCGAAGATCTTGCCGAGTACAAGTACCACACCTAGACCAAGGAAAGTGGTCTTGCTTAATCTGGTACCAACAATAGTCAGAGCTCCGAAACCACAATTACCTTCAAAAGTAATAGCACCTAAAAAAATAGAGCCAGCGAGAAATCTAGCACCAAATATTTCTGACGCCAGAGCAGCAAGATTCTCAAACGAAATAACACGTAAGATAAATCAAATTGATAACTTTGTACAACATCTTGACGAATATACCAAGGAGTCGGAATCTACTGAATATAAATGTCTGAAAGTTTTGGCAACTTCTGACCCAGAATTTCTCTCGAGAGTTTCACAAAGACTAAAACTAGTAGCACAAGACATCATGAAAGTGTCTCAAACTCTGAGCAAGATGGCCCTCAATAAGGAGGCCAATTCCTGAGTAACATGGCAATGAACTAGTTCACAGCACCTTCGGGTGCTTTTTTATTTATGAGAGAAACATGTGGTATAATTTCAGCATGCATAAAAAATATCTTGAATACGCAGGTTTATCAGAAAAAGAATCGGAGCTATATTTGGCCCTACTAAAGACAGAAGCCGTCTCAGCAATAGAGCTCGCACGTGTTACTTCCCTCAAAAAATCAATCGTCTACATTCTCCTTGAGTCTCTCGTAAAGAGAGGTCTCGTTCGCGAGGTTACTGTAGGCAAGCGTATACAGTACGAAGCAGAGTCACCTGACATGCTTCGCATCGTTATTCAAGAAAAGCGCAATCGCGTCGAAGAAGAAGCGCGACGATTGGAAACGATCATTTCTGAATTGAAGACTGTTGAACGCGACCTAGGTGAACGTCCTATAGTTCAGTACTATGAAGGTCGTGATGCTGTAAAAAGATCGATAGAAGAATATGTTTCAGCCAAGGATTTTTCTAATGGTAAAGATTACGGAATATATTCATATGACCTTATGAATAAAATATTTTCTCCTAAGGATATTGAAGAGATAGACAACAAGAGGATAGACTCGAATGTCGTTTTCAAGGCTATTTATACAGGAATTAATAAGATTATCGAAGGAGGAATTAACCAAAAATTAATTAAAATCGATCAAGACAGGTTTCCTGTATTATGTGACATTGGTATATTCAATGACGAGCTCCGTATCCATACTCTTGGCAAAAAACCATACGGTGTATTCATAAAAAATAAGGAAATAGCTACTACATTGAAAAGCATCATCGAATATATTTTCTCTCAAAAAGACCAAAATTAAGGCCTAATTTTCCAGTCAAAATTGGAATAAATTGGTCAAAATAGCCCTGAAAATAAGGGTTTTTTGTTATGTGTGTGTTTTTGACTGCGATTTTTTTACAAACCTTGCCAATATGTAATAATTATGAAGTAAGGGTGAATGTCACTTTTACAAGTTCTTTAAAACAAAAGAAAAACAAACGGCTTTACCAAGGTGGGCCAAAGTTATCCATTTCAACATCGGAGAGTCGGCTCGCTTCACCTGTATTGTCCTCGCAGTCGTCGCGACAGCAGTCGTTGAGGAAGTGAGGATATACAGAAGTAAGAGTTTATTTCGAACTCAAAACACTGTTGCACTTTCACAGTAAAGATGTGCATGAGTTTAGAGGAACTCATTGATAAAATCCTCTTGCTCTCGGAATGTTGTTCCGACTGATGAGTCCCTTCACCTTGTGGTGAAGAACAAGGACGAAAGCAGAAACAAAGTTCTTTGGAAACAAGTTGGAAAAAATAAAGGAAGATATGAAAAATATTAATACAGTGGTATTGGTGGTTATTGTAAGTTTGATCGGCATTGTCAACTCACTCGCTGACGTGACCTACCTTGACCTAAGGAAATCAAACAAATATCTCCTCCGTGACGTGATCTGTGGCGTGGGTCATGCAGAAGCTGGTGAGGTCGGAGCAAATGCCCTGAATCACTGGCTCAAAGAAAATCCAGACAAAAAAATCGTGAGCGTTGCTCCTCACCACCGGACGCATGGTGGTGGGTCGAGTGACACGGAGCTCAATGGGTTCTGGATTGTCTGGGAACTTAAGAGCTCAAAGTAAAAGTTTTGGTTTCCGGAGAATTTACCCTTAAAGTTCTTCACTCGATTCGATGCAGGTTGCTACCGCTCACGAAAACCGTTTCGACTTTCGTTGAGCGGTTTTTTATAACTTATAAATGTTACCAGATTAAAATACTTTACTCAAAGCCTTCTTCATCATGAGATCAATCCTTTCTCCCCAATCAAAGTATTTCCTATATTCCTTAGGATCTATGAGTTTGATTTCTATTATGTCACCATCAGGATCTTTGACAAAAGGCCCATACGGCTCGACCTTTGCAGCAAAACGTAATTGGTAGATCAATTCTTTGTTTTCCGTATTCGTGAGAGTGTCATAACCCAATGGAAACAATTCAACGACCTTCATATTTGTCTCCTCTTTTATCTCTCTTATGATGCATTCTTCAAAAGTCTCACCTTCTTCGCGACTTCCACCTGGCATTTCCCAAGACTCCCTTACTGAAGCATGAACAAGGACCAATTTATCTCCGTAAAAACATAGTGCTCCAGCAGCACTGACAGGAAGATTCCGTATCGAATCAAAGTCTACAAGTTCTTCATATTGTATATTCCATCTGAGACTCGTACCCTTCGAGATATATGAGGATTTGATAATCATGTTTATTGGATTTGTTAATAATTTCACATTTACAAGACTCCAGATACAGCGAGTTTATCCGTAGTATTTATTTATGATAAAAACACAAAATATAACAAAACCAATGCACCGAGAATGATCCTGTAATACCCGAATATTTTGAAATCGTGACTCTGTACATACTTCATAAAGAATTTAATGACAAATAGCGCTACCAAAAATGCTGAGATAAAACCAACTATAAGTAAGACTATTTCTGAACCAGTAATACTCGAGCCATGCTTGAGTAAACTATATCCAGAAGCCGCTATCATCGTAGGTATTGCTAGGAAAAATGAGAATTCTACCGCAACTGATCTACTAGCACCTAGAAGCATAGCCCCAATAATAGTTGCTGCCGCTCTCGAGGTTCCAGGTATCATAGACAGACATTGGATGAGGCCGATATACAAAACAGTGAGATACGGTATCTGTGTTACAGCGTCAAAACGTATATTCCCTTTTCTTCTTTCTATTATAATTAAAACTATACCACCAACAATGAGCGCACCTGCTACAACCCATGGATTGAATAGTTTATTTTCTATAAAACTTCCCAATAGTCCGCCGATCACGATTGCAGGAATGACACCAACAATTGTCTTTTTCCAGGTCGAAAATATTTCGGATTTCTTCGTCTCTTCCCTACCAAATGGCCACAGCTTTGACCAGAAATAAACAACTACCGCGAGGATCGCTCCGAGCTGGATCACAATATCGAACATCTTGGTGAAAGATTCACTGAAACTTATCCATTGATTGACCAAGATGAGGTGTCCCGTAGAAGAAATAGGTAGAAACTCAGTTATACCCTCAACCATACCTAGTACAAGAGCCTTTAATATTGAAATCATCATGGCGAAATTATAGCATAAGAATTATATAGTCATCTTTTACGGTACCTACGACTGATAGCTGTGCCCATTTGATTAATGAGTGCAATATGTATGTTGGGTTGTCACAGTATTGACAAATCTATATATTTAGTGTATCATCTACCCTAGAAATAGAGCCCCGCTCTATTGGAGTTTCCAAACAAAAAAACAGATACTGATCTATGAAAAATCAAAAAAATGGCTTCACCCTTGTTGAATTACTTGTGGTGATCGCAATCATCGCTATTCTGGCTAGCCTTCTCCTTCCTGCCCTGACACGGGCAAAGAGCAAGGCGCGAGACATCGTCTGCACCAGCAACCACCGACAGATTCTGATCGATTTTCATCAATCACTTGTCGATGACCCGGGTGGACAGATTTGGCTGAATGACGGCAATGGAGACTTCTGGCAGCCAAAGAATCCAAAAGTATACCTCTGCCCGGAAGCAGCTACTATCACCGAATCAACTCCCGAATATGTCGGGAATCTTGAAAAGGCGTATAAAATGAACGATGTACGTTCCAGCTACACATACAACTGGAATATATTGATGCAAACGTACTTAGCACCAAATAGAACGATTGAGAACAGCATCAAACAGCCATCGGAAATGCCATTCTTCATGGATGGTACTTTCCTTCTCGTTCAACCCATGCCGTATTCCATGCCAGCCACTGATCTTTATGCTGGCACGCGACCGGATGAAAACAATTTGGGCAGCATGGCCTCAATAAACATCCCGAGGCATGGTAATCGGCCTCGTACAGTATCCAGGAACTGGTCAGAAAATAGTCCGCTACCTGGAGCTATCAACGTCAGTTTCTTTGACGGTCATGTCAAACAAACTAAACTCGATAATCTCTGGTACCTAAAATGGTCACCGGAGTACGAGATCCCTGCCAAAAGGCCAGGGCTAAAGTAAGTTCTTTTTAGAAAATCACGGACCCCGTCTGCACAACTGCAAACGGGGTCTTTTTTATAGAATGTTACATTCGGTGCGCTTTAACACAGAACCTATTTATATAAAAAGAGTAACGGGTAACGTGAGTATATAAAATCTATACCAACGTAAAATCTAGCATTCTTCTATCTATATCAGCAGTTTTGACTTTGAAAGTAACAGCATCACCTAATGTAAATTTTTTGCCAGTCTTTTCTCCTATTATAGAATAAGTCTTCTCGTCGAACGAAAAATAATCCTCGCCCAAGCTAGAGATATGAATCATGCCTTCAGACATAGTCTTTGCCTCGGAGACATATATGCCCCATTTAGCCACCCCAGTTATCGTACCCTGAAAAGTCTCTCCGATACGTATACTCATATACTCGACCTGCTTCAATTTTTTCGAGGCTCGTTCAGCTTCTGCAGCAGATATTTCTCTCATAGTCGAACTATCAGCAATCTTTTGAAAGACTACTATATCACGATCTCCGAATGCCTCATTATTCAAATGCTTCGCCAAGACTCGATGAACCAATAGATCTGGATATCTACGAATTGGTGAAGTAAAATGCGTATAGAAACTGAATGCTAGCCCAAAGTGTCCAATATTCTTTGTGGAATATACAGCTTTCTTCATAGATCGTATAGTTGCAGTTCTTATGAGGGATTCGTGCGGGGTGTCTTCTATCTGATCCAGAAGGTCATTCAAACTCTGGCCAGTGACTACTCCGTCATCTGATTTCAATGTATACCCAAGAGCTTTAACGAAAGTAACTAGATTCATGATCTTGTCCTTGTCTGGGACATCATGAATACGATATATTGCACCAGTGTCTCGTGTACCTTTTTTCTTTATGGAATCAAAGATGAATTTTGCCACTTCACGATTTGCTAGTAGCATGAACTCCTCCACTAACTTATGAGTATCCAAACGCATAGATTTATTGATTCTGATAGGTTTACCAGCATCATCAAGCTGGAATTTGATCTCATCCTGCTCAAACTCCACAGCCCCTTTGGAAAATTTATCCTTTTTCAAAATCTTAGCCAATCTATCTAGTTCTATAAGATCTTCACGATGCTTCATTCCTGCTTCTGCAGAAGCTATAGTCTGAATACCACTAGAATATTCGACAACTAAAGCTGGATCCCCCTTTATCACAGCCTGTGCTGTTTCATAGGTAAACCGATGAGTAGAATTCATGACTGTCTTGCCGAACCATCGAGACTGGATACGAGCATTACTATCCATAACAAAAATAGTTGAGAATGATAGTTTATCTTCTCTCGGGTTCAGACTGCAAACATCATTCGAAAGAACCTCAGGAAGCATCGGTATAGTCCTATCTACTAGATATACTGAACAGCCACGCTTCAGCGCCTCTTTATCTAAAGCTGAACCATCACGAACATAATGAGATACATCTGCTATATGAACACCGACTTCAAACAAACCATCAGGAAGTTTCTTGATAGAAATAGCATCATCAAAATCCTTGGCATCAAATGGGTCTATTGTGAATGTCGTAGTACCACGGATATCGCGACGTTTGGCAACTTCCTCAGAAGGAATAGTTTTGTCATGGCTGATCTTACTAGCCTCTATCTCAACAATATTTGGAAAACCAAGTTCGAATCCTTTTTCGAGCACGATAGCCTCCATCTCAACATTGTTATTACCTTTTTCACCCAAAATCTTTATAACTTCACCAGTAGGTAGTTTTTCTGGATCTACCCAGGCCAATAATTTTACGAATACCTTTTGGTTATTCTTCAGTCCATTAGAATTTTGCGCTAGAATAGAGATGCTCACATACATTTTCTTGTCATCGGGAACGACGACACAGCTACCTTCTTTTTCGAAACACACCGTTCCAACGAATGACTCCTTGGCACGTTCAATAACCCTTATAACTGTGCCTTTTTTTTCGATCTTACCACTCACTCTATTCTCGACAACCGCAGCTTCGACCTTGTCTCCATCGAGAGCTGTATTCAAATAGCCTGTTTCGATATATACAGAATCCTTCTTTGGATCTGCATCATCAATATAGCCAGCCCCCTTCATAGTCGTACTAATATAGCCAATTACCGTAGTTTTCGTGGGTTTATTTTTTTTCACAATTCTACTATAGCACAATAGGCTTGCTAGGTAAGCTTTACATCACCTAATGTGATTATAGGTATCCCAAATATTTACTACGTTTAATTAAAAAAATAACTGTGTATATTATCGTGTAAATTGTATACGGTGCCCATATGAGTAAAATTGCAAACATCAACCCAGCTCCCCCTTCCCCACAATTACCCAATGAACATTGCTTCATATTATCTAAGAAACCATAGCCAAACCAAATAGTTATGAAAATCCAAAGGCCTAGAGAAAACCCGTATGATATTTTTGAGCGTCCATATGACTTTCTAATCTGAACATTATCCATATGCTAAGTATTGTTGGTGTAAATATATCATACTTACAGTATACCAAAGAAGTTTATATTTTGTAGTTAATGAGATTGGTTAACATGGCTTGAAATATGGCTTAACAAAAAAAGTTCTGTATTTGTAAAATATATTCAGTTTGGACTGGAAAAATCCTCACTTATTTCTACCGTATTATGTTACAATATCATAAGTCGTGCACTGTGTAATAACAAATACATTTACACGGCACCATCTAGGTTCGTGACTAATTAATCACAAAATCTATGTTAACAACCATTGCAGTCATCCTGATAGTTCTCTGGCTTCTAGGTATGGTCACCTCATTTACAATCGGTGGGTTCATACACATCCTCATTGTTATAGCAATCATAATGATCTTGGTACGATTGATCAAGGGGCAACCAGTAATCTAGGCCTCTCATATTTGTCTTACTGATTATTCGACGATAGGTAATCTATTGATTTCTATCCTATTTGGAGTGATTGAATACAAACAGCAGTCCTGTGGATTAGAACTGTTTTTGAGAGAAAAAACGATGCTACAATCTTCATTCTTACTTTTTACCCTACTCCCTGATTCACTATTTCGCATGTTCCTCGTTTTGTCTTGCGAACTTGTTTTTAATCTCGCTAATGAAAAAATCACGAAGCGTCATTGTACCAATAAGGTTTTTATACTCTTCAGGTTCCACAAAAGCATCAATAAGAATTTCAACATGCTCTTTCTTGAGCAAATAATATCTTTCCATTACCGCCTTCCAGTCTGCATCAGTAAGATTTTTTTCCATTTTCAAGGGCGACAGAGCGACACCACCACTTACATGACTTATATTATCCGAAAGTATGCCTTTTTCTTTTAAATATTCATGCGCAGCAATAAAACAATATGGCTGATCGACACGTCGTAGTTTCATAAATTGGGCCGCAGGTGTTGATGTTACCTCCTCAATACCTATAAACAATAGACCAAAACCTTCTGGAAAAATAGGTGACCACCCGGTATCATCTTCAAATGAATAGCCATGCCTTAGGAGAATAATCTTATCTACATCAGTCCTCACAATAGCTGGATTAATATCCTCAGTCTCACATCTCCCATTCTCTCCTATTGCCATGCGAAGTTTTTCTTCAAAATCTTTTTCACTATCAAATTTTGTTAAAAGAGTATGGAATATGCGACTGGTCCTTCCGTTTCCGTCTGCAAAAAGATGTGTAGCATTAATTATCGCAGGAAGTAGATATGCCTCATCTCCAAATCTGATTTTTTCCATTGCTGCGTATGCGTCTGCTAGAATTAATTCCTTATCTTCTTGCCTAGGAACAAACGCTTCATCAAAACCTGACAAGTACACCGTTTCACCATCGGGCTTTCTGTCATTTATCGGTACATCACGAGCTATACCATTAACACGAACGACAAATTCTTCAAACTCTTCAAAAGATGGCTTTTCTTCTTTATGTAAGAGTAAGTGTTGAAAGTATTCATACGCACTTATCCTATTAAGAAAACCGACTACTTTTTCAACTTGTTGCATTCGGAGCTGTTGTTCATCTAACTCGGCAGGTTTTTCCATACCGAAAGTATAGCACTGGTTAAAACTATTTAATACAAATCACACTTGGGTGCCGTCGTAGAGGTTACTTTAACTGGGTTTATGGAAAGAAATGCGAGTGTTTATATTCCGCAGGTTTACCCTACCCTTCAAAGCACTATACAGATAATTACCTACCAGATAGCTTCCTAAACAAAAGAGGCAAGAATGTAAGAGAATATTTCTTTTTCGCCTGATTTGCACTACTGCGATTATTCCAGCAAGTGGTATCACTTAAATCTATGTTGCCTTTCGTTATACATGTCTTACCATGGACCAGAATTTCCTTGAGTGCACTGTTACCATTACTATCTACTAAAATCTTGGCGGTTACATTATCTGGAGCTGGTGGCGCTGGGGCTATTGAGAAAAAATCCGTAAATGGAACCAAATCCTGACTACTTTGAATGCCTGAATAGATGACGCTAGCGGCACTCCACAAATCATGATTTCCTAATGCTGTACCGACACCACCTCCATCTAATTTACCTTTCATAAAAATATCACTAGTTAGTTTACTTTTATCATTTGTTACCAATGTTGGCACATACCATTCACTGCCGTCTGCTTTTGAAAGTTGAACAAATACTTGATTATCGGGATGGCTGTTTGCATAGGCCATCAAATCGTTAAGCGTGCTACCTATTTGATAGGTAAGGTTTGTCTCAAATATATTATTCGGCAAATTGGTTATATCATGATAACCGAAATCATAAGTGACTGGACTGGTGTGATTTCCTGACCAGTCTACTCCTCCTATCAAATTCTCCCCAGTGACTCTTAACATTACCTCATGTGTAGACCCGCTTACTTTTGAACCATAAACCTTAAATGAGGCGAGAACTATACAGAGGACTAGAATAGCTAAAATAATTAGAAGCATTTTTTCATATCAAAAGTATAACACGGCAGTCTGATTCCCCTTAGGGTCATCATTTTATACCGATCACCATAGACCTGAAAAAACGTGGGTATCTGGAAAATTCAATATATAAAAAGCACCTCGATCCGAAGATCATCCTCCAACTCGAACCCAAAAAGAGTCTTGAACGCTTCGCGGTCTTTGAGGTATAGTTGAGCCATGAGGTTGTCTCAGCCGCCCCCACGAACTCAATGCTAACGTACGCGACCAGCAATGTTAGTCCCGTCATTAGAACTCCACTACCTAACCACCAAGCGAAGAATTTACCACACCTTTCTGCTAGAAGTATAGCATACTTATGAACCATGTGTCAATAGTATACGACAGAACCAAAAGTAACTCCTAAAATAGTGGTATTTTAGGAAAAAAACATCGCTGGGTCCCTGTCCAAACGCTATTATAACTTTATTAGAATCTAAGAATTACACCGCATCGTTGTACTCTAGTTTTGTAGCCATTAAATCGGGGTTGGTTGGTACGCACAGGGTGTGATGATCAATCATAGTAGTTGATTGATCTTTTCAAACTCCAACACTTCAGAATTTCGTATCAATATAGTCCTATCAGTTGTATAGGAAATACCCTTGTTTGGGTTAACTTCGAATCCTAAATATACACAAGAAACGCCTCTATCTTTTGCTTCTTTGATCGCAGGTTGTAAATCGGAATCAGAACTACACAATATTATCTCCTTTACTATCTTGTCACATGAAAGACTAACCATATCAACAGCCATCTTTACATCAACTCCCTTTTCTCTGAAGATGAGCACACTTTTTCCACTCTGACTTTCTTCCATTTGTCCACGTACTCTACCACTCATGATAACTTTAAACCCCTGCTTCTCAAGATGAGTCTTCAACTGACGTTGTTCTTCGATCAGTTGTCGAGATTTGATCTTACTTTTTTCATGTTCTTTTATCCTAGCAAAATAGAATACTGTTTCATCGATATTGAATCCTTTTAGTACTCGATCAAAAAGCCCCTTGAAATCATACTTATTCTAAATAGGCTTGTCTTTTCCAGCATCTTCAAAGACAGTTTTCAGTTTACCTTTGAGATTCTCTCCATCAATTATCAATATAGTCTTCATCATGCCATTTTAACATAGATAACAAAAACCCCAGCGGACCTTTCGGCTGGCTGGAGCGTTTATGTGATAATCGTACTCTATTGTGAAAAAAAGTCAAGGTCCCCTATTAGATAGATTCCGAAACTGTTTATTTTTTATTAACCAAACTCCAGACTATATAAGTTACTGCGGCGGTAATAAACGGAATCAGCAACACATCAATAGAAAACAAAAGTTTTGTCGTCGATGGGCAGGAATCGGAGCTACAACTATAAAGACGTGCAAAAAGATTATCGAGAATAATAAATGCAAGGGCAGAGACAATTGACTTTAGAGGTGTTGGTCTGAAGGACATGTTTATATAATATCACAAATCGTGGGTGACTAATGGGATTCGAACCCATACTGCGGCTTTCACAGAGCCGAGTGCTAACCATTACACCATAGCCACCATATTACCTATATTCAACAAAGAAAGTAGGATACTAAAATTGTAACACTTATCTACCTATAGAACTACTAATACCCTGTAACTACTACTTATAATCGGGCACCTCCTCCTTTATACCAGATTTATGGTTAGTTAGTCGAGCCATGGCATAGAATAGCGAAGAAAGCCTATTCATGAAAGCTAGTGTCTCCTTACTAACTTTTATCTCACCACTCTCCTCTCCAGCCACAACTCTACGCTCTGCTTTGCGTGCCATCGTACGTGAAATGTCCAACATTGCAGCCATCTCCGTACCACCAGAAACAAAAAACGTCTTTATAGGCGGCATAGCTTTTTCCATAGCATCAATCCAGGTTTCCATCTTCTTGACCTTGTTTCCATCGACCGTTTTCTCGGCACCGGCAACTTCAGCTTGGACGATGAATAGTCCATTCTGAGCCCAATCAACTATTGTCTCTATCTTCATTCCACCAATTTTCCATCTCATCGATCTGGACTTGACTTTGACCAGACCAAGAAAAGAATTGACCTCGTCCAAAGTACCCAAAGCTTCAGCTGTCATAGAATTCTTGGACATTCTCTGATCACAACCAAATTTCTTTGTTTTTCCATCATCACCTTTTCTTGTGTATAGCATGTGCGCCGTCTGGAACGTTATTAGAACAGAGTTAGCTGGCTGAAGAAACTGACTGTTTTGATGCTTTATAGATATTCACAAGCAAATAGACCAAAACGAGCAACCCGAGAATCTTATATGCAATGCCGTTTGTTGGAGAACCGACGATAAAGCCGGCAATCAAATCATAGATAAAGACCAAGCCCACATAGGTATAACCGACTTTTATGGCCATCGGAGAGTGCTTTTTGAACAACGATGCAATGACCAAGAATAGTACAAATGTAATAAATAAAACTACGACTGGTACGAGTAATGCGCTTTGAACTGCGGCAGGACTATCTAATGCTGTAAGCCCGAATAGAACTACGAAGACAACTGATATGATTGCCATCGCTCTAAAATTCCTTTTTGAGATGTTCCAATAATCTTTTTTCATGATCGATATGTTATTTTAATAAGTATTTTTACTAAGTTTACTGGCTGAATAGAGTCCCAAAAGAGATGCCACTACCAATATTGTTGGCACGGTAAGAGCGATGCTATGACTGCTAGGCAAATTTGAGAGAAAAACTAAAGCGGATATTATCAATACTATCACCAGATTTCTTTTTGTCGTTGGCGTCAGTCCTTTCCTGATTTTTCCACCTAAAACTACAAAGATAATTCCTATTATTGAGCTAACAAGGTATATAGCAACATTTAAGATAACGATGGGTCCTCCGGCGATGATCAAAATAAATATAATTCCATTGATGATTGCCGAAAGCAGACCAAATATCTCTATCATCCCTCCGGAATTTTTCAGATATTTTGCATATTGTTCGTTTGATTCCATATATTTTGTATCTATTTTGCTATTGTTGCCGACGTTAGTATCTTCTCAAGATCTTTTGCAGTCATGCTTGGACTATTGGATTGAATGGACACAAGATGACCATTATGATCATGAATTAAATACATGGAAGATGTTGGCTTTCCATTGATAGTGGTGTGGTGATAGTAAACCGATACCCATCCAGAATTGTTATTGTTAAATGATTCAAGCACTTGATATTCTCGATCTGCCTGCAATTTAGCATACGCGTCGTTGTATGAAGTCGGACTCTCCATAAAATAAATAGTATTGCCAACGCTATTCGTAAATAGGTAACCGGCGGTATCAACTGTAAAACTCGGGCTAGTAGCTGACAATGTATAGCCTGTCGGTGCTACAGGAACCAGATAACCAGATGGAGATGTCGAGCGAACTTTTGCAGCGGTATCCTTCATTGCCTGACCAACCTTATCGTATTCATTCTGTGCTACAACTTGAGTACCCGCGGGCGTCTCGGGACACGGACCAACAGTTGTATTACCGCTATTATCAGTAATCCTGCAAGTCTCTTTGCTATTCATTATAAAATACGCACCCACTCCTACGACCACGAGTACGATTATCAAAATAACCCAGATAGTAGCCGAACCTTTTTGAAATGTTTTCATAGTAATTTTATTGGTTAACTCGCTAATACTGTACCATGAATTACAGAACTTTGGTATAATAGCCGGTGAGACCTATTCAAATGAAAAATAAGATAACTTGGTTACTATGGATCATACTTATATCTTGCGTCCTTGTTAATGAGGTGTCGTATAATTATGCCTCTTTGACCAAGGATACGGAACATAACGCTCCGATACACTCGCTTGCTGGGTGCACAGGACCAATTAGTATTTTATGTGGAACTGCAAAATATGTTACAGCACAAGAAGCCTTGATTGACCAAATCGCTATGTATATCGGACTCGTGTTGATTATTGTCATAACGATTAGAGGGCGTAGAAAAAGCAAGGCTCCAATCTTATTCCCTCCTAAAAATTAAACTGCGTTTTGTTCGCCAGCCGCGCCTACAGCACTTTCGGAAAGTGATGCGTGGGCGCTTGTAGATAAGGGCATGTCACATCAGCCCGTCACCACGGACTCAATTCGCGACTAGCTCCTGTTGGCATGGCGAGAGCGGCCGACTGTCTGTGTGTTACAGACTGTCGGGTAAGCGGAGCCATGCGAATAGGAGCGTAAGTCGCGCCACATACCCCCTTAGGGCTGAGGTGGGCATGCCCGTCTATCTCCTACCAAGCGTCCTCGCCAAGCGGCCATGCATGACTTTCCTGCGATTGAAAGTGCTGTTGGGGCGGGTGGCGCCACAGGCAATATTATTTGGTGGTGTTAGAATATATCTATGGATCTCGTGATCTCACAACTCGATCAGAAATACGCAGAGTTTTTAGATGCCATCAAAAAACCCAGTCTTCCTAAAACTTCCAGAGCGGTATATGAATATTTCGACATCATTGAAGGACAGAAAACCATACAGAAAATACTAGAAACTGATAGGCAAGAAATCGCCACCAAGAAAGCAATCGTGAATTCCGGCACCAGCTCAACCCAGAATGGTCGAGATGAGATCATTAGAAGAATCGACAGGAATTCACTCTCATATAGCTACGATCTCATTTACGACAGAATATACGCGCCTATAAAAGCGTACAAGGAATCGACCGATCACGATGATGAGAAGGTACTGACCGGCATGTCTTTATTGTTTCAAAACGAATCGATTTCTGAAAAACTGATGGGTACATGGGACCAATTCAAACTCTACTGTGCGCTGGATGACTTGGTCATTTGGATGGAAAGAATTCACGCTACGCTTGTGAAGAAGTTGCTTGAAATAGAGAAACCGGAACCTGTGATTGCTTTTGATGCACCAGCCAAAATCAGAATTGTCATAGATGACCGGAAAGGCATATATCAGGAGGGTCAAGACCAGTTGGCATACAGCGTAGCGAGAATATCTAAAAGAATGAAACTCATCAAGCACTTAATCACGAGGGATAATTGCAGTCTGGCAGAATTAAATAGGGTTACCAAGCAAGACAAGGTCGTGACGATGAAATCCATACCGGAAATCAATGAGCTGTTCAGAGAAAAACTACGGCTTACCGATGATCTGATTCTAAGCGTAGACACCGGTGGCTACTCCATCAACAAAGACATCTATGCAGTGACAATCAAGCAATAACTTTTAGGTGGTGTTCATCAGGAAGTGACAGAAGCCCTAACCACGGGCTTATTTAGCATGTCAGTAATCTAGAGGTATATTCGCCAAATTGCGACCATTATCCCATGGCACACCAATTCAGCCATGAGCTGATACAACGAGCCAGGAACTACTTCGGGGAAAAATCCGGTCGAGATATTTCGCCTGAAGAAGCCAATGAATATCTGAACAGTCTGGCTGGTCTGTATGAATCGTTCATGGAATTGGCTGGAGCCGGCGAGACTGCTTCCGATGCTTTAGCGCGGAGCAGTCTC
>CAIPHR010000079.1 GCA_903864905.1 uncultured bacterium
AGTGTTATTTTTATCCAACTCATACGCTGAGCACGCACCAGAGAAAAAACATCTTTTGCGCCACGCATATCACTACTTTCATAAAAAGCATGATAAAAGCGAAATGAATCAAAATAGACTCTGATTCCGTCGAATGTTATAATTGATTTGCAGCAATATTCTCTCTTAAAATGATCAAAATACTGTTCTTCATCTTCAAAAATGAGTAGTGATGGCAGAGTCATTACCACCCCCCTTTAAGACGAATTTTAAACACATTGAACTTCTGTTCACCTTTTACGGTGGCGATCAGTTTTTCGACCCCGAGAGATTTCTCCAAGTACTGAACAACCAGTTCTTTTGTTGAATCAGTTCTAAGAGTGCTGTTCATTCGACTGCTCGCGGCACCAAGAAGAAAATCGCAAAACTGTATAAGTACTACCTGCCTTGAGGGAAGAGACTGAATATTTTTTATTGTCGAAAATATGTTAGATGCGTCAAGATATTTTTTTAAGGTATGCAACCGCAAAGGATCACGATTTTTCTTAACATCACAATAAATATCATATTCATTAAAATCCTGTATCCAATGATGTAAGAGCTGATAATAAAACTTATAGAAACCAAGCTCCCCATCTTGATTATGAAATTGTAAATCAACATGCTCACGTTCTACGGCTATACAACGAAACCGCATATCCGTTCCGTAAGAAGCAAAAAGGTCAATCAAATCTAAATAGAATTGCAGTTTAGATGCGGATATCTTTGACCATTTTATTTCTCCCCATGCATTATGCCTGACCCTTATTACTTTTATTTTATTTTTTAATTCCCTCCGTGACTCCGAAGGCAACCAAAGGCTGCCAATCATTAAATAATGTGCACTGGCCTTCTGTGAAGTAAACAAATCAGGATATGCTTCATCACAATAGACATCAAATCTCATATAATCTCCTGAACATGTTGTAAACAATCATATTAAAATGGATGGCACCGTTCTCCCCACGAGGGCAACCCCAAAGCTCCAACTATCGACATTGTCAACCTAATAGTCAAAGTAACCTTTAAACTCAGGCTCACGAGACTCGATAATTTATTGACCGTATTTATACTTCCTGAACATTGTCACCAGTCCTGCAAATGAATCCGGTTTGTAACTCTCAAAATCAGCTTCATCGACAAATACATAATCAAACCGGTGGTTCTGCTGGGCAGCATTGATATCCTGGCACCATTGTTTGAGGCGTTCCATTTTTAAGGGAACATCGAGGTCTTCGAGGCCTTTGGTTTCGACTATCCAGAGTTCTTTTGTACCGGTTTTGACGATGAAGTCAGGGTAGTAGTTGGAGATGTTGCCATCCGCTTTTACGTAGTCGAGACTGAAGTGGACGGCAAGGTAGTTTTTGGCGTAGGTAATGACATCCGGGCATTGCTCCAGAAATGCGGCAAAACGGAGCTCGAGGTGGCTGTCGCCGATGATTTTGTTGAAGATGCTGCGTTGTGGTATGAGATAGCCCTGCTCTTTGACGACAAAGGGGCGGGTCTGACGGAGTTTGATGTAGTCCCTGATTTCAGCACTGCCTTTGTCGCAAATAGTAAGCTCATTAATCTTCTGCTTGAAGGTCTCGATAATGGTTCTTGTAGCTTCTACCTCTGAGAGGTTCCGCAAGGTGTTTAGGTTTTCGATCTCTACCGGTTTATTGAAGAGATGACGGCTGATAAATTCCTTGACTTTGCCGTAGAGGA
>CAIPHR010000080.1 GCA_903864905.1 uncultured bacterium
AAGTAGATGTTGTTGGGAATACCTGTTCGCATTCAAAAATTACGCTAAGTCCAGGTTGAACGGTAGCGATACTTTTGGCATTATTTTGATTGTAATATGTTTGCCACGCACTTTCAAGTTTGTACTCTCGTTTTTCTTGGTCAATTAATAGATAATCACCACAAGCAATTGTTTTTTCTTGCTTTCCAGTATTTTCAATAATCATTAAAACATGCGCCTTATTGACTTCGTCATCTTTTTCATAAGTAATCATAAATTTTTTGAATGTTGTTTTAATATTGTCTTGAATAATTTCTTTGTTTTCAATTTTTGTCAACTCTTGGACTACAGTGGTCTCTGTTGAGTTGATAGCACTACTACTTTTGTTCAAAGTTTGATTTCCAACAATCTCATTTGCTTTCGTGGTAGAATATCCTCCTCCACTTGAAGCACAACCAGCCAGAAGAAGCATTGTGGCAAAAAGCAAGCTCAAGACAAGAGCCCTGTTTGTGTCAACCACATGTTCACCTTTCGGATATCTTTTACTAAGCGTTATTGAATTTGAAGAACACCATCATGTTTCCCATCATTTCCTTGTACACGAGGTAGCTGGCACCCTTGGGAAGCGGGTTCTTCAGTTCAATCCAAACCTTTCCGCTGTTCTTTGAGCCCGCGATGAGGTTGTTTGTCTCAAGGGCGTCGGCTTTGGCATCCTTGCACGCTTGTGTTTTGTAGAGCGAACCCATAGCAGGGTACGCCATAAACGAGGCTGTAACCTGCTTCTGGTTTGCATCAAGGATATAGAAATTAGTGGAACCCAGATATACTGTGCCCGAATTGCCAACATTCTCCCCAGTTACATCAAACACAAGATAGCTTTCTGGCGAGCCTCCTGAGTAATCCAATTCGCACGCCTGTGTCGTGATTCCTGAGAGTGTGAGCTTCAGTTCTCCTCCGATAATTGCCTCTTGCCCAACATTAAGCGTTGTGCAGGTTTTGTCTTTCAGAGGATTGCAGTCGGTAGGAACAGCGGGTTTTGGTTCTTCAGCCTTTACGGTTGGAGTGGATGGCTGCTGAGGTGGAGGCGTCTGAGCGTGAGCTTGTGGTGCACTTGCAGGACTTGCAGGTGGAACGGCAGTTGAAGATGACCCACTTGAGGCGCAGCCCGCTACAAGCAGGGCAGCCATAATCACAAGTACAACGAGTTCAAATTTCACACAACCACCTCTCCATAACAATTTGGATATAAAGTATTATAATAATACCGAAGTATAACATAACAGGTGAATTGTTAATAAGCGCCACAAGAGTATTGCCAAGATACTGGTGATACCCTTGGGCTACGAGATGGCAAACATGATAATTTCAGAAGGGGCACTGGAAATCCTGCAATGTCTCCAGAAGCAAGGCGAAGCCAGCTTCAAAGACCTCCGGAACCTGAAGAACATCCGAACAGGCAAGACATTCTCTCCCAACACAATCTCCTCAAGGCTCAAGGAATTGCGCAATTACGAGGCAATCACTGCAACAATTGTTGACAGCAGCGGCAGGAACAAAATCGTCTACGAATTGACTGAAAGCGGGAAGAAGGCTCTTCAGCTTGCGGACAAGTTTGAAGGAGACCTCAAGCAAATCCTCAAAAAGCGGATAAAAAGTTAGTCAGTATATTTACTTGTATTTTGAAATAGGGTCGACAGCGATAAAATCACAGTCACAGTAAATGATGTCTTGGTTCAAAATCTAATGATTTCGGTCAGCTTTCTTTTTCTGTTCAATTTCAATCCCATCCGTAAGACTTAAGTGAATCTTTGTGAGATTCTTAAAATTACCATGTAGGATAATTGTCAAGAATAGAAAAATTAATGCATAAATGCCTTTTGAAATGTTATCGGATGAGAAAAAAATAGCCAAAGCAGAACCTATCCAAACAACCAATAGTAGAACTGCAACGGCTACTATAAAGTATACTTTAGTACGGTTTGATGGTAGCCTCACAATGAAATAATTTCCGTCGTCACTCATGGATTCCACCATAACCGACTATGACAATGATGGCAAGTGGCAGGTTTACCTAGAATTGGTTTACCACAAGAAGGACAGTTTGAAGATAGTCCCTTTACAAACTCCAAACCGAACCACACCGCAGCTAAGCCAAGACCAAGCTCAAGGAGTTCTTTTTCCTGTCTGTCCACAAATTCCACCAAACCTAATGGTTCATTGCTCTTCTTTTTCTTTGAAAAATGTTGATATACCTTTCACGTCATAGGTTTCGCGTATTCTTCTTTATAAATTGACCTCCACTTTCCAAGTCAAAGCTCCACAAGACCGCCGCCAGGCATAAGGCTTAAATAACACCTAACGTCTCATAACCTTATGGGGAGGTCAGCCATTTATTCCATACTCATTTTGTTAATTCTAGGCTTAGCTTACTCTTGCTCAACTATTGCCATTGGAAGCATGGAACTAGTCTCATATTCATTTCCAGGATATAAACAAACATCTTCTTTTCAGTATCCCAAATACTCTCAAAATGACATAGTATTCGTCAAAGCCTATAATCTCTCCATTACAACTGATTGCCAAAACGGGTCAATACTACCCCGCGTTTTTCTAATTAGCCCCAGTGGAGAAAAAGAAGAATTCTTAGGACTGGAGTATATGCCCCTCAAAAATGGCAGTTTTAATCTCCTAGGAATCAAAAACAATACATATAAATTTGATAAAGATGTAGTAACGTCTGGAATAATATTGAAACTTACGGGTGAATACAGCCTCGGCTATAACTTTGATGTCGTTGCAGAAGACCGCCCCTCTGGAGCTTCCAATTCGGTGTTTCTTACTGGTGTTGGTTTACTGGGCAATTATCCATTTAGTGTCATGGATACTTCAAACAAAATCTTAATCTCAAGAAATTCTCTATCATACAGTGCTCTGTTTATCGTGTTTTTCGCCTTCTTGATGGGCATAGTCACATCACTAATCAAAACATACAGTCCAAATCTTTCAAAAATTTTTAAGGGGAATAATAAAGTTGTGAATATTCTTTCTGATGCTTTGATAAAAATGTCATTTATTTATGCTTCAGCATTTGAATATGGTATGATTATACTTTTTATCTTCGCTCTAACTCTAGCCTTAATCGTATTATCCATGGGGCTTCTTCAAAATGAGACGATTGAGGTTGAGCCATTTTCATTCATCAGTTTAATCTCAACTCTGCTTGTGTCTGTGCTTGCCATATTTGTAGGCTTTAAATTCGTAAATAAAGAAATAAACATCAAACAAAGCACAATTAATCCTATCAATTCGCCTTCTCTTCACATCGGTAATATTGAAAATCTGGGTGTTAATGACATCAAGACATTGTTGTCTGGAGAGAATATTTTTACTGGTACATCTGAGAATGAACCCAGCAAAATAGATATTCATGATAACAGAGCGTTACTGAATAAAATTCTTTCATACTTAGATGAAGAAAAACCAGTATCTACAATTGCAGAAATGTGTCTTAGACTTGCTCATAATCTGAAAATGAATGAAGACGAAAAATGGCTATCTGGCGAGGTAAATGGTTTTTTCAAGGATACATCTGTTGGTGGGCTTACAAGTAAGAACACTGCCGGAGCAGAATATAAACCATATCGGCGTATAGATGCTTTGCTTCGCATTGGTTTTTATAACAAGCCAAATACAGAAGAATTTAAAATTAGATTTTTTGTTGCATCTCCTTTGAGAGAAATTGAAGGGCACGTTGTTAATTTGCCTTATATTGGAAAGACAATTATGACGAATCCACCTCTACAAATCATGATAGACACACTGAAAGTAAGTCCTCAGGAAAAAGTTCCATATGAAGTAGAAAATAGTTCGTTGCATAGGCTCATTATTGGAGTCAGAGGGGAATTACACCGATTTAGTGAACGTGCCGGAACAAAGGTTAGCGAATAATTAGGAGCATTTATTTTTTCTTTATGTTGACATACTGCTTAAAGTACACATCTACCATTTGAGCAATGACCGGTAATGCAGTATTGATTAGACGCTCCGCACTGAGGATAACACCTTCCATTGCTGCCTAACACATAGCCATCAGAGCAGGTAACGCACTGATTGTTATAGCTGTATGAGCCTTGCGGGCAGGCTTTGCAGGAGTATTGATTTGAAGAAATCGTACCGGGCGGACACTTGGAATAGCATTTGTCACCAAATGTATATGGCTCGGTGGGATATTGGTGGATGCAATCCAAACAGCTTTTCATGATATAGCG
>CAIPHR010000081.1 GCA_903864905.1 uncultured bacterium
ATATTTCTGAACATATTGTAGATATACCAATTATGTCAAAGTCAAATGTACACTAACCCAGTGCACAAATTGCTATGAACCATTGCGCATGCTAGTATTTCTATATGTCAAAAGAATTTTCTATCGAGCAACAAGTTCATAGTGAAAAAGGTCATTATCATGAGGATATATTGAAGATTATCAACCATATTGAAACTCAAGTTCGTGCAATTGAGCCAGACGCTCTCATGCATAAAGAATTGCATACAAAGCGCATGATCGATGCCAGAAAAGAATCAGTAGAATTTGAAGAGGTTAGAAAAGATGTGTGTGAATCATTCGGTGTGCCTGTAGATCAAGAACACATATATTTACATAGTAATTCTGGAGCAAATGAACAGCGAGCTTTGCGTGCATTCTTTATCCTTATTGACACTATAACAAAGGAGGCATTTTATGGTGAAGGACGTATTGATCACATAACCTTATACAGAAAACTTTGTGATCGCTTGTCAGAGATTGATCCAAAAGCTGATTTTGATACGATTTCTCAGGATGATTCTGATCCACAACGTTATCTGGTCTTCAAAGGTTTTGTTAGTACAAAAGAGTTTGCAGAATTATCAGAACAAAATCGCAGAGTTTTGGAAACTCCTATTATTGATGAGGCTGGAAATAAGATAGAGACACCAAAAACATGGTTTGTTACTGGTCATAATTTGCCTGAGGGGGTTAAGGCAAAGTTGAGTTCTTAATTATTATTATTTCCTCTCCCTTATTTCCTCTACCAATTTCTTCACTACTTCCTCATTTGTCATCTGACCGATTTGCTTGTACTCCGAAGCTTTCTTGACCTCCGTAGCATGAGCGAAGAAGGTAGCGGAGGAGTAACCGTGGTCACGACTTTCTAGAGTGACTTTTCCGGCCTCAATATCTTTGTCGCCAATAATTATAAAATAGGGAATACGAGCGTTTTTGGCATTGCGAACCTTTTTGCCGAAACCATTATTAGATAGGTCTATCTCTGAACGAATCATACTATTTCTGAGCAGAGCGTTTATTTTCTTTGCTGATTCTATATGTGCATCTCCTATCGGTATAACCTTGACCTGTTGTGGTGCCAACCAGAGAGGGAAATTACCACCATAGTGCTCTATCAAGAATCCAATAAATCTCTCATGAGTTCCAAGTGGTGCACGATGTATACAAAGTGGTGTTTTCGAGACTCCGTCACTATCGATATATTCTAGGTTGAATCTCTTTGGTACTGCGAAGTCAACTTGGTTCGTTGCTAGTGTAAATTCACGTCCTATAGCACTCCAAACTTGTACGTCTATCTTTGGTCCATAGAAAGCTGCTTCGTTCGGTACTTCTATGAATGGAATATTGGAGTCAACAAGAACTTTGCGTACCATGTCCTCTGTCTTCTTCCAAAGCTCTGGTTCGTTGACGTACTTTTCTCCAAGCCTCTTTGGATCATGAGTTGAGAAACGCATAATATACTTTTCTATACCAAATATCTTGAAATATTTGATGTACATATCATTGACTGCGCGGAATTCACTGGCAAACTGTTCTTCTGTACAATATATATGCGCATCATTCATATTCAATGCTCTCACTCTCATAAGGCCGAATAATTCACCTGATTTTTCATGTCTATAACATGTGCCATATTCCGCAAAGCGTAATGGAAGATCGCGATAGCTCTTTGGTCGTGCTGCAAAGATCTTGTGGTGATGCGGACAATTCATGGCCTTCAAATAGTACTTGCCTCCTTCGTATTCCATAGGAGGGAACATCGTATCTTCATAATATGGTAAATGGCCACTTTTCTTGTACATGGAATCTTTTGCAAGATGAGGAGTTTTCACTCTATGGTATTCACTTGCAAATTCTGTTTCTTTTGCCAATTTTTCTAGCTCTTCTGCTATAGCTGCTCCATTCGGTAGCCACAATGCAAGTCCAGGTCCAACGTCGTCATCGAATTCGAATATGTCCATTTCCTTACCAAGTTTTCTATGATCTCTCTTTTCTGCTTCTTTCATCATTTGTTCATATGCGTCTAATTCTTTTTTTGAATTGAATGCTAGTCCATAGATACGAGTTAGCTGTATATTCTTCTCACTTCCACGCCAATATGCTCCAGCGAGTCTTGATAGTTTGAATGAATCGGGGGCGATCTCTTTTGAAGGATTCTCTGAGTGGCCGCCACGACAGAGGTCGGTAAAGACGCCCTGCACCCTCTCGTCGACAACAGTCGTCTCCCTCAAGCCCACAAGGGGCATCGGGAGAGGACTATTCTCGTCTGCGGGTGCAGAATCATTACTTGATTTGCCAGCTGTGTACAATGTAATCGATTCTTTTTTTGCAATGATCTCATCTATTAGTTCCAGTTTATATTTGTTGCTTTTGAAATATTCACGTACATCCTTTTCTGATATTTCTTTGCCAACCACTTCTTTCCATGAAGGCAAGATTTTACGCATGCGTTTCTCAATGTCTTTCAAGTCCGCGTCAGTCGGGCGGTTTTCAGCGGGGAATTCAAAGTCATAATAAAAGCCGTTATCTATAGCTGGGCCGATCGTCGGCTTTGTCCCTGGATAAAGCTCCAATACTGCGGCTGCTAAAAGGTGCGCCAGAGTATGGCGCTTTGTCTCTATGGGAGAGATTTCATTTTGTTTCATATATACTACTATAACAATATTTGGTCATATATGCACCAATACCCACTATTGTTTCGTATAACTAGTGTAAGATCTTTGAGAAACAGAACTAGTACGAAACGATGTGTGGTATGTATATCGGCTTTATGACTCTCAAACCTTCAGTCCTCTCAGCCGCCCTCCAGCCCCGATATACATCTCTTCCACACCTCTCATTTCCTCACTATTCTCAACTCCTCTTTGCTCTTTTCACTCACTCTACTTTTCTTTCCTTGCTCCTTGCTCTTTTGTTCTTTCACTACTCATTCACCCTATACATTTGTATAGGGTTTTTTTCTGCCATTAATTAATTACTATAGTCCTCTCATTCTATCTATCACAAACCCTTTTTCACCATTTCTAGTATTGATCGTAACTTTCACTGCTATACATTTGTCGGCTTCTATGGATGCTCTAGATTCTATATATGTACGTGGGAATACTACCGCTTCAGCTGAACCAGAAAAGTCAGAAATTGTAATAAAAGCCATGGTGTCATTTTTCTTGGTTTGTATCAGTCTTACTTCATTGATGATAACTCCTAATACTGCAGATTCACCATCTTTCATGGTTTCTAGAGCTCGTTTTATATCTATATCCTTCTTGTTTATGATATCTCTATATTTTTCAAGTGGATGCCCCGAAATATATAAGCCGAGTAGCTCCTTTTCCCATGTAAGTCGATCTTTCATCTCAGCTAGTGGTGCATCAGTCAACTTGAGAGTTGGTATAGAAGAAGAGTCTGCCATCATTCCAAAAAGGGAAGTTTGGTCTTTATGATTGTTGGAACTTTCTTTATTATAATTCAATATTAGATCAATATTTGCTAGTAATATTCCTCGGTCATAATTGAAACAATCCATGGCACCTGATTTAACGAGTGACTCAAGTGATTTCTTATTTAAATTTTTATCTTTTACTCTGTCTAGGAAGTCAGCTAGAGATGTGAACTTACCACTGCGTTTACGTTCATCAATGATCGCTGTTGATATTCCTTGTCCAAAATTCTTGATTGTTACTAGTCCAAAGCGTATGCGGTATTGGTGAATGTTAGATTGACTTGGAGATGTTTGGAATTCATTCTTAACGATCGGTGTTAGAGACGAAAGCTTGTTGAAACCACGATCGGCTCCTCGTCTAATTACAGAAGAGTCCTCGGAGCCGTCTCTTCTCGGTGTCTCTTTTCTATGATTTTCTATTGTTTGTATTTGAGGCACCTCCGAAAGGGTTTCACCAAGCTTTGTCTCTAACACCTCTTCAATGTTGTTAGCATTATTCTGTATCTTTACCACAGTGAATTGACTGAAACTTTCATTGATATCAGGTGGAAGAACAGGAATATTGAGGCGTTTGCATTCAGCTATAGTCTCTGCAACTTTCTCTGTTTCGCCTTGTTCAGATGTTAGAACGGCTGATAGATATATTTCAGGGAAATGAGCTTTCAAATATGCAGTAATATAAGCAACTCTTCCATAAGATACTGAGTGAGCTTTATTGAATCCATAAGCTGCGAATGGTTCTATCCATTTCCATATTTGTTCGGCTTTCTTCTTTGACCATTTGCTATATTTGATACAACCGTCAATAAATTTTTCTTTTTGTTTTGCCATCTCTGCTGGTATCTTTTTTCCAACAGCTTTGCGGAACTTATCTACCTCTATCCAGCTATATCCTGCAAGATCGTGTGCCATCATGAGCAGGTCATCTTGGTACACCAGAACTCCATATGTCTTTGTTAGAATATGTTCTAGAGCTGGGTCGAGATATTTTATAAGTTCTGGATTGTGTTTGCGCTGTATATAGTCAGGAATGAATTGTATTGGACCTGGACGATACAGAGCTACCATTGCATTGATATCGTGTATTGTTGTAGGTTTCAAATCTTTCAGGAATTTGGTCATGCCATCACCATTCAATTGGAATAGATCAGCTGTCTCTCCACGGGCTAGCATTTCAAATGTTTCCTTGTCATTGACTGGTATAGTATCTACTTCTATCATGACTCCATCGATCTTTCCAATCCTTTCTATAGCATCAGCAATGATAGTTAGGTTTTTCAAGCCCAGAAAGTCAAATTTCAGTAGCCCAGCTTCTTCTATTGAGTACATATCATATTGTGTTATGACTTTTCCTTCACCTTTGGGATCAAATTGAAGTGGTGTGTAATCAGTGAGAGCTGTTGGAGAAATAACAACTCCTGCTGCATGTACACCTATATGTCTCGCACAACCTTCTATCTTTTTTGCCATGTCTATAATCTTCTTTGTATCTTCTTCATTATTGTATGCAGTTTTGAGTTCTGGAACATCTTCTAGTGCACGGTCTATTGTCATAGGGAAACCTTGTGAGCCCATAGGTATAAGCTTTGATATACGATCTCCAACTTCATATTGGAATCCCATTGCTCTAGCTACATCACGTACAGATCCTCTTGCCATCATTGTCCCAAATGTTCCGACCTGTGCGACTTTATCATGGCCATATTTATTTCTAACATATTCTATCACTTCATCTCTACGGTTATCTGCATAGTCCATATCTATATCCGGAGCCGATGGACGATCTGGATTCAGAAAGCGTTCGAATGGTATCTCATATTCGATAGGATTGATATTGGTTATTCCAGCGAGAAATGTTACCAATGAACCAGAAACTGAACCTCTTATATTCGAGAGTATTTTGTTTTCTCTAGCAAAACGTAGCATATCTGCCACAACAAGGAAGTATGGTGAATAACCCTTGTTTTTAATAACGGTTAATTCATAATCTGCACGCTTCACCATATCTGCCGACTTTTCTACATGTCTATTTTCAAATCCTTCAAAAACTATATGGCGTAGCTCATCGTCTGGATTGCGACCACTCTCTACTATGATGGCTGGGAATACCCATGTTCCCAATTTCAATTCTAGATTGCAGGATTCAGTGATCTTTTTTGTATTTTCTAAGGCCTCCGGAATATCCTTGAATAAATCTTCCGCCCGTTCTGGAGTGATAAATGAGAAATCGTCTTCATCACTATCTGATATCTTCTCACTTTGATCACTGTGTGAATTTACACGCACCAGTGTTTCTCTAGCAAATCTATCTTCTGGTTTCATGTAGTACACATCATGTGCAGCCATTATTGGAATATTATGTTTACGTGCAAAGTCCATGAGTGTCTGCATATTTGCTTCATGTCCATCTATTTCTGGGTGTCTTGTGATTTCTATGAACAGACGATTTGATTCATACAGAACAGTAGAATGTTCCACCTCGACGAACGGTGTCCGGTTCTTCTGAACCGTCACCTCCTTCTCACTCGCCTGCGCTCGCTCCGAAAGTCGTCGCTGCGGAACATTCTCCTGTTCTGTATGAAACACTCTCCTATAGAAACTAGCGATCTCTGTAGCTTTGTCCTGATTCCTGCCTTTCAAAGCTTGTGCCAGCTCTCCACTAAATGACGGTAATATAGCGATCAAACCTTCATTATATTTCTCTATGAGTTCTTTATCAATTCTAGGTTTATAGTAGAATCCTTCAAGGTTGGAAATAGTAACCAATTGAATCAGGTTTCTATATCCAGTTTCATTCATGGCTAGGAGAACAAGTCTAGAACGACGATTGTCTATGCCAGCTTGCATATCTTTTCTAGATCTTGTAGCAACATAGAAATCAACACCAATTATCGGTTTTATATCATTCTTTTTGCATGTTTTATAGAATTCTATTGCACCGTATAGATTGCCATTATCTGTAAGAGCAAGTGAAGTTAGGCCATCTTTTATCGCTTGAGATACCAGATCGTCTATTCTTGGTAACGCTGTGAGTAGAGAATAGTGGGAATGCGTGTGGAGATGGGTGAATGCAGACATGGAGACAGTATAATTGAAAGGTTCATATATTGAAAGATGTTTATATAATTATGTATGCTATCTTGTAAGTATGAATAAGGTTAAGTCTCAATCTATATACAAATATTTAATAGGAGTTGATGAAGTTGGCCGTGGACCTATTGCAGGGCCAGTAGCTGTAGGGGCATTTTTAATACCAGTTATATATATGTCTAGAGTTAGTAAAATTTTTAAAGGAGTGAAAGAATCCAAACAATTGAGTGAAATGCAGAGGGAAGTGTGGTTCACAAAGGTCAAACTTGCAAAGAATATTGGGTTGGTGGATTATATGGTTACATTCAAGAGTGAGAAAATTATAGATGGAAGGGGACTTTCTAATGCTATCAATTCAGCTCTCAGAACATCTGTATATGATCTTCGTTATAATGGATTGAAAGTCGATCCTAAACAAGTAAGGGTTCTTCTAGATGGTGGACTCAAAGCTCCGATCGAATATGTAGATCAGAAGACAATCATTAAGGGGGATGAAAAAGAAATGGTCATTGCTCTAGCTTCTATATGTGCAAAAGTATTGCGTGATAGGAAGATGGTTAGGTTTGCTTCAAAGTATGCTGATTATG
>CAIPHR010000082.1 GCA_903864905.1 uncultured bacterium
CTCCGCGCGTGCGATTACCTTACTTTGTTTTGAAAATAGGTTCTAACTTGGTACAATAGAGACACAGAGTTGAAATATCTCCTGTTTTTGAAGAACGGGCGAGTATATCATACGGACTTTTGAAGCTGTGTTGAGCCACAGTTTGATTTTTGATGGAAAGGTTCCAAAGTAACTTTTCGATTACTTTACGTTTCTGTTCGTCATCAGCAGTGAGAAAATCTTTCATGGCTCTACTGGCTTCTAGAAAAACATTTTTGATCGGTTCCAAAGTTAAAGCCGGTGTGCTTTTCGCCTTGGCGTCTTTGAGCTGTTGGTCCAGAGATACTCGCTCATTATGTATTTCAAGTATTTTAACGTCATAAATCTCTTTTGAAATCTGATCAGCTAGAAATGTATCGAGTAAGCGTGATTCTTTCGTCTTACACGATTCTAGCCTGCTCTGAAGGGTTGTTAATACCGATTCAGCATAGGTATCTTTAATCTCTGTTTTCTCTTTAGCGGCTTGGTACATGATTTCAATAACTTCCTCATCGTACTTAATCATCTGAAGAATTGGAGCGACGGTATCGTATAGGAAATTCTCTCGCATATATTTCTGATGTTCAGGACAATTACCTTTACCGTTAGTACAATAGTAATACTGGTGTCCCTTCTTAAGTGATGCAGTTAGAAGACATCCGCAGTTATCACATTTCAGGAATCCTCGGAGTGGAAAGAAATGTGTTTTTGGCCTTGGATGTAGTTTGCCTTGTAATACCTGCTGAGCTTGATCGAATAGGTCTTTGGAGATGAGTGGTTGATGATTACCTGGATAGTATTTACCATCATGGAGCATTAAGCCGCAATAGAATGGGTTGGTGACAATACGATGAATGGTTGCTCTGTAAACTTTCTTACCAGAATTGGTACGCAGTCCTTCAGAGTAGAGGATGTCAGATATTTCTTGAAAGCTGTGAGAGCCGGTGGCGTAGAGTTCAAATGCTTTGACGGTGTACTTTGATCTTGATTCATCAATAACAATGGTTTTGTTTACTTTGTCATTCAAATAGCCGAATGGTGGATGATTGGGCCAGCCGCCTTTTTCCAGCTTGGCTCTATTGCCACGCTTTACATTGACGCTCAAATCTCTACTGAATTGATTAGCCATACCGAATTGCATAGCCATGATGAAAGCAGATTCGTTTGGTAGATGCGTAGCCTCGTATGTCCGAATTTCCTTGATTATATTCTTCTGAAGCATATCCATGATGAGTCCGCCGTCCAAGAAGTTACGAGCCAAGCGATCTAGCTTCCAACATAGAATAGCGTCAGCCTTACCGGACTGAATCATTGTGACCATTTCATTGAAAAGAGGTCTGCCGGAATCCTTGGCTGTTCGGCTTTCCTTGAATGTTTTGACGATCTTGAGATTGTTCTTTTCCGCAATCGTAACAAGCTCATGCTCCTGCGAATCAAGCGAGAGCACTTGGCGATCTTCGGAGTCCATAGATTTTCGACAGTAGAGAATATATTTCATGATGAGAATTTTACGCTTCGTTTTTTATAAAGCAAACTGTTCATAAGGTGTTTACAACGGCAATATTGCATCTTTCGCTTTGTGATATAATTTACTCATGAAAAACTTCTATAAATTGAGCGTAGCTAAGATTATTATTTTTGTATTACTAATAATTTTGACCGCTTTCATTCCTCATACTGCTAAGATTTGTAGTATGGCACCAAGCGGCATTGTTTGTGGTACTAATCCTACACAAGGTATCGGATATCCAGCATTTTATGGCGAACAGTTTGGTGGAGATGTTGGGTATATGTCCTTCAATCCTATTTATCTGGTGGTAAATATTGTAATCTTTTACTCGGTTGCTTCATTGGTTGTTTTTGGATTCAAGAAGTTGACTCGGAAGACTCAGGTGTAATCTTGTAAATCCTGTGCCTACCTCGACCTAACCAATGCGTATCGTAACTCTTGTCGATCTCCGGTGTTCCGGCTCCAGCCTCATCTAGAAATACGTCTAGACCAAAACTACTAACGCTTGCAATTACCGGCTTAACGAGATTTCTTGAGCGGACATAGGCCTTCTGATTCATGAGGCGATGATCCGTAAATGATTTGGCCATATACTTGGTCAGATATGAGGAAAGCCTTTGATTTCCATCAGTCATTTTCATATATACGAATCCGTGTCCCCATAGTCTGGCGACGACTCTTTGTTGCCTTTCAGTCTCGAAGACAGAATCGGGAAGATCCCAGAACAGAGCATGGAAATGAACGGCTCCACGCTTTTGAAATTCTGGAACTGCGATGTACCGGAAAACATTTCCGTATTTATATCGGAGAGCCTGGATAAAAGAGCCGAAATCTTTGTATCCTGCCTTGAGAGACGTTTCGTTGTCTTTGTAGGTGAGAGTAAGAAGTAAAGGGTGGTGAGTTCCGTCAAGGTTAGCGGAGACAAGCCTTCGGAAAACCATTGAAGCGCGCATAGCGTTATCTTTGCGTTTGCCTTCAAATTCCTGGGGTGATAATGGATGGTCTCCATCATGGTCCAAACCTCCCAAAGCATTTCGACGCGAAATACCTCTTCTTGCACCGGATCGAATTGGAAGCTGTCGGTCATATGTGTAAGTCTCGATTATGTCTGCATATCTGATAATTTTGTTGTATCCCATATTGTTGTCTTGTCCTATGTTAGGTCTTTAGCAAGTCAGCATGCGTCCCGTCCGACGGTACTAAAGTATCCGCCTGGACGGGACGCTTCCTGGCCTCTATCTCTGCGAATGTTAAGAACAGTTCAGCAAACGAATTCAGGTATTCTTGCGCTGTAGCAGGCGAAATATCCAAGCCGTGTTTGCGCTTGAAGTATTCGACGACCCTCTGCTCTAACAGCTGGCTGAATGAGTGCATGCCAACAGTTTCGCAGTTTGGGAGAAATACCTTTAGATGACTGGCATGAAGAAAAAAGAGCCAATAATCGGCTCCAATAGAGGACTTATTAACAACATGTAAAAGTTATTGCTCCAAAACGATATCAAAATCTTGCTTATTCAAAAAGTATCCACTGGTGTCGTTGTGCAGAATTAGATCGTGAGTAAGACCGGTATTTTTCCTGAACAATCTATTAATCTCTGGCACAGAGTTCATGACCACGGAGTCGCTTTGTTTAGTGGTTTCTTGCAGTTCAGACAGCTTGCAATCATCTTTTGAGAGAAGGTATTTTATGAGCTTGAACCTTTTCGTGCGTTTGCCGATCGAATACACGGCCTGCTCGTTTCCGGATTGATATATGCCTTTCTTTTCACTGATTACAATCTTATCTTTCAATGTTGCGACGGTAGCGATCTCCTTTGGCTTCGTACAGATTTCAAGAAGCCGAGGAATGAGCATGGCATGAATCTTCTCCATATAAGTCTCATATTTCTTTTGTGTAAATGTGTATTCTATCTTTGCCAAAGCCGAAACGGCATCCAATTCCTTGTTATCTACTTTTCTAAAAAACTTTAGGATAAATACTCCGATTGAATACATGAAACTGACAAATTTTTCTCTAAATAATTTCGTTCCGCCGATGATTTCGGTTTGCGTAAGCGGTCTAACTGAATTCTTGTACTTATTTCTTGGAACATACACATCACGGTGAATCTCGGCGTAGTAATATGAGAGCGAAGAACGATTGATCTTATTTATAACTCTCTCCAGATCTTCATGAGGCAAATTCTGCTGTGCTACTTCACGCCATTTTTGCGCAGTTTCAACTCTGTCATGCTCGATTATCTCCTTGATAACTGGTTGCGTTTCGATAATGGTCAAGTATTCATACGCAGGTTCAAATGAATACAGAGCGTTATCACGTTCTCTTTGTCTCAAGAATTTTGCATATTTCAGCTCCAATTGTTGAATGACTGTATCCATGGAATTACATTTATGATACGGCGAAATGTCAAAAAGTAAAGCGTTTTCGGTGTGTAGTGGCGCCACCCGCTCCACAATCTTTTCCGGCTAGGTGATACAAGGTCGCGGAATAACCCTCTAGACTAAAGAATATTGACGAAGCAGTCGATGTTCACTTCCTCTACGAGGGTACAATAGCCGCCTTACGCATAAC
>CAIPHR010000083.1 GCA_903864905.1 uncultured bacterium
GAGCTGATCTAAAGAAAATTCAATGTTACCAATGTTATTTCTGAACATAGCTTTCGGGATGAATCAGAATACTCAATCCAACTGGAACCTGATAGGGACTGTAAACCAGACCTTTATAAATTTTTGCACCGAACAACCTGACTTAAGAATCAATTATATAATAATTTACAAGGTCTCCACCACACTAAAAACCGTTAAAACTTCGCGTAAACTTCGCGAATTGAAACAAGAACCCTGTTTTCTTCTTGTTTTCAGCCTGCTTTCAATCCATTTTTTTCTATATGGTAAGATACCGAAATGAAAAAGATATAAAGGGAAAGCGAATCTGAAAGGCTGAATTATTTTCTCTTTTTGAAGCCATCCACTCCATGCACTCGGTACACAAAAAAAGCCGGATATAACACCGGTATTGTGTTCTTGATCAAGCCTTCTATCTGTTCAGTTCGGGTTACGAAATTGTGCTTTTATTGCTATCCTGATAAATACTTTGGCTATTTTTTTCACATTTAGTCCATTAGCGGTACAAATAATGATTTAATCAACCTTGCTCAGTTAAATGACTTAGGAGATAAAATGATTATAGATTCCAATATAACCAATCAACACAAGCAACTCGAACAAGCGAGCTGTATACCAATGTCAGTAGAACTTGTCCTAAAACTTACCAATCAAGTAGATAGTGACTACTATGAACAACAGAAAAACTGGCAC
Source organism: uncultured bacterium (assembly GCA_903864905.1). Taxonomy (GTDB): domain Bacteria; phylum Patescibacteriota; class Minisyncoccia; order Phycocordibacterales; family PALSA-1337; genus C7867-002. The sequence goes on from CAIPHR010000083.1 coordinate 712, forward strand.
AATAAGAAAAAGTATGGTGACTTTCGTGATTATAACGGGGAGACTATCAAGGGGCTGACATTCTCTCATCGTTTCTCTCCCAATGATAGAGGAAGAAATTTTTCTTTAGATAAGTTGTTTGATGAAATAAGTGATGAAATAAGAAATCAAAGATTCGTAATCATATCCCTCGAAGTATCGCAAGGCTGGCACAACTATGTTATCTACAACCAACTATCAACTGGAGAGTTTGAGGCAGTTACTCAAGGGGGAGTCGTCATAAAGAATGTGAAAGAACAAGTAAATAAAATGCAGGGTACTGATATTCTTATATACAGGCATGATAACGATTCTGCTCCCCACTCATGATACAAGAGGGCTCAAACCTCGGAAGTATCATCAAGCACTGAATAGTCAGTGTCAATGGCTTTGATCCGCTTCTCTGCTGCATCAAGCTTTTCTGCATCCTTAAGAGCTTGATTTATGTCCACACTCTCAATCCGAACAGTATCGCGCCAGATATCAGGTCGCCGATTTTTGAGCCAGAATATTTGGGCGGTTACGTCTGGAGCCAGTAGTTTTATAGTTTTTGAAGTAATTGTGGTTCTGCCTTGCGGCGTCTCGGTGGTCGTCTCTTTTGTTTCTTCATATTCATATCCCATCGCACGCTTAAGTAAAGACTGCTCGACCTCACGATCAACAATTTTCTTCCCGGCCTTTAGGGACTCAAGAAATAAAGGGTATCTCTTTTTATACTGCTCGAATGTTTCGACGCTAACACCAATTTTTACCGCTATTTCCCTCTCAATCATCCCCAGCTTTGCGTAC
>CAIPHR010000084.1 GCA_903864905.1 uncultured bacterium
ATTAATATAAAATATATGAATATCAATCTGAAGGGTACAAATATTACGTTGACTCCAGCTATTACAGAATATACAAACAAGAAGCTCGTCAAGGTTGCAAAGATATTATCATGGGACCCATCAGCACAATGTGATGTGGAGTTGGCAAAGACCTCTGCACACCACCAGAAAGGAGATATTTTTAAGGCCGAAATCCACATAGTTGGTGCCAATAGGAATCATTATGCAAGTGCTGAAAAGGATGATCTTTATGTAGCTATCGATTTTGTTAGAGATGATATTTTGAGGGAACTCAAATCAAATAAAGGCAAGAGATCGTCATATATTAGACGTAGTGGTGCTAGAGTAAAAAATATGGTGAAGGGTCTATGGCCTTGGGGAATAAAGATAAAATAGTTACAAACTACAAACCTCTCTTGAAATCATCAAAGGACATTTCTTTACTACCTTCTGGTATTACTTTCAGTATAGCTAATTTACCATCAATAAAATTTGCTGATGTAATTTTTACGCGTATCCTTTGACCCTTCCTCTCGGCTAGAAAAAATACTTGCGGCCAACCATGATAAGCCTGGATTTTACGAAATATAGTATATTGATCCTCACTCGAAATACTATCTAGATTCAATATATCAGCATGAGCAGATGCGTCATCCTTCTGTATTTTCTTTGTATAACTAGCATTGGCGTGATCCTGTTCTTTTGCTCCTATACTTCCAGATATCCAACTAGGAAGAACTTCTGCAACAAGGTTAGCACCAACTCTAGCCATTAATTCCTCATATTCTTCATATGTAGGCCATTCATCAATGTTCACAATTTTTTGAGAAATGATCGATCCATGGTCCATTTCTTCGTCTATCTTCATAATAGTTATACCAGAGGATTTAGCATCTTCTAGCATTGCAGTCTGAAGTGGAGAAGGTCCTCTATATTTTGGAAGTAAAGAAGGGTGAATATTCAAAATACCATGTTTTGGAATATCTATGATTTTTTTCGGAATAATTTTTCCGTATGAAGCAACGATGAATACTCCGACATCATTGTTTTGCGTACAACTAGTTAGTTCCTCTATAAATGCAGTATCAAATTTTGAAGGGCTAAAATATTGGATATGGTTTATCTTAGCCCATTCCTCGACCTCATTTGGCATGATCAATAATTTTCTACCTCTAGGCTTTGCGGGAGTGGTTACTATAATATTTGGAATCATTCCAATCTTTTTTAATTCGTCCAAAACAATTACAGAAAATCTGGAACTTCCAAAATAAATATATTTAATTTCCAGCTGTGTATTCATTAAATTATTATATATTGAATCTGAGAATAGAGCGCGTATATCAAAATCCCTATTTTCCTTGCAATTCCTTGATTTCACTTTCACTCATTTCCCAAACCTCTTTTGCTTTGTCAATAAATAGAATACCATTCAAGTGATCAACTTCATGTTGGAATATCTGTGCTAGCAACCCACTTGCTCCACGCTCTATCTTTTCTCCTTTTTCATTCAATGCGCTCAGTGTAACTCTCATAGACCTTTTTACCTTTCCATAAAGCCACCTCACTGATAGGCAACCTTCTTCTACATCATTTTTCCTTTTGGACATTTTTATTATTTCTGGATTTATAAATATGAGATATGTATCACTTCCAGTATAAGACTTATCAGCCTGTTTCAATAGAGAACCAGATACTACGAATAGACTGATATTCTCACCGATCTGAGGTGCAGCTATAGCAATACCATCCTTTTGTTCAGAAAGTGCTTTTTTCATTTTCCCTATAATGATAGAAAGCTTTGCAGAGCTTATCTCTTCCTCGGTTATAGGTCTGGCTATTCCTCTCAGAATAGGGTCATTTCTTTGTATTATATTCTGCATATATTAAAATATAGCAGAATTCTAGCTTGATTTCCATCTATTCATATATTCATATATTGACTAGTTGTATCTAAAGTAGCGATTCTGGGTTGATCTTGACTGATACATTTTGAGGTAGGTTACGTAATAGTGATACGAGATCAGGATCAGGCCATGCATTCTTATCTACTTTGATGAGACCATGAATAGTTGAGTTACCTTTCACTGTAGAAGTAAATGCAGGAAATATATCTATTGTGTAAGATACGAATCTGTCCTGTATTTCTGACATCAAAAGAGATATAGCGTCTTTCTTTCCTTCAATAGATATTTTTATAAGAACAGAATATGGTGGATATTTGAATGTTTGCCTATCCAGAAGTATATAGCGATGAAAATCTGAAAGGTTACCTTTCATTGCATATTCGAAAACCTTCTCAGTTGGCATTCTTGTTTGTAATAGGATCGATCGAGTCGACATAGAACGTAATCTAGTAATGATGTGCATTATTTTCTCATTTATTCGATAATCTGGTAGAGAAAGTAATGAATCCAGAGATACTATGGCTATATGATCTATCTTATCGCCAAGGTATGGTATTGCCATTTCAGTGCCTATCAATATACTGCCTGGTCTACTCCAGAATTTTTCTATAGTATCTTCAATATTTTTTGTAGATTTTGAATTTTCAGCATCGATCTGGAATATTTCCATTCCTACATATTTATTGCGAATTTCTGATGCTATACGATCAGTACCGATGCCTAGTGGCGATAAATTCCAACTACCACAACATGCACATGTTTCATCAGCACTTCTCCTGTCTCCACATTTGTGGCACATAAAAAAGTTTCTTCCAGATTCCTTTGATAAATATAGAACAACTGGCGCAGAGCACTGTTTGCATATCACAACTGATTCGCAATCATTACATACCGTAGAAGGAGAAAATCCTCGACGAGTATTGTAGATAAACATATGCGTATTCTGAGCGAGGTTTTCTTCTATTAGGTTTTCCAATTGTATAGAAAAAATACGAAATATATTTTTTATATTTTTGTTGGGGTTCTGATCATTGGCAGTGCTAAGCATACTCGATCTAGGACGCCTCATATCAACAGATATGTCCCGAGCGGTTGTTATAGATCGCCATTTGAATGGTGATCCTTCAAATATTTCATGTTGTGAAAGTCTATATAGTGTTTCTGTCCGTAGTATACTATCAGCCAAAAAAACTGTTTGTCCTCGCTTACGTGCTATATATTCTATTGCGTATCTTCCATCAATATATGGTGATTTCCTGGAAATCCAATCACGACCATTTTCTCTCTCTATAATAACAATATCGATATCGTCTCGTGGTAGTAATACAAATGAACTAGTTGCTATCACTATAACAGGGTGGTCAGTATCAGAAATTTTCTGCCATGTCTCAATGAACTTCTTTTCAGTCAAAGCTGAATGTAGGATAAATATGTAACCTTCAATTCCTTTTTCTAGTTTTTCAAATAAGTTCTTTGCTTCTTCAATGGTCGGTGTAAATATGGCCATTGATTTCTTTTTGGCAAATTCCTGGCGGATCGCACTTCTCCATGAACCGACCCTATCTATATCATCGCCTTGTACTGCGTATATGCCTTGCTTTAAGGAATTGATCTCATTTGTAGGTACACTGGGCATCAATATAGAATCTTGTCTTGGCATTGGTGCTGCGATCATATGTGCATTTTCTAGAATATGACTAGCTATCAATGATCGGATCACTGCTCCAACCGTTGTAGCATAATAGTTTGCAATTTGTTTGGATGATTCGATAAACTCAATAGGAAAGAACATCGTTGTCTTGATCCTATTTAACTTCTTTATAATGAATGAAGATTTCTTGATCGATGACTTCTGATTCTCCGCTGGTGTGACATCAGTTACTATTGCATGTATGGACTTTGATCGGAGGGGAACAGATACTATCGCACCTATAGGAACACTTGCTGCTGTGAAGTATGACAATTCACTTTCCACCTTGCTTCTAGTCAAAGGTATGACTGTTATGATGTTCATATCATATTTATACCTTTTTATTATGAAAAGCGCAGGCTTGACAACATAATATAAAATGTTAAGCTCTTGTGAGCAGTTTTTTGATTTTGTAAAAAATTCGACATTGCTGACTATCTCTCGTCAGATCTCAGGGCGCACCCAAAATCCCACCGTCCCATCCTCGTTGAGATCGATACACTTCTCTCTCGAGACGGTTACTTACTTGGTATGTATCGGATGTCAATTTTTGCAATTTCAACCGATCGCTGTACAAACCGCTAATCGTAGAGATTTAGCGGTTTTTTTGTTATACTAAAAAAATGGAGTTTAAATCCAGTATATTTATGAAAAAAGAATCATTCATAGTTAAAGGTCTCGCTGGCAAAAAGACACTAAGAGGTATTATCAGTATTAGAGGTGCAAAGAATGCAGCACTGAAAGCCATGGCTGCAGCTTTGCTATTTGATAGTGAAGTTGAGTTGCATAATATTCCAAATACTGAGGATATTTATACAATGGCCAGCATTCTCAGAAATCTAGGAGCAAAGGTTGAATGGCGAAATGGACATTTGTTTATTGATTGTGCCAGTGTCACTTCATCAGATTTGGATACAAAACTTGCAGGTATCATGCGAGCATCTGTCGTAGCTACTGGCCCATTATTGTCACGATTTGGTAAAACAACATTTCCTGAGCCAGGAGGTTGTGTGATAGGTGCTAGACCGATCGATCAATTCATAATGGGTTATAAGGCAATGGGAGCAAAAGTTATTGAGAATGATTGCGTCTTTAATATTGAAATGGATAAGAAACTTTCCTTAACTGATGTCTCTATCAAATTTGATAAGATAACTGTAGGAGGTACTGAAACTCTGATGATGGCCGCAGTCATGGGGAATAGGGTTGTAACACTTCACAATTGTGCCAAAGAGCCAGAAATAGTCAATGTTGCAACATGGCTCAATCAATGTGGAGCAAATATCAGTGGTGTTGGTACAGAAACAATCACGATTGTTGGTACAAAAGGTAAATTGCTATCTCCAAAAACGATTTATACGGCGATCCCTGACAGGATAGAAGCTGGTAGTTATCTCATACTCGGTGCATTGTGTTCGAGTGAATTGACTATCAATGAATGTCGTCCAGATCATATGAAATCAGTGATCAGTTTATTGAAAACATCTGGTGTACATATAACTATTTCAAAATATGCCAATTCCAATGGTAACCGTAGTATTTTCATCACAGATAATGGCAACCCAAATTCTGATTTTCATTCATTCAATGTTCAGACATCTGTGTACCCAGGATTCCCAACTGATTTGCAAGCACAGATCGTTACATACCTAACACAGGTTACTGGAGCGAGTACTGTGAAAGAGAATATATTTGAAGGAAGACTAAAATATGTAGTAGATCTAACAAAGCTTGGTGCAAATATTTTGATAAAGAATCCAAACGAAATCTCTATTCAGGGCCCTACAAAACTATTGGCAGCGACAGATGATCATGAACTCAATGCGCATGATATTCGAGCAGGTTTCGCTATGATCATGGCAGCGATCATAAGTACTGGTACATATGTTATAAACAATACATATTTTGTTGATAGAGGTTATGAAAAAATAGAAGAACGATTGACTTTGCTCGGTGCAAAGATAGACCGCGTGCAATCAGTATAGATTGTGATATAGTCGAGCTATGAATATATTTTCTCCACGATTGGGTATAGATCTAGGAACTGCAAATACTCTGGTATTCGTACCAAATAAGGGTATAGTTTTGAATGAACCTTCTGTGGTGGCAATATCGGAGGTTGATAGAAAGGTATTAGCAGTTGGAAATGAAGCAAAAGAGATGATAGGAAGAACTCCTGATGGCATAGTTGCATATAGACCTATGAAGGATGGAGTTATAGCTGATTATCGAGTTACAGAAGCAATGCTTCGATATTTTATCGATAGAGCTCTCGGAAAATTTAGTTTTTTTAAGCCCGATGTTATGGTATCTGTACCTGCGAGTATCACATCAACAGAGAGAAGAGCTGTGATAGAAGCTGCTATAAGAGCTGGAGCAAAAAATGCTTATGTTATCAAGGAGCCTATACTCGCTGCTATCGGAGCTGGCATACCTATACAGGAAGCAAAGGGTCATATGGTAACTGATATTGGTGGAGGTACCACTGATGTAGCTGTGATCTCTCTAGGAGGTATAGTTTCGTCTACTTCAGTAAAGGTTGCTGGTAATAAGTTGGACGCCGCTATAGCTGATTATGTAAAGAAAACATTTAATCTAGCTATCGGTGACCATATGGCAGAAATAATCAAAATTACAATAGGCTCAGCTATACCACTCGATCAAGAATTGGCAATGATAGTAAAGGGTCGTGATTTTATTTCGGGTTTGCCACGTTCTACCGAGATCAAAACAAATGAAATAGTGAAAGCGATCGCGGCTCCACTTCGAGATATGATAAAGGCTATTAAGGATGTTTTACAGGAAACACCTCCAGAACTTGCAGCTGATATCATAGATCAAGGAATTATCATGACTGGTGGTTCATCTATGCTCCGCAATCTACCCGAACTCGTATTCAGGAGAACAGGCGTAAAAGCTAGTCTCGCTGATGAGCCATTACTTTGCGTAGCGAAAGGAACAGGTATAGTTCTGGATCACTTGGAAAGTTATAAGAAGACTATTATCTCGAAGAGATAGGATCATTGCTCATGAATATATCAAAACAATTATCAAATATGAGTCATCATGCATACGCTGTAATAGGTGGCCATGAGACGAACGATTCTATTGTTCGAGTTTTGGTGAGTACTCGACCAAAGTATGAGTATGCGGATCAGGATTTGTTCAATAAGAAATATTCTGTATTTACGATCGATGATGCCAGGGAAGTGAAAGCTGTCCATCTTACAAGGCCAGTCATACTTTGTGGTCTCAAAATATTTATTCTCGAGATGGATAATATTACTATAGAAGCACAGAATGCACTGCTCAAATTACTCGAAGAACCAGCAGAATATGCAAGATTCTTTCTCATCATACCATCTCTCAGTTTGTTATTGCCTACAGTTATATCTAGATTAAGTATTATTGATACAGAAATTAATAAGAATATAATATCAATTGATGAAGATATTCTAATAGAAGCTAGAAAATTTATCGAAATAAAGCCTGCAAAAAGATTGGAAATGGTAAAACAAATAGTAGATAAGATTACAAAAGAGAAGATACCTAAACATTATATGGCTGATCTTCTAGACGCTATACAATATTCAATTTATAAGGAAAAAGGCATAAAAGATAATGAAAGTACATTCAGGACTATTGAAATATCTAGAAAATACATGAATGATAGGTCACCATCATTGAAGATGCTCATGGAATATGTTGCAGTAAATATTTGATTATAAATACCGATTCCTATGCTATACTTTATTTATACTAATAATACAATATTACTATGTATGATTTCAATCCACTAAAAAAACATTTATCTGGAGTAGAAGAATGGCTCAAGAAGGAGTTTCAGCAGATAAGGACCGGGCAAGCATCACCTGCTATACTCGATGGAGTAAAAGTAGAAATTTTCGGTACGCCTATGGGTTTGAAGGAGATAGCTAGTGTGGTTATAGAAGGAGCTAGAACATTGAGAATTTCTCCATGGGATAAAAGCCAAACAAAAGAGATAGAGAAAGCTGTAACTGTTGCCAATCTCGGTTTGTCTGTTGCTGTAGATGATCAGGGTTTACGAGTCAATTTCCCAGAGCTTACCGCTGAGAGACGTGTTGGATTTGCAAAGTTGGCTAAAGATAAGGTAGAGGATGCAAAGAAACAGATTAGACAACATCGAGATATAGTCATTAAGGACCTAACTGCAAAAGAAAAAGGTGGGGGTTACGGTAAGGATGATATATTCAGACTGAAAGGTGATACGCAGAAACTGGTTGATGAGTTGGTAAAAAAGTTGGATGTTATGTATGAAAAGAAGGAGAAGGAGGTATTGGGGTAATGAAAACGGAGGTTCCTCAATAAGTAATCACGCAAAACTTAGATCCAGTAAAATTCACAAATGACCGCAATCATATTCATCATAGTCCTCGCAGTACTTATATTCGTTCACGAACTCGGGCATTTTTTATTGGCGAGATGGAATGGTATCCGTGTAGATGCATTCAAGATAGGTTTTGGACCTAGAATATTTCATTGGAAAAGAGGCGAGACGGAATATGGTATCAATCTCATTCCATTTGGTGGTTATGTAAAGATACATGGAGAAAATCCTAGTGATGAAGCTACCAGTGGACCAGATAAGGATAGAAGTTTCATAAATAAAAATAGATGGATACAAGCGAGTGTTCTCCTGGCTGGAATATTTTTTAATTTTATTTTTGCTTGGTTATTGTATTTCGGCATTTTATTTATAGGAGGAAATGTACCAGTTAGTGCTTTTACCAATTACAAGGAGTATATGACCGATCATAGAGTCATAGTTCTAGATTCTACAGTTGATTCTCCTGCAATAAAGGCAGGTCTAGGTATCGGAGATGTGATATCTAGTGTTTTGAGCAATGGTCAATTGATAGCTATACGATCTACATCTGATCTACAGAATGCGGTCAATAATAGCAATGGCAATAGTATTTCCTTGACCTATAAGAAGAGTGGAATAGATAAGACTGTTCAAATAGTTCCAGTCAAGGGACTTATAGAAAATAAGTACGCTATAGGTGTATCAATGGATGAGATTGCATATATTCATATGCCTTTGTTCACTGCTTTAAAAAATAGTATTGTTTCTAGTGTAGATATCATATGGGGTACAGCTGTCGGTCTATTCAATTTTGTTACAGGACTATTCCATGGAGCATCGTCACTATCTGATGTTACTGGTCCTATCGGTATAGCTGTTATCATAGGTAATGCATTTCATCTCAATATCTCGTATCTCCTCATCGTTGTAGCAATTATTTCTATCAATCTGGGTGTCATCAATCTTGTTCCATTTCCAGCACTTGATGGCGGTAGGACATTATTCGTCGCTATAGAAGGAATAATCAGACGTAAAATTCCTGAAAAATTCTTTAATATAACTAACATGGTTGGCTTTGTATTACTAATGTTACTCATGGTTGTGGTTACGTTCAGAGATGTTGTAGGACTTATCAAATAATATAAAAATTTATCCAAATTTATTTCAATGAAACAATCAGAATTATTTACAAAAACTAGGAGGGAAGCACCAAAGGATGAAGTATCCAAGAATGCTGAACTATTGATACGTGCTGGTTATATTCATAAGGAAATGGCTGGTGCTTATGATTTCTTGCCACTTGGATTGCGCGTTCTCAATAAGATAGTTGGAATAATCAGAGAAGAAATGAATGTTTTGGGTGGTCAAGAAGTATATATGACAGCATTGCAGGACAGGACTAGTTGGGAGGCAACAGATAGGTGGGATGAAAAAAAGGTTGATATATGGTTCAAGACAAAACTTCAGAATGAAACTGAACTTGGTTTGGCTTTTACTCATGAAGAGCCATTGACTAGTTTGATGAAGGATCATGTTCGATCCTATAAGGATCTTCCAAGCTCTATTTATCAATTTCAAAATAAATTTAGAAATGAGACTAGAGCAAAGTCAGGGATATTGAGGGGTCGAGAATTCCTGATGAAAGATATGTATTCATTCAATGTCGATGAAGAGACACACAATGATTTTTATGAAAAAGCAAAAATAGCATATAAAATTATTTACGATAGATTGGGTATAGGTGGTGACACTATTATAACGTTCTCTTCTGGTGGTACATTTTCCAAATATTCACATGAATTTCAAACATTATGTGAAGCTGGTGAAGATATCGTCTATGTTGATATGGAAAAGAAATTGGCGGTAAATAGGGAGGTTTTGAATGATGAAGTTTTGAATGATCTAGGTCTTAAGAAAGAGAATCTAAAGGAATGTAAAGCGATAGAAGTTGGAAATATATTCAGCCTCGGTACAAAGTTCTCAAGCGCTCTAGGTCTCAATTTTAAGGATAAGACAGGTATATCCAAACCTGTTATTATGGGGTGCTATGGTATAGGTCCAACTAGAGTTATGGGTACTATTGCAGAGATATGGTCTGATGATAAGGGTCTAGTATGGCCAGAATCTGTTGCACCATTCTCTATCCATCTGGTCGCACTATTCGGTGCTGATGGCAAAGTCGAGAAGGTGGCATCAGAGTTATATCGACATCTAAGTTCAAAAGGTATTGAAGTTCTATATGATGATAGGCAATGTAGTGCTGGAGAGAAGTTTTCTGATGCAGACCTTATAGGAATCCCTTGGAGATATGTCGTGAGTTCAAAAACTCTAGAAGCTGATGCAGTCGAGGTAAAAGATAGGAAGACTGGTAATGTCAGTATGAAGAAGATACAGTCTCTATAATATTCTTGTAAACAAATTCGATAGTATGTTAAGGTACAAGTATGTTTGGAGAATATAAAAAGAAACTATTTAATAAATTTTCTAATGAAATCGGCATAGACCTTGGTACTGCGAATACCTTGGTATATGTTCGTGGAAAAGGCATAGTAGTCAATGAACCATCAGTAGTAGCTGTCAATCAGAAAACTGGCCAAGTTGTAGCAGTAGGTATTGCAGCGAAAGAAATGCTAGGAAGAACGCCAACTCATATAACAGCTATACGACCTTTGGTAGACGGCGTAATATCAGATTTCGAAGTCACTGAAGAAATGCTCGCATATCTCATGAAAAGAGCCAGTGAATTCATGCCAAAGAAATATTTGGGTCCAAGAGTTGTTGTAGGTGTTCCATCAGGAGTTACAAATGTAGAGGTTCGTGCTGTACGAGATGCTACGAGAAATGCTGGTGCTCGTGAAGTATTCATCATCGAGCAGCCAATGGCTGGCGCTATCGGCATCAGGCTACCTGTACATGAACCAGTCGGAAGTATGGTCATAGATATTGGAGGTGGTACTACTGATATAGCAGTCATATCACTCGGTGGTATTGTGAGATCAAAGAATCTAAAAATTGCTGGAGATAAGTTGAACACTGATATCGTTTCATATATAAGAAATGAGTTCAAAATATTGATCGGTGAAACGACAGCAGAACAAGTGAAACTAGCTGTAGGAACAGTTCTTCCAGGTGATCCAATGGAGACAACTATACGCGGCAGAGACCTCATAACTGGATTACCAAGAGAGGTTATCATTACTGATTCTGATATAAGAGAAGCTATGGCACAATCGATAGAGATATTGGTTAATTCTGCAAAAGAAGTATTGGAAACAACACCCCCAGAAATACTTTCAGATGTTATGAAACGTGGGGTTCATATGGTTGGAGGCGGTGCACTTATACGTGGTCTGGATGAATTGCTGTCACAGACACTCAAATTGCCAGTAACTGTTGCTGAGGAGCCTCTCACTGCCATTGCAAGAGGCGCTGGTATCGTACTTGAAGAATTGGAAAAATATAGGTCTGTCCTAATAGAAAATGATGATGACGTATATTCAAAATCATAGTTCTAATCATGGACGAAAAATACGGATAACAGGTTATATAGTATCTGTTATTATCATAGTTATATTTTCTGTAAGATTCATATTTCCAAACCTATTTCCTAGTATATTCATTGCAATAGCTAGACCGTTCTGGAGAGTTGAATATTCCATAAATAGTGGGCAATTGAGATCAGTAGAGAATTTGCTGAATGAAAATCAGGAATTACAGAGGAAATTGGATATACAGAATATTGAGCAAAAGTCTATTCAGTTGTACATTGATGAGAATCAGCAATTGAAATCATTGATGGGTAGAGCATCTACAACTCAGGGTATTCTAGCTGCAGTCATAATGAGACCACCTGTATCACCTTATGATGAAATATTTTTGGATATAGGTTCTGATCAAGGGCTCCAAAAAGATAATATTGTGTATGCTTCGCGAAATGTGCCAATAGGTAAAATTTCTGAAGTATATTCTCATACATCGAAGGTCATCCTGTTTTCATCATCTGGTCAGTCATATAGTGTGCTTATAGGTAAAAACAATACTCCGGCAACAGCTATAGGTCTCGGTGGCGGGCAATATAGTGCAGAATTACCGAGAACATCTGTAGTTGTTAGAGGCGACTATGTTTCTATAGCTAGTGTGAAAGCAAGCCTCTATTCAACAGTGGATGAGATAGTTGCTGATTCTTCATCGCCATTCGAGACTGTTCTTTTCTCTTCGCCTATCAATATATATGAACTCAAGTGGGCATACGTTGAAAAATAAATGAAAAAGCATATTTATAGAATATTATTGGATATCATCATTATGATCTGTCTCATACAAGGCTTGTGGTTTTTTGTGCTTATATTGTGTCTCATAGGAGCATGGAATTATAAATATTATATTGAAATGATCATTTCGGGACTAGTTTATGACTCATTATTTGGTCAAAATGCTATGAAAGGTTTAATGACATATATTGGTTTGATCTCGGCAACACTTTTATATATCATAGTTAACGTTTCAAAAAAAATAATTAGGACTAGAGAGTGAGATATGCTATAGATGTCGAGAAATATATATTAAGGTATAATAGAAAAATGAGATGAATATTGAATATTGAATATTGAATTAAAAATTATGAATAAAAATGATATTAAAAAAGATATGGATGATGTTGAGCCTATAAAAGGTGCTGATCTGTCGGTGGATGATTTTGAGCTAGATGATTCTGTAGTTAGTGAGGCTAGTTCAAATGAGGTCATAAAGAAGCTTCGTGAAAAGTTGAAAAAGATTGAAGCAGAGAAACAAGAGTATTTGACTGGTTGGCAAACAGCGAAGGCTGATCTTATCAATGCGAGAAAGAGAGATGAAGCAGAGAGAAAAGAATTTATCAAGTATTCAAATGAGAGATTGGTAGAAGAATTGATCCCTGTAATGAATAGTTTTGATATGGCTATGGGCAACAAGGAGGCTTGGGAAAAGGCTGAAAAAAACTGGCGAACCGGTGTTGAATATATTTATTCTCAATTGCTCAAAGTGTTGGTTGATTTTGGTGTAAAAGAGGAAAATCCAATTGATGTAAAGTTCGATCATTCTCTGCATGAGGCTGTATCATATGAGCCTACAAATGATAAGAAATTGGATAATATGATTATTCAAGTATTGAATAAAGGTTTTTCATTGAATGGAAAAGTTTTGAGAGCTCCAAAGGTTAAGGTTGGTGAATATAAGGAATAGTCTCTCAATAAAAAGACCACCTTCGATAATGAAGGTGGTTTTGATTGCGCTTTTTTAGCGTGGTTTTCTATCGGGGAAAGAATGGGAGTCCTGGGTCATCCATCCCGTGGTGGTGACTGATGCTTACTTTGCTGCCAAATTGATGACGAAGAAAATCTTCAATCAGGTTGGCAAACGAAATACGTCTCAGTATCATCACACCTTGGTGACTTCGATGAGTCCAAATGTTTCTAATATGCGAACCTTGAGGCTTCTCATAAAGGGCCTTTTCAATGGCTTGTTCCTCCTGTCGCTTGATCCTCCTTCCTATCCGAATGACCATTAGTGCTGTTTTCATAGTTGCTAATCAAGTCATAATATAGACTATATATATAATATTGTCAAGTTTTTTGGGATGTTTTTTGGGATGTTGTTTTATGTATATTGATAATCAATGCTGTGAAGACTGAAGTTTTATTGAAAATTTGAATTGGTACCACTTACGAGAGGGTTAGCAATGTGTTACGTCGCCAAAAACCCCCAGACAAAATTGTCTGGGGGCGTGAATACCTACTTTCCGGGAACTTCCTGTTTTTTTCCAAGGATCTGGTAACTGTTTACAGGAATGTACCAGCTACCACGAATGTTGACAATAGGGCAGACCTGCCCAGCCTTTCTTCCTACGTAGAACTGTCCTTCGTGGGGCAGTTGAACAACAACTTCGTTGATCTCTACCGTTTTCAACTGGCTGGAGTCTGCTGTTTTCAGCACGGCAGCTCCGTTTTGTCCGATACCGACATGTTCCCACTTGTTTGTGCTGTCCAACGTCACGTACGTGGACCGATCTGGCGTATACTCGAACGCCGGCATTGCGACCTTTTCGTTGAAGAATTTGAGCCACTCGGCTCTATCGATCTTCACTGTGTTGTCGCTGTTCTCGCCGGTTTCCATACCCGATAGTTTGACGATGCTAGTATTACGATCTCGGTAGACGGTCCAATCATAGACCGTAGAATCAGCAACAATGATCCGAAGATCATTCAACTTGCCGTCGTGGGTGGCGGACATGGACACGAACATTTTCCCAGCCTCAAGCACGGTGTACCGGACATCCGTGTCCGTAACACTAATCTCCCTGACAAAGACCTTGGGGACTGAGAGCGTAGGTTTTGTTTCCCCAATTGCGGAGCCACCGAACGAGACGGACGCCATAACCACAACCAACATGATATTTTTTTTCATATTTCAATTTTCTTTTGTCCACAACTAGGCTTTGAGCCTACTTTACAGCCGACTCCTTCAAATATTTGAAGCGAGTCAGTACGTAAAGCTGTTGTAGAATCTTGACTAAGTATAGCACAACTGTAGTATAAAGTCAAGACTATTGATATAGTCATCACGCATAGTATGATGGCTTACCAATAACAATTACAATACCCTTTTCACTTCCTCCTGCCTGCCGATAGGCATGGCCAATCTGCTAGTGAGGGGTGGTATTCTGATCAATGTAAACATTTAGTAGCCTCATATCGGAAGTGAAAAGGGTGTTGTAATAAATATTAAACTATGAATATCAACACTTATACTTTACTACCAAAAGACTGTTGTGTTAGAATATACCTGACATGGTAAATGAGTTTCTAAATTCACCGATTTTTTCTGGTAATCCTGTGCCACCAGAAAAGCACAGTCATCTGATGATTGTTCTCATTGGCGCACTTATATTTGTTTTGTTCGTTGGCATAGGTTTTTTGTTGAGCAGGACTAATATTCAAAAGCAACCAATAGTACCTGTACAAGCGGGCATGACTTTTGAAGATTTACGAGCACAACAGCAAGCCGAAATAGCTGCACAGATTGATGCAGCTGTAAATACGCAAACGCCGGATCAGATAAAAGCGATTAACGATCAGCTAAAGAAGGCCAAGACTACGATGACTCCTGAACAAAATGAACAGATCATAAATCAATTGCGAGCATCAGAAATTTAATTATTAATTAATTCAAATATTATTATGAATACATCAACAATGTTAAACCGTATAGCTGCTATTACAGGACTAGCTTTAGGGGGTTTTGCTCTATCGGTACTTGCAAGTACTTGGTCAGCTCCAACACAGGCTCCTCCAGATGGTAATGTTGATGCTCCTATAAATGTTGGCTCTATAGAACAGACAAGATTTGGTATTCTAAATATTGGTAATTCAGCAAGTCCTACTGGCAACATATTGTTGAGAGTTTTTGGTACAGGAGTTATCAATAGTTTGAGTTCCGCAAATATCACGACGACAAATGAGACGGCAACAAATCTAACAACAACGAATTTGAAGGTTACTGGAGGTGCTGTGGCGGCAGGGAATGTGCTCGTCTCTGATGCGAGTGGTAATGCAGTATGGAAGTCAATCAATTGTCCCGGAACACAAGTTCTTCGTGGGATTAGTTCTACTGGATCACCGATTTGTGTATCTATATCAACTGGTACTGGTGGCACGGGTGGTACCGGTGGTACAGTAGGCACCGCAAGCGGTACTGTTGGTGGAGGATGTTCAGGAAGCCCAGCCATTAATTTGATTGGTCAACATACAGGTGGTTATAACCTAACTACATGGGGAGTTGGGACTATAATAGCGGGGCTTAGTCGCGAAGGTTATGGACATAGTTGCGGATGTAGTGGAGGATACAACCCTGTAGAGGTATCAATAAGTGATATTTCGACTTGGCAGTGCATATATCCATAACCATGCTTGACTATTCCTATGATCAAACTATTGTTCGTTTGAAATAAAAATCATTAACCAGAAATGTAGATTGTTACTTCCTCTCACCAACAAACGCTAGTGCCATCTTTTGTTCTTTTGGATCGGTAGTGATGGTAGCAAGTTGGAAACGAGTTCAAACGAGCTTTTTTAGTTCAGAACGCAGGATCTCGCCAAATGGCAACTGTATTGCCAAAACATAATTTTTTAGATAGTATGCATATATGAACAGCATGACCATATTACAAAATAGATCTGATTTCATATCACGAATTTTCACCGATCTAAATGGTCGCAAATTTAGGCTGACTTTTTTGGTTTCTATTGTTGGTGGGGAAGTACGAGGTCGTCTAGTTTCTGCGGAACCCATTTCAACTAAACCTGCTCTTGCTAATCTTACTAACAATGGTAGCTACCCTTGTTATGTATTACCTATAATATGTAGTGAAAAAATTCCAGATACCAAGTATGTATCATCATTGGCACCAGAAGTTTCCCCATATTTTTCTGTAGATTTTTTAATAAATTGCCAACCAACTAGAGCTCCAGCTAAATGAATATTAAGTATTGAATTATGGTGATGTCTGTTATTACCATTCACCATTCATTATTCATTATTCAATGTTCAACATTTATTCTCGTTCATGAAACCATAGTAATTGATTTACACAAATTAATTAGCCTAAAACTTTATGTCCAAAATCATCGGAATCGACCTCGGAACCACTTTCTCGGCAGTTGCCGTCATGGAAGCAGGAACACCGAGAGTCCTAGAAAACGCTGAAGGTGCGCGTACAACACCCTCGATTGTAGCCCAATCCAAAACAGGCGATAGGCTCGTGGGTCTCTTGGCAAAGCGCCAAGCGGTCACCAATCCAAAGAATACAATATTCCAGGTAAAGCGCTTCATGGGTCACAATTTTGACGATCCAGAAGTACAAAAGGATATCAAGAACGTATCATTCGATGTTAGAAAGTCCGCAACAGGTGGTATAGAAGTTAACCTGTCAGGCAAATGGCTCCGACCTGAAGAAGTGTCGGCCATGATCATTCAGAAATTGAAGAATGATGCGGAGACACGACTCGGTGAGAAGATCACTGAAGCAGTTATCACTGTTCCAGCATACTTCAATGATTCACAGCGTGCCGCAACACGAGATGCAGGTAAGATCGCGGGACTAGATGTCAAGAGAATTATTAACGAACCAACAGCTGCAGCTCTAGCTTATGGCTTCAATAAAAAGAAAGATGAGAAGATCGCTGTCTTCGACTTTGGAGGCGGTACATTCGACATATCCGTATTGGATGTTGGAGGAGATACGATCGAAGTAAAGTCCACCGACGGTGACTCACACCTAGGAGGTCGCGACATCGATGCAAAGATAGTCAATTGGTTGGCAGATACATTCAAGAAAGAAAATGGCATAGATCTGAAAGCAGATGCACTTGCATTGCAGAGACTAGATGAAGCGGCAGAGAAAGCAAAGATCGAACTTTCTACGGCAATGCAAACGGAGATCAATATTCCATTCGTCACTTCTGGTGCTGATGGACCGAAGCACCTTCTGGTCACTATGACACGCGCAATGCTCGAAGAGATGACGAAGGAGTTCATAGATCGCGCAATGATGATCACAAAGCGTGCTATAGAAGCCTCGCCATTCAAAGTTGGAGAAATCAATGAAGTAGTTCTAGTTGGTGGACAAACACGCATGCCAGCTATGCAAAATGCAGTCAAACAGTTCTTCGGAAAAGATCCTCATATGGGAGTGAATCCTGACGAGGTGGTTGCGGTAGGCGCCGCTATTCAAGGCGGGATATTGGGTGGTGAAGTTCGAGATGTATTGCTTCTCGACGTCATACCACTATCACTAGGCATCGAAACATTGGGTGGTGTTGCTACAAAACTCATAGAAAAGAATACGACTGTCCCTACTCAACGATCACAAATATTCTCAACTGCAGCTGACAATCAGACCTCAGTTGAGATCCATATTAGTCAGGGTGAACGTGCCATGTCAGCTGATAATAAGTCTCTAGGTCGCTTTATTCTTGACGGCATTCCACCATCACCACGCGGTATGCCACAAGTAGAAGTAACATTCGATGTCGATGCCAATGGTATCTTGAATGTTACTGCCAAGGACAAGGCTTCTGGTAAGGTCAACTCTATCAAGATCACCGCTTCATCTGGTTTGTCAAAGGAGGAGGTTGAGAAGATGAAACAAGAGGCTGCTATACATGAAGCAGAAGACAAAGCAAAACATGAAGCTGTCGAGGCAAAGAATATTGCAGAGCAACTCATATACACATCTGAAAAAGCCATGAAGGATGCTGGTGACAAAGTTCCAGCTGAAGTAAGAAAGGGCATTGAGGATAAAATTGCGGACTTGAAGCTTGTAAAAGACGGAGCTGATTTAGCCGCTATTAAGAAAGCAACTGAGGCTTTGTCGACAGAGATCCAGAAGATTGGCCAGTATATGAACAAGGCCGCCTCCGCTGACGCTTCGGCGAGCCAAGGCAAGAATCCATTGGAAGATGCCATGAATGATATGAATAAAGGTGGACCTAACGGATCTGGCGGTTCAAATGGAGCTGGAGGTAATTCAGGCGGCCAGAATCCAAATGGCGGCAAGGGTCCAGAGACTGGTGCAGACGGCAATGTGAAGGATGCTGAATTTAAAGAAAAAAAATAAAGTCATCATGATCTCCAAGTCCTGCGTAGCTCCATGAGGAGCGAATCAAGGATTGAAATAAAAAGCCGGCCATGCCCTAGGAGGGTGGTCGGCGCAGAAGATGTGGTGGGTATTACAGAGCCAATTCCAGACGATCAAGTTCCCACCAACTACCGTATTCAGTGATGTGAACTTTCCGTGTTGCGCTGTCAAATTGTCCGGCATGAACAATGAGACCATTCTCGACTATCCGAACACTAACCTCTGGATGAATCATTTGACGATATGGGTGCGATTGACGTCCATAGATCGCCAGCATCCGGAATTCACTACGTCCTTTAATTTGATCTAATGTTAGTGACATAAATATCTGTCTCGTTGATGTTTACAAACCTGAGAAGTTCCACTTTGCCATGCCATAGCGAAGCGAAGGCAGGACTTCTCAAGGGACTATTACTATTCAAAATCACATTACCATGCTAATATTTCGCTTGTCAACCAGAAGGTAGACCTCGTGCGAATCAATTCCGATGAAAGACTATTATAAAACATTAGGTATAGAAAAAAACGCATCGCAGGACGACATAAAAAAGGCGTTCAGAAAACTTGCGCATGAACATCATCCTGACAAGAACAAGAACGACCCAACATCTTCGCAGAAATTCAAGGAGGCTAGCGAAGCGTATTCAACTTTGTCAGACGAAAGTAAGAGAAAGCAATATGATATGTTCGGTTCACAGGGTCCTCAAGGTTCTGGGTTCAATGGTGGTCAAGGTGGATATGGTGGTGCAGGAGGCTTTCAGGGAGCTCAGGGTTTTGGTGGTTTCGATTTTTCTGGTTTTCAGAATGGTGGAGGGTTTAACTTCTCTCAAGGTGGTGTAGAATTTGACCTCGGTGA
The DNA here is from genome assembly GCA_903864905.1 of uncultured bacterium. GTDB lineage: Bacteria > Patescibacteriota > Minisyncoccia > Phycocordibacterales > PALSA-1337 > C7867-002. The sequence continues at coordinate 19,471 of CAIPHR010000084.1, forward strand.
CATTTTCGGAGAATTTTTCAGTGGAGGAAAGAGACGTCCTAAAAAAGGCGCAAGTATAAGTATAGACGTAGAATTGTCATTTAAGGATTCTATATTCGGTATTGAACGTGATGTAACAGTTAATAATGAGAAGCTATCAGTCAAAATTCCATCTGGTATAGAGAATGGTCAAGGTCTACGAGTTAGTGGTAAAGGTGAAGAAGGACAGGGAGGAAGAGGTGATCTCATTGTCAGAGTATGGGTCAAGGATCATCAAACATTGAGAAAAGAAGGTTTGAATCTAGTCATGGAATTACCTATAAAATTATCATTGGCTTTGACTGGAGGAGTGGTTGAGATAGATACATTGGACGGAAAAATTGATTTGAAAATTCCACAGGGGACATCGCATGGTGAAATTCTACGTATAAGAGGGAAAGGAGTGCCATATGAATCAAGTGGTGGAATATTTGGTACTGGAGGCAAGAGAGGAGATCTATTGATAGTTACACATGTAATAATGCCAAAGAAGCTTTCAAGAGAAGCGCAACGACTTATTGATGGTTTGAAGGCGGAGGGGATTTAGGCTATACTTATCTCATGAAAAAAGTGTTACTTTCAGGCGTGAAGCCAACAGGCCGACCACATATCGGTAATTATTTTGGTGCAATGAAACAGTTTGTAGATTTGTTGAATAGGGGCACTGAGGAGTATGATTGCTATTTTTTTATCGCGGACTATCATGCATTGAACTTTATTCAAAATAAGGAGGAGATGCGACAAAATATTTTGGATCTTGCTATTGATTATCTTTCTATCGGACTCGACCCAAAGCGCGCCACCCTATTCAAGCAAAGTGATGTATCAGCCCATACGGAACTTTCGTGTATCTTTGATACGATCGTAACTATGCCGTACCTCATGCGTGCACATGCATACAAGGATGCAGAGGCGAAAAACAAGGAGATAAATGTAGGTACTTTCAATTACCCTGTACTAATGGCCGCCGATATATTACTTTACGACACAGATGTTGTGCCTGTTGGCCAGGACCAGAAACAGCATGTTGAATATGCTAGAGATATCGCTGAGAAATTCAACTTCACTTTTTGTGGCGCGACTAAAGATGGTAAGAATGCCGACAAGGCTGTATTCAAATTACCAGAACCACTTATATTGGAAAATGTAGCGATAGTTCCAGGGACTGATGGCCGTAAAATGTCCAAGAGTTATAGCAACACTATTCCATTGTTTGCGACTCGTGAAGAAATCCAAAAAGTAGTAATGAGTATTGTGACTGATTCAAACGGAACAGATGCATTGGGTATTCCAGCAAATGTTTATGCTATCCACAAACTATTCAAGACTGAAGGTGAATTGAAAATACTTTACGATACAAATAAAGGTAAGTATAAAGTCCTTAAGGAGGCTCTCATTGAAGATATCGATAACTTTATTAAACCGCTCCGAGAACGCCGAGCTGACTTGGCTAAGGACACAGATAAGGTCTTGGATATATTAAAAGATGGTGCGGGGAGGGCAAATAAGGTTGCATCTGCGAAGTTGGAACAAGTTAAGCAAATCATTGGTGTTAGTTCTATTTGCAACGAGGTAACTCACAAAGGATATAAGAACTATTGTGATTGGATGCCACTAAAATTCAAAGTAAACAATTCAGATTCTGTTAGGGCAAATTTTCATGAAAGAGAAATTTGGTATTGTCATCTTGGTGAAAATATTGGCTTTGAGCAAGATGGTAAGGGTGAGCATTTTTTAAGACCAGTCGTCATTATTAGAAAATTTAACAATGAAGTTTTCTGGGCTGTTCCGCTTACATCCACAATCAAAAATACTAAATATTATTTTCAGTTAAATCTCAATGAATCAAAAAGTTCGGCAATTTTGTCACAAATCAGGTTAACTGATGCTAAAAGGTTAAGCCATAAGATAGGCACCTTACCTAAAGACGAGTACATTAAACTATCAAAAAAACTCAAGGAACTATTACCTTAAGTTTTTCTTTTAACCCCACCTTTCGGTAGGTCGGGCCGAAGCCGTTTGTAGAAAAATATTATACCAATACAATGGAAAAGTCAAGCAACCTTTTTACTATCAAAACTCAGTCATTCGAAGGTCCGCTTGATTTGTTGTTGGATCTAATCGAAAAAAAGAAATTATTCATTAGTGATATATCGTTAGCAAAGGTTACCGACGATTTTATTTCTCATATCAAGCAATACGAGAATATGCCAATGGGCGAATCAGCTCATTTTATTTTGGTTGCGTCAACGTTACTTTTGATCAAATCCAAATCATTATTACCAGGCTTAAGTCTGACTGAAGATGAAAAAACAGATATAGATGATCTACAAATAAGATTAAATATTTTGAAAAGGATAAAGGATGCAAGTAAAAATGTTGCGAAATTATTTGGAGAAGACATGATATTTGCGCAGTCACAGAGAGTGATGAAACCTGTGTTCACGCCATCAACTGAATTTAATCTAGAAAAATCACTATATATATTGAAGGGTCTTATCAATAGATTACCTAAAAAGGAAAGTCTTCCAAAACATCTTGTAAAAAAAGTTATCAGTCTCGAAGAGATGGTTGACACATTGACTATCCGTATCACAAGTCATCTGCGTATGAGTTTCAAGGAATTTACAAAGGAGCATAGAGAGAGTCGTGTAAATGTGATAGTTAGCTTCTTGGCAATGCTCGAACTAGTAAAAGAGGGTATTGTGCACGTATCACAGGAGGCAACGTACGGTGATATTCAGATGGAAACAGCGGATGTTGGAGTTCCACATTATTGACAATAGTATATATTGGCTATATTGTATTATTTAGAGCAATAACAAACAATATTTCTAGTTTAGTATTATGCGACTAAAATCAAATTCTGGGAAGGTCAATTTACGTCCCGGTGATGAAGTGTCACTGCATTTCGTAGGAAATAGAAGAACATATGTGAAATTTTATAGGGGCAGCGATGAGATGTGTCCAGAAGACCATCCTCATGGATTAAAATTTGAGCTAAGTAAGGTTGATGAAATCGAAGATTTGCTGCACTTGCTAGCATGGGCAGCACATCTCGATGTTGTGAGGATTCACGATAAACAGAATTGTTGGAGATACAGTTTCAAAGCACTTTAGATAAGTTTGAATATTTGTATCATACCGAATAGAATGAAACGGGGTCATATCTATTCGGTTTTTTTGTCTTATTATAAATTTCGTTCTATAATGAGATTATGAATTTGTCACAACAGATAGAAGCAATATTATTTTTCAAGGCCGAACCAGTAAGTATAAAGAAACTTTCTGAACTTTTGGAGGTGGATCAACCGTCTATCATGACTGGATTGGAAAATCTATCTATCATGTTGAAAGATAGAGGTATAACCTTGCTACAAACTAGTGATGAAGTAACTCTAGGTACTCATGGTGATCTATCGCGACTTATTGAGAAAATTTCCAAGGAAGAATTGAATAGAGATCTTGGGAAATCTGCTTTGGAAACATTATCGATCGTTTTATATCAAGGCCCTATAACTAGGTCTGATATTGATTATATACGAGGCGTGAATTCACAATTTATTATCAGAAATCTACTCATTAGAGGTTTGATAGAGAGGATAGAAAACCCAAAGGATTATCGTAGTTTTCTGTACAGGATAACATTGGATCTATTATCTAATCTGGGAATATCTAAAGTTGAAGATTTACCAGAATATGAGAATGTGAGACAGGATATAGAAAGTTTCAAATTAGATAGAGTATCTCAAGGTGACCAAAATCTTAGAGAAGAAATACCAAATGTCACAGAGTCGTAATAAAATAGATAAGTTTTTCCTATTCTCTGTAGGAATCCTAACTATAGCTGGGTTTGTCATATTCCTTTCAGCATCGTTGGGTCTTTTGGCGCAGACTGGATCAAATTTTGGAGGAAGTGCAGCGAAACAAGCGATCAGCTTGGTGATCGGTATCATTTTCTTTTTTATATTTTCAAAAATTAAATATACGTGGTTAAAGAAATCTGCCCTTTTCATACTCATTGGAGCGATCGGTGTAAATCTATTACTTTTTATTCCACAATTTGCTTTACACTACAATGGTGCCTCACGATGGTTGGTATTTGGTTCTTTGTCATTTCAGCCTTCAGAATTATTGAAAATTGCTTTTATAATTTATATGGCTGCCTGGGCGCAATTCGCTAGAGATAGATTGAATTTACTTAGATATGGATTATTACCATATATTATAATAGTAGGAATTCTGAGTATCTTACTTCTTGTCCAATCAGATACCGATACTCTAGTCATCATTGCTGTTACTGGTCTCGCTATGCTCATAATTGGGGGTGTAAAAATACGTCATATGGCTATAGCTGCTGGGTTATTGGGTATATTGGTTCTATGTGTCATCCTGCTTCGACCGTATGCTTTGCAACGTGTAAAAACCTATCTAAATATGAGTACTGATACACAAGGTTCGAGCTATCAGATCAATCAGTCATTGATAGCTATAGGTTCTGGTCAGATGTCTGGTCGTGGTTTCGGTCAAAGTGTACAGAAATTTGGATATTTACCTCAACCAACCGATGATTCTATTTTTGCTGTAGCTGCTGAAGAGTTTGGTTTTATAGGTAGTATTGTTCTTCTCATATTTTATTTGATGTTTGTTGCTAGCGCTTTTCGTATTGCCAATAGGGCACCAGATATTTTCTCTGGTTTATTGGTGATCGGTATAGCAATGCTCGTTGTTATAGAATCATTTGTGAACATGGCGGCCATGCTCGGCTTGCTACCGCTCTCTGGTGTGCCACTACTTTTCGTTTCTCACGGTGGTACTGCTCTCATAATTACTCTAATGATGGCAGGAATGGTTGCGAATGTGTCTAAATATGGCAAGTAAGTGAAATATATTATCAAGCACCAAGTTGTATTGTATTTTCAATTCTGCGAAATAAGTTATCAAGTACCAACATACATCAAATTTTCAATCCTGCGGAATAAGTTGTTAATCACCAAGTTGTATTGTATTTTC
>CAIPHR010000085.1 GCA_903864905.1 uncultured bacterium
CATTTTTGCTGGAGTTACAATTACACCAATAAGCTCATGTGGGCAGTCCATACGTCGTATGGATCGGCGCTTGACGCTACTCTCCTAGAAGAGAGAACCGAAACTTATAGGCAACTTATTATAGGCACACTTAAAGAGAACTCTCTTATTAGCCTAATTTAATCTTGGTAACTAAACTCACTCACTCCAAGCTCATCATCTCTGGGTCAACGATTGAATCGAGAAAGCGTTCCATGCAACGCTCCAATTTCAAACTGCGACGGCTCGTAAATGCCAACGCATGGAAATGGCAGAAGTCTGACAATACTCCGCACCCTCCAGTCTTCGCAACCTTTACCTTCAAAGAAGAAATTCGCGATATCAAGGTTGCCAATAGGATCTTCTCTCACTTTATCAAGCGTCTTAACTATGAGCTAGGCCATACAAAAAAGTCATTCCTGAAATACATCACCGTTATCGAATTTCAGGACTTTAGCCGTGATGGTGTTGTTCACTATCACAGCATATTCTTCAACCTTCAATTCATCTTGAAGGATATTCTGGCTGATATCTGGGGCCAAGGTTTCGTGCGTATTCGAGCAATTGATCAGGTCAGCAACGCCGGAGCCTATGTATCAAAATATTTGGTCAAGCACTTCGAGGATGACCGCCTTGATGGACAGAAACGGTACTTCTCAAGTCGCGGATTACATAAGCCCATTGAAATACTGGATCAATTCAAGGCCGATTCAATATCGTCGCTGATTCCTGCACCATATCTAGCCAAGCAGAAGGAATTCACAAGCAAATATCAGGGCAAGGTCGAATACAAGCAATATCTCCTCGAGAGGACACAGTCACTTAATGATGTCGTTCCGGATCTCGACCTACTCCTATGATTGATATTGCTGAATTGAAAAAGATTGATCCGGAATTGGCCAAAGTATCCGACACGGAAGCGCTTGAAATTCGTGACCTCCTCTACCGCATGGCTGAATTGGCGATGAAGAATTATTATGAAGACGAAAATGTTTCCAAATATCCCACTGAGGATAACACGCTTGCGTCCGATGTGTAGTAAAATACCGTCATGAACGAAAATATTTTCAAAAACGGAATAATTTATTGTAGAGTCTCCTCCACAGAACAGGTGGATGGTACTTCTCTTGAATCACAGGAAAAAGTCTGCCGAGAATTCTGCGCTCCCGAACATATTCAAGTCTTGAAAGTATTCGTGGAAAAAGGAGAATCAGCCAAGACGGCCGATCGTACCGAATTCATCAACGCCATCAGCTTCTGCTCGGATAAAAAGAATGCTGTCGATTATTTTGTCGTGTACAAGCTCGATCGCTTCGCTCGAAACCAAGCTGATCACATTACCGTCAGGCAAACACTTAAAAAATATCATACTGAATTGAAATCAGTTACTGAACCGATCAGCGATAGCCCTGTTGGTAAAATGATGGAAGGCATTCTCTCCGCCTTCGCAGAATTCGATAACAATGTTCGCACCGAAAGAAGCGTCAACGGTATGAAAGAACGAATCAAGCAAGGAATATGGGTCTGGCAGGCTCCTATGGGCTATTGTAGGACAGAAAAAGGGGCTAACCTTACTCCACATCCGACTTACGCTCCTTTCATCAAAATGATATTTGAAGAATACGCCAAGGGCATCCACACATTCGACTCACTAGCTAAACACGCTACAGATCTAACTGCATAGCGCCTTTAGAAGTGACATTCGGATCAGCATGCCGTTACGAACTTGCCGAAAGTAGGCAGCTCTATCATCATCGTCAACTTCCTTAGCAATTTCATGAATCCTCGGAAGAGGATGGAGCAGGATCGTGCTCGATCGTACCCGCCGCAAGGTGTGCAAATGCAAGATTTCTATTATTTCCAATATCAAAATTCCTTATAACACCGCATACAAAATAAAATATAATGCCAAAATAATCATGAAAAAGGATGCCAGTTTTGAATTATGTCTCGAACGAAGTTCCTTTTCTATAGAAACTACGTCACTTTTGTTTGAAAGTAACTCACTTATGATTGGATGCTTTCCATAAAAATGGTGCCACCAATTACTATATCTATTATTTTTTACATGTCGTAAAAAGACCCAGAAGAGCATATAAAATCCCAATATCATAGATATGATGCGTATAATCATAATAAATATAATAGCACAAATTATGTGACCACTCAGCTTGGCTTTCAGAACTGACCGGTATTAAGGATTATACCAAATTTGTGATTCAAGAGTTGAGTGCGATAGTTATGAAATAAATGGAGTACCCTGCCAGAAAGTTCACAACATTCACACGTTCTCACGATGATTTTCAAACATTTTGTGATACAATTTCTCCCATGATATTAAAAGCAAAGAATTACGTATTCATCGATAGTCAGAATTTAAACCTAGGCATACAGAAGCAGGGTTGGAAATTGGACTACAAGAAGTTCCGAGTATACCTCCATGAAAAATATGGAGTTGAGAAGGCGTATATGTTCATTGGCTTTGTTGCCCTCAACCAGAAACTCTACGATAAACTCCAGGAAGCAGGATTCATATTGAAATTCAAACCAACAATTCCAGATGCAGACGGAAAGATAAAAGGAAATGTCGATGCCGATCTTGTCCTCCAAGCCATGATCGATATTGCCGAATACGAACAAGCGGTTGTTGTTTCGAGCGATGGAGACTTCTACTCACTGGTCCAGCATCTCGGAGAGAAAGGTAAACTTAAAGCAGTTATGAGCTCAGATGAAAAAAACTGCTCCACCCTTCTGAAGCAGACTGCTAAGGATAAGATTCAATACATGTATGATTTGAAAGACAAACTAGAGTATAAGTTTGAGACGAAAAAGAAAAACACCACATAAGGACGGAACCTTATGCAGTGCTTCTCAGTAGAAATACTCTTATATACTAGCTGAATCAGTGTCAAAAGTCAAGCAAAAGTGTGGACTACAGAACTTTATAAAGTTAGCTACTTATCTTAAAATCTGCAAAGTAAACAACCTCATCTTTAGTTGGTGCCCAATCAGGTGTATTACCACCAAAGAAAGTAGTAAAATTCAGATTATCGATTCCAAAAGTAGCACCTTTAGCTCTGAAGGCTCCGGTACATGACAACGCGAGCTTTCCATCAAACCATGATATGACTTGTCCATCTCTATCCCCAGGAGTATTCATGGTAATTTCTGTCTTAAGTGTATGCCATTGGCCAGGAATAAATCGGAAGGGTTTCTGATCGCCATTCATATCGGTCCAAGGTAAATCATCGCCCCAATTCTTCTCTGGTGCTCGTTCCATCCAATACATATATTGAAAAATCTCACCTTGTTCTCGCCACATTATTCGAGCAGAAAATCCATCTGATCCATCAGATTTCTTTCCACCACCAGGTGAAGTACCTCCACCTAGACCAGGCAATTTTCCACCTCTTACAAATTTAAAACCTATGGGAAACATAACTTGATACTCGACTGTACATTTATCAAATGATTCCTCAAATCGAAGTCTCCATTGAGCACCTCCTCCATCTTCTTCTTGACCAACTCTTCCTTGTGGGTATTTAATTTCCAATACTTTTCGAGATGGATCAAGCGGATCCACTACGATATTTGACCTACCACTTTTTGCACCTGGCCCTCCCCCCAAATTTAAGACACCAATCTTGTATAATTAATAGAAATAACTAAATATATAAGGAATATGAAAACACATAAAATATCACCGGAGCTAAAGGAACAAATAATTAACAGAATAAAGAATGAAGGTATATCAGTAGCACAAGCCGTAAAAGATCATGGAGTGTCAGATAACACAATATACGGTTGGATATCAAAGAAAGACGAGTGTGCATTACACAGATAAGCTCGATCTCTATCATAGAGGCATGATCCGCTGCGCTCTGTGCAGCCGAGTCTACACACCCTACATGAAGAAAGGTATCCAGTACTTCAACTCCCGATGCCCAGATGACTGCACCAATCCAAAAAGAAACTTCAATATTAATTTTATTGAGAACAAAATCGGAGATATACTATCTAACCTTTACTTTACTGATAAGGAACTTGTAGAGATAGATGCTCGAACTACAACTGACATAGCCATATTTGAGGAGAAGCGAACTGTTAACCTTGAGGTGAATGAAGGCCAAAAGAAGAAGATCAGGGAGAAGCTCAAGTTTTTACACACCAATAAGCTAGACCTACTCATAGCCGGAACCTATTCAGCAGAGTCATATCTCGAAGAAGAAAACAGACTTCATGGCGAACTCACAGGTTTGCAGGGCGAAGAACAGACTTCGGATCAAGCCATGCATGAGGTTATCAAAGACATCATAAAACTTTCAGAACTACTGAAAGACAGTGCAGCATATTGGTCTTTTGCGAATTCGCATGAAAAAGAGCAAATCATGCGTGTAATTTTTTCAGAACTTTCATTATCCGAAAATACCTTGCAATTCAAGGTTAAAAAGGGATTTGTCTCCTTTCAAACGAGACTTCTTGTTGAGGGTGACTCTACGGGGAGTCGAACCCCGATTCCAGCCTTGAGAAGGCCGTGTCCTAACCATTAGACGATAGAGCCATATATTATTCCATGTCCAAGCCTCACACTAAAATATAAAGTAACACAATTTTATGAATCATTCAAGATTAAATATTCAATATTTACTTCTTCTCCAGCCACTCATCCTCCTGCCTAACCAACAATTTATAAGCTTGATCAGGATTCGCTAGCATAGATTTTACAATACGTTCAATGCGAACAGACTGAGATCCTTTTACAAGAACAATATCACCAATTGAAACAATGGGTACCCCAGCATTTATAACATCATCTGTAGAATCATATGAAAAAACTTTCCTAGAGTCCATACCAGAACGGATAGCCTCATCTCCAGTTGCACGAGACCGCGGTCCAACCGTGATCAGTGTATTGGCAACCAGAGCAGCTTCCCTACCAACCTTTCTATGTTCGTCAGTAGCATATTTTCCGAGCTCCATCATATCACCCAAGATCGCAATTCTCGAACCGTTGGTCTCTATTGATTTCAGTGCTTTGAGTGCTGATATAGTAGCATCAGGCGACGAATTATATGTATCATCAATAATAGTTGAATTGTTGATACCACGAACAAGGTTCATTCTACCCAACGGCGCATTATATGATTGAAGATTAGAAATGATCTTTTCTGTAGACATGCCTCTAGCCATACCAACTGCAGCTGCAGCTAGGATCGGATATTGATATGTCTCGCCAATAACATTCGAAATAGTTACCGAACCATTGGAAGTATTCAATACTCCTTGTGCGTCTGGAGTAGAAATTAATTCCATATTAAATTTAATGCCATCCGGATATCGTATATCATCAACAGATTTGTACACGATTTCAAACCCCTTACTCATAACCGCGCTGCCAAATAACTGAGTCGTACCATAGCGAAATACATTTACACCTCGGTCTTTAACTCTTTCAGATAGACCAGATACACTAGCATCATCACCAAACAATATTAGTGAACCACCATCTCTCACGGCTTCCGCCAATGCAGCTTTTTCCTCAAAAACTTGTTCAGGGGAAGTGAAAAACTCTACATGAACAGGAGTTTTACTAACTTTCGTAATAACAGATATATCAGGTCTCAACCATTTTGCTATTTTCTTTATATCTCCAGGATGATCAGCTCCAATCTCTAGAACAAGACAATCAGGATAATCGTTCTTCCACAGAATTAGGCTGAGCCCACGACTCACATTATGGATCCACCCAGAAATACTTTTCCATGCATTTGGTACACCGATAATAGTCAGAGGCAAACCGATCTCACTATTCATACTCTTTTCACTCTTTCTCACATATTTACTCTGATCCTTCAATACGCAAAAAATAGCATCCTTAGTAGATGTTTTACCTACACTACCAGTAACGGCCACGATAAATGGCTTGTATTTACTGATGATCAGTCTCGACTCAAGTAATAGTATGTAAACCAATATATTTTTGATAAATTTCATATTACTATATAAATATAGCACAAAGTTAGACTGATACTAATACCCTGTAATGCTTAAATAGGTAACCACTACAATAGTTACCTATCAGGTGCAATATTATAATAATCGATCAAAAACTTAGTAATCTCACTAAACGGATCAGTCAAAGTATCAGACGCATACTGCGCTCCTTTCGGATATACCTGATATAGAAAAACCAGATACTTTGGACTATAAGCTGGGAAATATCCAAAGAATGAATGCAAATATTTATCCGCATAATATCCACCATTAACATGATCAGCTATTTGTGCAGTACCAGTTTTTGCTGCAACGCTATAATTTTCGAAGTGAATGTCAGGGTGAGCCTTGGATATAACATCATCAACAACCTTTATGAGCATGCCAGTAACTTGATCAACACTTACCTTCTTCAAAACAGGACCTTTCTTCTCAATACTGATCAGTTTCGACGTACCATCGGTCAGATCAATTTTCTTAACCAAGTGTGGAGTGATCATATATCCACCATTTGCCAAAATAGAAAGACCACGAACCATCTCAACAGGAGATACAGCTATACCCTGACCATAAGCAGCCGTAGCGATCTCAATATCTCGTCCAGATTTCAAATTACTAATGATTCCAGTAGCTTCATTGGGTTGGTCAATACCAGTTTTTTGTCCAAAACCATAATTACTAAAATATTTGAATACAGTAGCTGTACCCAATGTATGTTCAACATTCATAGCTATAGTCGCAGCGCCGACATTCAGAGATTGACTGAGAATCTGCTGCATGGGTATCACACCACGTGCTTTCCCATCATAATTCGAGATCTTTTTCGTATTCAGAGTGAGTGTTCCAGTATCATTATATGTAGAATCAATAGTCTCTACACCAGTATCTAGTGCCATAGCCATAGTTAATGGTTTCATGATAGAACCCATTTCATAGACATGCTCTACGAGTGGGTTTGAGAAAATATTAGCATTCTCGACTAGTGATGTATCATTAGGATTGAAGGATGGTAATGAAGCCATAGCGATAATCTCACCAGTACTAGGGTCGATCACGATCCCACCGATCTCATCAGGATTCCATTTAATTAAGGTACTAGATAATACGGTTTCCAAATATTTCTGCGTACTCGGTTCTATAGTGGTTACAATATCACCATAATTATTTGGACCACCAAAAACAGCATCTTTAACACCAGAAAATAGCTGAGCAAATACATTGATAGTTGACGATCTATTTCCAACTCTTGATAAAGTGCTTTCGTACATACTTTCAAGTCCATACCTACCTTCGATAAGACCCGATGAATTCTGCCCTATTATTCCGAGTTCATGAGCTGCAGTAGTATTTCCAGGATATATCCTCCATGTTTCCTTGAGTATACCTATACCAGTCAATGACAATGATCTTATAGATGTAGCGATACTAGAGTCCACTCTATGTGCCAACTCATCATATAAATCCTTTTTATTATTTGCTTTTGCAATAAAATCATTCTTATCCAATTTTATATACTGTGACAAAGCTTCGTAAGCCTGTTCAGCATCTTTCACCTGTGATGGATTCATATATACCAAATAGCCGCTACCGATAGTTGCAGCTGCTGCTTTTGTGCCATCTTTCGATTGGAAAAATATGGTTCCTCTATCAAATTGAGATTTACCTGGTTTTATATACTGTTTATCAGCTTTTGCAGCATAGATCTGACCCTTTACGATCTGTATAGTATAAAGTTTGATAGCTAAGACTAGAGCCAATATTATAACTATGCCATATACTATCCTTGCACGGATACGCTGATTATAATTCATGTACTACAGAAGCTATAGAACCGATTGATGGGTTACGAGATATATAAGTACTGACCTTACCAGGAGTGAAACCATGAGAAACCAATGTATCAGGAGTTATCTGATTCAGAAGCTCCAAATATTTTGAATCTAGATTCTGAACACCACTTTCTAGGATCGCAGTTTGGCTCTGTACATTCTGTAGTGCGATAGTACTCGATATGATCCTGTATACATTGAAAATATAGAAAGCAATCATGAGCATACAACAACCGATCAGAGTATAAGCAAGATGTGTTCTATACTGGTTCGTAACATTAATTGTATTTACTATTGTTTTTGTCATTGTATGTGAATAATGAATAATGAATATTGAATTATGGTTTCTCTATTACTCTTAGTTTTGCGCTACGTGACCTGGGATTCTCTGCTCTCTCTTGATCGCTAGCAATTATTGGTTTCTTTGTTAAAATTTTTGCACCAGTTTTTTGTTTTTCTTTATAAAAATCCTTAACTATTCTATCTTCTAAGCTATGAAATGAGATGACTGCCATGCGACCTCCTGTATTCAAATATTCATATCCTTTATTTATACCCTCTTTCAATGCTCCAAGTTCATCATTTACCGCTATGCGTAAAGCCTGAAATGTCTTTGTTGCTGGATTAGTCTTGCCTTTCTTATAAAATGCTGGAACACTCGTCTTTATGATCTCTACCAATTCCAATGTCGTATCAATCTGTTTCTTTGCTCTATAATTCAAGATAGAATGAGCAATTCTCCTTGCGAACCTCTCTTCACCATAACCATATATTACATTTGCTATATCTTCTTCTAACCAACGATTGACTATATCTCTAGCAGTGAACATATGTCTTGATGGGTCACCCATGGTCATGAGTAATGGTTCATCTTTTTGAAATGAAAACCCTTTTCCTGAATATTCCAATTCATCTGAAGAGAAACCAAGATCGAGAAGTATCATATCTACCCCAGTAATCCCATGCTTCTCCAATACCTTGTCTAAACTACGGAAATTCTCGCATTCTAGGATGAGTCTATTCCCTTCATTCAGTTTGCCAGCCAATGTTGTACGTGCTCTATCTATAGCTTGCACGTCCTGGTCTAGAGCTATGACATTCAAGTTACCCTCCAACGCTTTCGCAATAGCTTTCGCATGTCCAGCACCTCCAAGTGTTCCATCTAGATACCATGGGCTGCTACCGTGTCCCTGAATTCTTCTTTGGTGCGAAGCGCCATCACCCCAAAAAGGACTTAACAATAGTCGGACTACCTCTTGTAAAAGAACTGACTCATGAATACTCTTATCTTCATTATTAAAATCATTCTGCATCTTATTTGACACCTAGTTGACCAAGTTTTTCTGCCAACTTGTCAGCCTTACTCTCAATATCTTTGCGATATGCATCCCAAATGGATTCATCCCATAGTTCAGCACGATCGCCAACACCTATGAATACAACTTTATTATCCTTGAGTTTGGCTCGCTCACGAATATATTCTGGTAATAACATACGACCAGCTGCATCAACCTCGACTTCAACCGCTCCTCCAAATAAGTAACGATTGAAGCCTCGATTGTCCGCCTGCAGCATCGATGAATCTCCGGCCGACAGTCTCCCAGAAATATTCTCCCATTCTTTCATCGTAAAGATGAAGAGACAGGAATCGAGTCCTGGGGTGATAACCACTTTCTTCCCCATTTCCTTTCGGAACTTTGCAGGAAGAGATAGGCGGTTCTTGTCGTCGATAGTATGTCGGAATTCGCCGATGATCATATGAACGCGAGAGAAATGAATTTATGGCTTTTCTTCAAAATATTTAAATTATGAGAAAATAACCTTTTCCACTTCATCCCACTTAATGGATATTATACCCCACTTCATATATCATTTACAAATAAATAGCAGTGGATAAGCTGTGGATAACAAAATTATTCAATAAAAATAGATACACAAAAAAGTACCAAACTCTTAAATAAAAGAATTAGAAAAGATTTCTAAAGAATGATAATACTGAAGATACTGTACTAGTAACATATGACCACATAAATTGAATAAAACCTTTTGTCGATTCTGGTATTGGTGCTGCTATTGTAGTTGATGTAAGAATAAGATCGTTATTTGTATTATTTTGCTCAGTTTCAACCACAGGTATTATAGTACGAGTTGCTAATGAATTATTTTGATTTACAACTGGAACTAGACTAGGAACATTAGGAGGTGGGTTTGTACTAATAGGAGTTGGAGTAATAACTGAGCTTGGATTTACTAATGGAGGAGGATTTTGATTCAAATTATTCGGTACTGTCGGTGGTACTGTTTTTTTCGTAAATGAGACTGAAATAGTATGATTGGCACTAACATTACTGAATGTAAAAGAATCATTCGTATAGGAAATAGAAGTTCCATCGATTGTAATACTAGCTACCCGATAACCAGAAGCTGAACTAAAACTAAATGATTTATTATTTCCAGCACTCACAGAATTTGTGCCAAATGGACTTATAGTACCATTGGAACCAGATTGAGATACTATAGAAAATGACGACACCGGAACTAGACTTACAGTCACTGATATGGTATCGGTAGAATAAAGTGTTCCATTGGAAACTAATACCTGAAAAACATATGTTCCTTCTGTTCCAAACGTAACATCTGTAAAAAGACTTGATGAATTTGAGAATGTTACGCTTCCTGGACCAGAAATTTTTGTCCATCTATATGTAAGTGTGCCACCATCAGGATCAGAAGATCCACTTGCAGATAGGCCGGGAGTTCCCTGCAATATTACTGATTGATCTATGCCCGCATTTGCTATAGGAGCACGTCCTATATTCGAAACTGTAATGGTAATTGTCCGAGAATCAATCAAACCACCTAGATCTGCTACAGAAAAAATAACAGTGTATATTCCAGATTGCGTATATGAAGGAGTCCAAGAAAATGTTTTTGTACTACTGTTGAATACTGCACCACTTGGTAAACCAGATACAGAATATGTAAGAATATCATTATTCGTATCTGTAGCAGAAACAACAAAAGATATGGCTGAATTCTCATTCACTGTCTTATTACCTATAGCAGCTAAAACAGGTGCACTATTTGGTAATGGTGGAGAAGTTACTGTGATAGAACGACTTACACTATTTGAAACATTCCCCGCTGAATCTATAGCCCAAGCATAAAGAGTTTTTGATCCAATAGATCCAAATGTATATGTAGTCGGTGCACTAGCTGTCCAACCACTCGATAATAACTGATTGGCATTATAAACAGATGCAACATTTACAGTATTCGGATCAATACTTGGCTTCATAGCTATCTCAGTAATCTTATAACCAACTACTCCAACATTATCAGTTGCAGTGAATGTCGTAATGGGAATAGTTAGAGATGTAGACGTAGAAGGAATGACGAATGCAGTTACGACCGGCAATGTTGTATCAGCTGAAGGTGGTGGATTTACGGGAGGATTATTTGGTGGAGGAGTTGATCCAGCAGGCACATTTATCGTGACTATACCTGTGTCATCTACTGTACTATTATCTGGTGCAGGATATTCTTCTTTCATAGTTATACCTAGAGTAAATGTTGGGTTAGTTTGATGATTTACAGCAGATGAATTTGCAACTTTGATTTGTCCAGTAGAATCAATGGCGAATGCTCCACCAGTATTACCACTGCTAATAGTAAAACTATTTGTAGATAATATATTGTTTGTTCGATTATAAATGACTCTTCCAACTACAGTATCGACTGGAGCAGCATCGTTCACACTGAATGACTGAGCTTGTATAGTTGTTTGACTAAATGACTGCGGAGGAAAACATGACATGTCCATAGTAGTCACCTGATAGTGAGTAAGATCAGGAAAACTCTGATCTAGTTCTGTCATTGCTTGGTTTATTTGTGGTATATATGCACCCAGAGTAGTTCCCTGACTACCAATAGATGCTACTGATGCCAAAACTAATTTATTATTAATAATATAGAAACTCGGGTGACCTGAATCACCGGCATAACTTGTTGTTATGAGTGAATTTGGTAAAACTAATGTTTGTGATTCTAGGCCATATGGATAAAACAAAGAACTTGGTGGAAAAGCATGTATATTTCCCATTCCAGATGAAAGTATTTCTATACTGCGTATGAGATAATCACCAAATTTATCAAAAAACATTACTGGAGCTTTTCCAGGAATCCGACTTAACAAATCCGAGTTAGAAAGTAGAGGATAATATGGAATTGAATTATTAACATCAACATCACTATCAAATACAACAACAGCAATATCAGTTCCATATTGATTGACGGGTGTTGCAACCTGCTTTATTCCTACAATTGTTTTCGTAAAGCTAGTTCCAGCCTTATTTACAAATGTTGCTGTTTTACCTATATCAAGACCATTACCCAATAAATGCCAAGCAGTAACAGCGTGCCTAGGACTGATCAATACATATCCATTTGATGAATCACTACGACCAGTAAGATCTAGACCACCCCCCCCAGTAGACCCAGTAAACCATGTACGCAAAAAAGCTGGATTTCTATTCACATCGGTAGTTGCATCAGATGGAATAGAGGTAGTATTGTCAGCAATGCGAGCACCAAACTGCCTTAACATTTCTGTATATAGATTATTGGTAGATGGACATGAAGAAAAATGTTCAACATTACTACTTGGGCTTGTAACTTGAGCCAACATGGATTTGGTACCAATAAGAGACAAAACTAAGCGTGCCTCTTTCTGAATATAATCTTTTTGAGTAAACAGGATCGCAACTAGAAGCAAACAAGATCCGATCAGTACAAAAATATGAGATGAATCAATTTTTGATTTCATTAAGAAAATTATACCATGATAAATACTTTTTTCGTAATTGGTTATTAAACTAAGGATCAATTACAACAATCAGCCTATTTCCCCTTCATGAGCGGAAACATCGTAACCTCACGCAACGGTTTATTGATCAGCACTGCGAAAAGTCTCTCACCAAAACCATAGCCGCAAGTAGGTGGCATACCATGCTCCAACATTTCTACAAATTCCCAATCAGGCATCATGGCCTCCGTATCACCGCCTTCTAGAAGTTTATTTTGCTCTTCAAATCTCTTGCGCTGATCTATAGGATCATTCAACTCAGAATAACCACGTCCGATCTCGGAGCCACCAATGATAGGTTGGAACATCTGAACAATTCCTGTATTACCTGCAACACTTTTTGCAAGAGGTGCAACTAGTGTAGGATGATTGATCAAAAATGCAGGACCCGCAATATTCTTGCGACAAGTCTTCCATAGAGTATCTATCAAACGCTCGCGATTTGTACCATCATAACTAACTTTCAATTCTTGCAACTTATCCTTGATCATTGCATCAGTTGCAGAATGAATATCTATACTCGTCTGCTTCAAGATCTCCTCTGCATAGTCAATCTTTTTCCATTCGTCGGCGAGATCAAAACTAAATTCTTTATAAGTAAACTTCGTAGTACCGAATACTTCTTGTGCCAATTTTCTGTACATTTTGACAACAAGCTCCATACCATCATTGTAGTCGGCATATGACCAATAGAACTCAAGATTGGTGAATTCCTGCATATGTTCTGGGCTTGATCCTTCATTCCTATAGACCCTACCGATCTCATAGGTCTTTGGGAATCCGCCAGCCATAAGTCTCTTCTGCCACAATTCTCCTACAGAAATGCGCAGATAAACATCGATATCATAGTCATTATGATGTGTCTTGAAAGGAGTAGCTTCAGCACCGCCAGTTGTTGTCTCAAGTGTTGGTGTTTCAACCTCTAGAAATCCTTCATCTTTCATGAATTGTCTAGTCACGTCCCAAAATTTTGCCTTTTTCTTGAATATCTCACGCACCTCTGTGTCCATGATAAAATCTAGATACCTCTTGCGGAATTTCTCATCTGGATCAGTTAGACCATGCCACTTTTCCGGAAGCGGTAAAAGAGATTTGGCTGCAATAGTCCATGAAGTAACGAGTATGCTTTGCTCTCCCCTCTTTGTGGTAAACAAAGTACCAGTGACACTTATGATGTCACCTATATCAACAGCTTCAATGAGTAGATCAAAAAGTTTTTTATCCAAAGTGTCAACTTTTACTACAGCCTGAAAAGTAGACTTTCCATCATCAAGTACCAAAAAGAGTATAGCGCCCTGTCCCCTTATAGCCATGATACGTCCACAGAGTGAAACAGGCTTTGCGCTCTTTTCATATTCTTCAAAATTCTTTCTTGCATCCTCCAAACAGAAAGTTCTAGGAACTTTCGCTGGATATGGATCTATACCAGCTTTTTTTAAAAGTTCCAGTTTCCCCAATCGAATTTTTCTAAGTTCTTCTAATGAAGCCATCTTTGGGGATCCATTTACTTAATAATAACAACTGTATATTCAATAACACCTTTTGGAGTATGAACCTTTACTTTATCATCCTTCTTATGTCCCAAAAGTGCAGAACCCAATGGTGAAATATTTGATATTTTACCATGCGTCATATCAGCTTCTTCTGATCCAACTATTGTATAGATATATGACTTATTATCTTTATCTTTTTGTAAACGAAATGTTGACCCGATCGCTATGACATCATTTCCTACAGCTTCTATCATCAATGCATTCTTGAGTAATACCTCCAATTTGCGTATACGATCCTCAACTTCAGCTTGCTCTTCACGAGCTTGATGATACTCTGCATTTTCAGAAAGATCTCCCAATTTCTTGGAATATTCTAGATGTTCAGCGACCTCCTTTCTACGCTCAGTCTTTAGATGACCTAACTCTTTCTCCAATTCAGCCCGCTTCTCACTCGTTAAATATTGTACTTCGGTTGACATGTTATAAGTTAAACACTTAAGTTAATAAGCTAATCTGGAAATTATAGCAGAAAAGCTCGCCAAACTCAAGTGTGTTTTTAATATATTATTAACAACTTGGTGCAACAAATTTATCAACCAGTATTTTTTCATATATTAGGTACATAACATGAAACTTTCGAATGGAAGCCACTATCTCTGAATCAGTAAGTTTTTCATAATCGTGAGTCAATTGATTACGTATTTTAGCTGACTCAGCTATTTGTAGTGCAAAATTATGGTCAATGATATCAAGTGGAACGATTTCAAAAAATGAGGACTTCAGAGAATCTGGGATTGTCCCGCCGAGCTGGTAAGCTAAAATGCCATTTATATCTATAGATTCATCGACAACAAGTTGAAATACCCTTTCCATAGCGAGACGTTTGTCATTATTATGAAGTAACTCATCATCCTTGATGGCTAAGTATGGTTTCAACATTTTCAAATACTTCTGTAAAAGAAGGATCTTGTTGCGCAGGATGTTTTGTGCGTCAATATTCATTATATTTGTTTAGCCCACTCAATGAGATTCTTATAAGACAACTGGCGAAGCCAATCAGTTTCCATCCATGTCCTAATAGCATAGAATCTCCATTTCATGAACAAAGCTCTTTCACGCTCATATAAAAGCTTACCGTCATGAACGATCGCGTACATGAGCGTGGGTGATGCCCTACTCAAGTCAACTGCAGTGACATCATCTCGTTTGAAGATTTTGTCCATATCTGTCATTAACTTAATGATATCAAACTTGTCATGACCAATAACACCGATATCCACATCACTTTTGGGGTGCGTTCTCCCAGTAGCCTGTGAACCGAAAAGAACGACAAAATCGAGTCGATATTTCTCGGCAATTTTGGCAATTTCAGGTTTGATTGCTTCTATATCCATAGTGCAATATTAGCATACCAAACATGAGTAGTACAATAATAGTCTGACACACATACCTCTATTTATTGAATCCAATTACTGGATCAAACCAAGCGACTTGGCACGCATGATTTCTGCCTGATAATGCCCTGCTACCGCTGGAAGGTTCGATATATAACCAGTATCTAGACACCTCTCCAATACCACCCCTCCTGTTTTGAACGTTCCAACCTGAAGAGAGTTGAACAATGCTAAAAATTCTGGATTTTTTATATCACCTATTTTATATATCGTAATAAAATCTTCTGAATGCACATAATTGGACTCGGCACCATTCCACCATAAATACATACCCTTATTCTGTCCAATAGGAGCGTAAACGTATCTCAAATACATCTCAGCATCATATAATGAAAACTGAAATGGTGCATACAATCTCGCATTGCTAGTATAAAGGTCACTATGAATTCCACCTGCCAACAACTCATCATTTCGCTTTTTGGCATCAACCAATGATATAGAATTTTCACAATAATTTGACCCTACAGTATTTTTTTGAGTAGTCTGGTTCTGATGAGACACCTCTACCAATCCATAAAGATTATTGACAGTTACCCATGGATTGATATAAGGCTGATTCTTATATGCTTCACCAACAACACAATTTTGTTTTTGTACCAAACTATTATAATTCGGACTACTATCTCTATTATTCGAACTTGTGTCACGTATCATGATTGGTGACCCAGAATTTGGAGCAGCTGTAACACCAGAACAATATGGATCTGTAACTGTATAATCTGAAAGTGGTTCACTATTTGGATCGAATGGTATAGCTGGATTCAATACTATAGGTGCATTGGTTGCAAAATTGTCTATACAACCATATGGCTTAACAAGCATATTCAAAAATTGATTTACACCACACATTGATTTCAAATGCGAACCTTCATCTGTAGCATAGTAGCCAAAAGTCAACGGTGTAATAGCACTAGATTTTGTTATATTACCAAGCTGAACAAACGGATCAATTGTTGTCCAAGTCGTCGGTGCCCTCGCAATGATAGCATCGAGCTGTGCACCAACACTGAGCGCTGTGGCACTAGGAGCTGAATATACATATGAAGTAGTACTAGTAGCAGTCGTACTTGCGTAGAGTGTACTCCATGACTGATTTCCACCCAGACTAGCGCCTGCATTGTTATTTGCAGCTCCACTATTCAAACCACCAAAATAACTATTGTAATACGAACCTGGTACATAGGTACGAGCTGCAGTTCCTGTATTAGCTGCATTACCTGCATTCTCAGTACCACTAGTGCTCGAATTCAGTATACATCTATAGCCTGTAGGACATACTATTGCTGCAGTTTGAACTATTGGTATACAGTTATAGCCCTGTGGGCAGCCAGGAACTGTATTTGCTGCATGTGCAGAGGAGGTTGCGAGAGTTAGGGAGAATAACAGAGCTAGAGTGGCTATAGATTGTTTCATATTAATAGAGGTGGTAATAAATTATTAAATTATTTGATGACTTAATTGTTATTAATGTGTGTTTGTAATGTGTGATTAAATTACACTTTTAATTATAACGTGAATAACATACCAATGCTAATACTGCCTAGTTCAATCCACCGACGATGCTCACAGTCCGATGCTACTCAATAAATCCGCCCCAAGCTTCTTTACACTAGAATTCACCAAGAGTGATCTCATCTGAGATATAGCACTCTCATTGAGTTTTAGAAGTCGCTCATTTTCCTCTATTTTCAATCGCTGGAATTCTTTTATGAAATAGAGCTTGAATTCCGGAGAAAGCCACGTGGCAAATTCGAATGCTATGTCTTTATGAGCAAAGGTGCCGCCGTATCTACCAGAAGTTGATTTAATACCTATAGCATTCGTTTTTGCAATAAATGCAGAAGGAGAAATTACATAACCATTAGAACCAGCTTCATTTCTAAAGTCATGGAATTCAATGACTTTAAAAGTCGGGTTATGCATTTGTTCCCAGCCACCAATGAATTGAATAGTGTATTTCGTGCTAAGCCAATTAGAAATGACGACTGCAGCACGATAATCTTTAAATCTAGCCATATCAGTCAGAGAAATATAATCGTCACCATTTTTGGATATTTTTACTGATATTCCTTTATTTTGTATAAATATTTTCTTCATATTATTGTTTGTATTCTAAAATTCTCTTTTCTTATTAAGATATGGCTGTATTCTACGCTTTTTTATCAGATTTGGAAGCTGAGGAATATATATTACGGTACACCAACGCCAATCTAATACCAACCTACACCAACTAGCCCGCAATAAATCATTTGAAATACTCCGGCGTATTCACATTCATCCAATCTAGCTGCTGACGCATAGCAGCGGCTGCACCGATCAGATTGTGCACAGAACCTTTTTCGAGTGTCACAACAAAAGCATATTTTGGGTTGTCATATGGCCAGAAACCAGTTATCCATGAATTGACTTTATCTTTAGAAACTCCCAACTCCGCAGTACCAGACTTCCCTGCAATTTTCACATAAGGAACATTGAGAGCAACGCTAGTACCGATCTGTGTACTTAGACGCATGCCTTCATGTACAACGTCAAAATATTTTCTTTGAATAGGAACATTAGACTCTATATGAGTAATATCATCTTTGATAATAGTAGGAGTCAATACTTTTCCATAATTTGCCATAGCAGCAATAGCTCGCACCATCTGTATCAATGTAACCTGGAAACCATATTGACCAATAGCGGTATGATAGGTATCTCCAATATACCAACTCTCATCAAAAGTTATCTTCTTCCACTCAGGAGTCGGAATAGTACCAGCCTTGGATAATAATACCGAGTGAGTTCCATCCATAGTCGTAGTACCGAGACCAAACATACGCAAATATTTATCAATCTTGATAATACCCATGCCTTTTTGATCCTTATATCCGCCACCCACAGTATAGAAATATACATCTGAAGACATAGCTATAGCGTGTCTCATATCTACTGGACCCAAGTTCTTCCAATCACGAAAAACTGTAGACTTGGTGGAGTCATATGGGTTTGGTATTGAAATAGAGCCTGTAGTAACAATCACGGTAGATGGGTCGATAACACCCTCATTTTGCGCACCAATAGCCATATAGGGCTTCACGATCGATCCTGGAGTATATAGACCATCTACAGCTCTATCCAAAAAGAGCAATCTAGGATCATTCAATTCTGCTCTCACTGCCTTCTGATCAGCTCGATCAGACATGACCTGTGAACTATATTCCGGATAACTAGTTATTGCCAATATCTGACCATTATTCACATCCATTATTATTCCAGCACCACCAGAGAAACCAACTCTTTCTGCAATATCTTTTATATTCCCATAGAGAGCAGACTGAACTTTGCTATCGATAGAAAGTGTCAATGCATTACCTTGAACAGGTGAATGCACTATGTTTTCAGAAACAATATTGCCTATAGCATCAACTTCTACGAGCCTAGATCCTGCATTACCCTTCAATTCAGTATTATAATATTTTTCAACACCAGCAATACCTTCGAAATCATCCCTATAATAAAATCCATTTTTATCTTTCGAAGGATACTGCACATAACCCAAAGTATGAGATAGACCTGAAGAAGTAGCATACTCTCTAGTTGAAACTAAACTCTGAATATCACTAGCGATAGACATAGGACTAGAACTTGATATTCTACCAAAAAAGATACCCCCAGGTAATTCATCTGCAGGAGCATTCCAAGCAAGTTCCATACCATTCCTATCAAAGATAGCACCACGACCAGCAAATATAGGTATAGGTCGCAACATATTCTTTTCACTACGTGCAAGATATTGATCACCATGTAATATTTGCATGTACATAGCTTGAAAAATGAATATACCAGCAATAATAATGAATGAAACACCTAGAATATATATAGAAAATCGTGATATAGGTTTTTCTATCCTTCCCTCAAATTGAGACGTATCAAACCTAGGAATATTACTACTATCCATCAATATTTCATTTGGATTGATCTCCCTACTATTGCGAATACGCCTCTTACTATTATAATCATGATTACCAGGTAGGATTTTTTTCCAAAATGATTTCATGCGACCATTATACACAAAAAAAGAGACTATGCGTCCGATATGAGGCTACGAAATGTTTACAATGATCAGAATACCACCTCCAACTCAGCCGATTGGAGGAAGTGAAAGAAAATCAATTGCAACACCCTTTTCATTTCCGATATGAGGCTACGAAATGTTTACAATGATCAGAATACCACCTCTCACTAGCCGATTGGAGGAAGTGAAAAGGGTGTTGCAATTATCTCTTACTCCACCATTCGACAATCTCAGGGTGTCGCAAACTAGCGTTTGCTCCACTGTGAAGACTTGCGAGCTTTCTTCAAACCGAACTTCCTACGCTCCTTTGCACGAGCATCTCTTTTCAAAAATCCAAGTTTCTTTAGACGACCTCTTATCTCTACATCATATACGAGTAGTGCTCTCGATATACCGTGTCGTACAGCTTCTGATTGTGCTGATATACCACCACCGTTAACTTTTGCAGTGATACGGAACTTCTCTGCAGCTTTAGCATGAGTGATAGCATCAGTAACTGTCTGTTGCATCTCTTTTGTAGGAAAATACTCTTCTAGAGACTTTTCATTGATCTCATAAGCTGATTTTGCACCGATAAATAGTCGTACACGAGCTACAGCTGTTTTGCGACGTCCTACTGCTTCAAAATATTTTGTTGTTGATTTTATCGGTGTCATTATACTTTATTCCTTAATAGTAAGATTCTTCATTCTTTTATCACGAAGCTTGTTATTTGGCAACATGCGATAAACAGCTCTTCGGAAAACTTCTCCCATACCTCTCCTTGCTATCAAAGCCGCTAGAGTTTCAGTATTCAAACCTCCGCGGAAACCAGTAAAGGTTACATACTTATCTTTTATCTTCTTTTCAGCAGAAATATCTGCCATATTGACATTGGATATTTCTACTGTTGCTTCAGCAACATTATTCTTGGCAAAAGACGTGGAATTCTTTCCCATTATGATAGAAGCTGCTTCTGAGCAGACTCTTCCCAATTTCTTACCTTGTGCATCGATTTTATAATTCATGTGTTTTGATTTATTCAGTGTCAGATTTATGAGATATGATATATGAGATATATTTTGTTTGATTGATTGATCATATTTCGTATATCATATCTCGTATTTCTTCATTTATACAAACTCGATAATAGCCATCGCCGCTCCGTCCAATACTCGGTTTGGTAACTTCACAATCCTCGTATAACCACCTGGACGAGTCTTGTATTTTGGGGCCAATACATCGAAAAGTTTCTTTGTCTCTTCTACTCCTTGAATACGAGTATTGACAACACGACGTCCTGCGACAGTACCAGATTTTGCTGAAGTTATCAATTTTTCTACGAAAGGACGTACTTCTTTTGCTTTAGCTAAGGTTGTACGAATCTTACTATCACGAATAAGGTTACGCGCCAAAGACCTCATGAGAGCATGCCTCTGTGTTTTTTCTCTACCGAATTTTCTTGTATTTGAATGGTGTCTCATGTTAGTAAATTATGATATATGAGATATGATTTTTGCGCGATCATATTTCTTATTTCATATTTCATTGCTTCAAAGTTATACCATGCTGAGCTAATAATTTCTTGATCTCTTGCATGCCTTTCGCTCCCAAACCATCTACGTCCATAATATCCGACTCTTTCTTTCTTGCCAAACCTCCAAGTGTGCGGATATTTGCATTTGTCAAAGCCTTGGCTGTTCTTGCAGAAAAACCTAGTGAATCGATCCTAGTTTTCAATAACTCTGTATCAACATCTTTGATGCCATTGTTCTCGGCTAGACTATCATCACCTTCAACTTTCTTATCGGTTGCTTTTATAGTAGCTTCCACAACTTCATCTTCCTTGAAACCTACTACAGCCTTTAGCTGAGTTATCATTAGAGATATAGATTTTTCTAGAGCTTCATGAGGAGTTATAGTTCCATCTGTTTCTATAGTGAGACGCAACCTATTGAAATCTGTACGATCTCCAACACGCATATTTTCTACTTCATAATTGGCTTTGCGAATAGGAGTGAATGCAGCATCTAGTGTGATGGCACCGATCTCAACACGATCCTTCTGTATCACTTGCTTAGAAACATAACCGAGTCCTCTTTCGGCTAGCATTTCAATAGAGATTTCAGCATCCTTGTCTGTAAGTGAAGCTATATGTAGATCTGGATTCAATACTTCTGCTTGACCAGGTACTTTTATATCTTTTGCTGTAACATTAGCAATACCCTTTACACTCAAGGTCAATGTTTGTGGCTCATCTGTATCGATACGAATACGTATCTTCTTTATTGCGAGTAAGATAGTGACAACATCTTCCTTTACACCGTTAATGGTAGAGAACTCATGTTCTACACCAGATATCTTGACCTTGGTAATAGCCGCTCCTGGCAAAGAAGATAGGATGATACGACGAAGTGAATTACCTAAAGTGTGGCCATATCCAGGATAAAGACCGTCGATCTCATAAATGCCACTCTGGGCATCTTCTCGAACAACTCTTGGCTTTGATGGTAAAACAACGTCGTATGTCATGTTTTTTTTATTAAAAATAAATTAAGATATAATTATACACTAAATTTTGTAAAAGTCTAGCGTGTGTAAAATTCCAATACTTGTCGAACATCGAATAGAAGCTCAGTCATATCTGTAACTGGCAATCCCTCTACTACGATCTCACGCTTCTCCATATCGACTTTGAACCATGATGGCCACTTGATAGTCTTCCAATCTTCATCAAGTTTAGAGAAAATGACCTTATTCTTACTACCTTCTCTGATCGCTATCTTATCTCCTTTCCTGACCTGTACAGAAGGGATAGTTAGTTTCTTTCCATTCAATGTTATATGTCCATGAGAGACCATCTGTCTAGCTGCAGAACGTGTAGGAGCGAATCCTGCACGTACCATGAGATTATCTATACGTCCCTCGAGAAGCTGTATCAAATTTTTACCATTATCTCCAGAAGCCTGAAGTGCTTTCTTTACGTAATTTGTAAATTGCTTTCCACCAACTCCATAACTGAAGCGAGCTTTCTGCTTTTCTAGCAATTGACGACCATACTCACTCTTTGCACCACGGCGTCGCAAAGTCTTTACCTTGCGTTGTGCACGCATAGCATATTTCTGCGTCTGAGTCTTGCGGAAGACTGGCGCTCCTAGATATCTAGCTTTTTTATATCGTGGTCCGATTTTCATGGTATTTGATAAGAAATGTAAGAATTAATATAAATATGAAAAACCGCGCTAGACTCTGCGTGGTTTCTTTGGTTGTGGGCCATTAAAAGGTATAGGTGTCTCATCCTTGATAGATGTGATCACTAATCCCTTGCTTATAAAGCCACGAATAGCTGACTCACGACCAGAGCCAACACCCTTCACAACAACATCGATCTCTCTCAAACCAATATTGGCAGCCTTTAGAGCCAATGTTTCTCCAACCTTCGCTGCTGCAAATGGTGTGCCTTTCTTTGCACCACGGAATCCTGCCGCCCCACTTGATCCCCACATAAGGGCATTACCGGCTTTATCAGTAAGCATCAATTTTGTATTGTTATATGTTGACTGTACATGCAAAATACCAGACTCAATTCTCTTCTTTGAGGATACAGCTGGAGCCTTCGACTTTGCATCGGCTGATTGTGGACCTTCGGTTGTGACAATACGTTTTTTTCCCATGTTATTTTATGTTTTTTCTTCTTTACGACGACCAGATCCCATAGTCTTTCTCACGTTGCCTCTCACTGTACGTGAATTGGTCTTTGTTCTCTGTCCACGAGCTGGTAAATGTCTAGCGTGACGACTACCTCTGTAAGCCTTGATATCTTTCAATCTCTTGATATTACCTGCAACTTCACGTCGGAGATCACCTTCTATCTTGTAACTCTCTACAAGTTTACGTACAGCATTCTCCTGTTCAACATTCAGATCTTTTGGCTTCAAACCGATACCGACATTTGCTTGCAATAAAACTTTCTTTGCACGAGAACGGCCAACTCCATATATCGCTGTTAGAGCGATCTCCATTCTCTTATTATCGGGTAATGTTATTCCTAGTATTCTCATTGATGTATTTTTGAAATTCTTATTGAACTTATATATCTATAAAACTTATCCTTGTCTCTGCTTATGCCTCGGGTTGGATTTACAAACTACATAAACATATGCCCCTCGACGGACGACGGTACACTTGGGACATATTTTTTTAACTGCTGCTTTTACTCTCATATATTAAAATCTTCTAGTTATACGTGCTCTTCCACCATATGGGTCCAATTCCAGTTCTACCTTATCACCGATAAGGACACGGATGCGATTCATCCGCATTTTGCCGGCTAAGTACGCCAAGATAATATCTTTCGTACCATCCAACTCAACCCTGAACAGCGTGTTTGGCAGAGCTTCTACAACTCTTCCAAGCGCTTGATTTTTAGGTTTAGAAACGGTATCCATTACGTAAAAGGACGTCTGAAGATATTAGCAGATATGGGGTATAAAAGTCAAATGCCATTTTACGGACTTTTTACATTGATAGTGATTCGGCTAGCATCTAAAGGTATTTTTGACCAAGGTGGCACGAGTTCTCCATCAGCATTTTCTATCACCGCTGAATAAATTTTCAATATATTTTGAGAATCTGCAAGTGATTTTCCTGCCAATGATTTCTTTAATTCATCAACTGGTATAGTACCGATCAATTTCATATCGCCCTTCATATTCACGATGAGTGTACCTTTTTTCTCTGGTGCAAAATCCTTCATATTTGTGATAGCAAATGATAGCTCTTCCAAACCTGGTGATGTATAACCATATTTAGAGAACCCTGATACAGCACCTAGACCTGCTAGCTTTGCTACTAGATCAAACTTTTTGAAAATGATACCGTACACCGTACCTTGGATAGTTATGACGGCTTTATTCTTCTCAGTACCACTCACTATAGGAGCATTGAATGCTGATGAATATGCAGTGTCATACAATATATAACCATTTGGAACAGAACCCTTAACCTGTTTCAGTAATGTTGAAAGTAAGCTGGACTTTAGACTAGCTGTGGAAGAAGCCATGACCGAAGGTACAACAGTCTTCTTTGCACCTAGCAAACCTCCAGTTACATCAGAAGCCAATCTAGCGTAAATAGTGTCATATCTATTGCCACCCTTATAAGCAACAGCTTTGAGATCACCAACCATGTCTGATTTGGCCATATTATAATTGGATCCTGGTTGATCAGCTATGATAGGAGTAGCCATCTTTCCTGCAACTATAGAACCATCAGATTTTGTATACCCAGGAATAACGATAGAGCTCTTTAGTCTATATATGAGACCACTATCACCAGAAAGTCTCGTTCCGGCGATCAATCGTACCGAACTTGTAGAGAATGCATTATAAACATTCACGGTTCCTTCTGCTTTCGCTGAAAATACCTGTCCATCGATGGCGGAAACAGTGACACTTTGTGATGTTTTCATCGTTATCACATCATACGAAAGATCTGCTGTAACACCAGGCTTTATAACGAGCGTATTGCTAACTGCTACTGGAAATACCTTCGGTGTGATAGTGAATACTGCTCTAGAAAAATACCTAGAAGCTATAAAACCAGCAAGTATGATCACGACGACTACACTGAGTATTGCTATAGGCAATCCTTTCTTTTTAAATGAATTCTTTTTTCTCTGCGAAGGTGTCATCACAACTCTTCGCATCTGTTCCTTTTTTTCGAGAGTTTCCTTATCCTCACTTACGCTATTTTTCTTGTGAATCTTCAAAACTAACTCATCTTTGATACGAGAAGACTTTCTCTCTAGTGGAACACGTTCGCGCGTACTATCTATATCCTTTGTTTTAGGTAAAACAACGTCACGTATAGAACGACGATCATTTGGTACTATGTCTTGAACTCTTCTAGGCATAATGATGATGTGGATTAATATTCAAAATTTAAAAATACGAATGGATAATATTTACTCTCTATCATACCATGAATACTTATTGTAGTCGAAACTTTTCTATCGCTATAATATAGAGATCTGCTAATACGGATCTATTCAATGATTGGCCATACCCCACCTCAGTTCTTGATTGATCTTCACTGAATGGTTCTATAGTGATATTTGGAAATTTTCTCTCTAGCGACATTTTGAATAGATCATAACTATCATGAGTAGAAAGTATAATAGGCGACATTATATGAGTGTTACCAGACTCATATTTGGCCATTTTTTCAAATTCTTCAACCCATTTGTCATATTCCGCATCTATAAGATCACTATCGATATCAGCATCACTAGACAGAGCATCATTGATTCGAAGCTTCACCATTGATTCAGTAGTTTTCATACCCCTATGACTTTTATGTGATAAAGATCTCAAAATAGTATTGGTACCCATAGGAAACGTACCAAAAAATACACAAGCGTTCTTTGTAACGATCACGATATCTGTGATTTCTCCATGTACATGAGTAAGTATATAATTCTTTTTTTCTGGAAATAGATGTACTATACCTAGATATTGTAAGAATAATGATGAATGGAAGAATACATTATGACGATTCATAACACTAGAACTTATATCTCTGAAACGCTCTATCATTTTTGTCCCAGAAATACTAGTTATGAAGGATACCGATAATGAATTTGCCTTTTTCCCTATCCAATCTGCAACAGTATAACCATTGAGTTCAATATTAAATATTTTTTCTTCTACTTCAACAGATTTCCCTTCCGCATGTGCTCCAACTGATAACTTTTCTCTTTCATCATCGATAATATTTCGTATCAAATCATGTGTGATGGCCGTTGGACTATCAAATGTAACCTCGATACGTTTCGACTCAGAAAGTATCCACGGGGATGATAGTACATAATGAATTCCAGATATTTTTTTTGGTATATCAGTTGAGGATTGTCTCAATGTAACTAGGTATTCCAGAGCAGATGACATAATACTTTTTATAGAAGCAACAGTAGCTGTGATCAATTGTGAGCTAGTCTGCTTTTCTCTAAAACGGATATCTTTTTTTGTATAGAATATTACGAACGGGTTTTCTCCTTCTTTAGTCAGAACCAAACTAGCATAAACTACTGAACTTTGAACGTCCAGAATCAATGATAGATCGTCTATTTTTTTAGATGAAAAAAACATCTATAACATTATACCACAATAGCCTTTATCCTTCTCACACCTTGTGCAACAGCCTCCTCCTTCTGTATCTTGAACTTCCATTTTCCTTCTGGACCACTGATTTCATTGGTATTCTTGACATGAGGTCCACCACAGAACTCTTTTGAATATGCACTATCGATATCACCGACTACTGGAGGGTTCGAAACTGGACCTATGAAATATATAGATATCTGATCTCCATATTTTTCTCCAAAGAAATGCTTTGCACTAGTCTTTTCCGCTTCTTCACGCGTCAATATGATCTTACTAACTGGTAAACCAGCTTTGATCTTTTCATTTACGATATCCTCCACTTTCTTCTTCTCATCATCAGTCATCTTTGTCGAATATGCAAAGTCAAAACGTAATCTCTCTTTTGTTATATTCGAACCCTTTTGCATAACCCCTCCACCTAGAACATCGAATAAGGCTTGATGCAATAGATGTGTTGCTGTGTGATATCTAACGACCATTTCATCATTGACGTCTGCAAGTCCACCCTTAAACTTATTTTCTGCTCCTGTTCTCGATAGCTCCTGGTGCGCCTTGAACCTTGTCTCAAAATCGGCCATATCTATAGTGATTCCTTTTTCTTTTGCCAATTCCAATGTTAGTTCGAGAGGAAACCCATAACTAGAAAATAGAGTGAAAGCATCAACACCATTTTCAAACTCTTTCAAGCCTTGTTTCAATGTTTCTCTAAATTTATTTAGTTCTTTCAATAACTCCGACTTGATATTTTCTACATCTCTATATACATTTGGATAAACTGACCTATAATTCAGAGCTATCATCTGCACGAGTTTAGATATTTTCTCATTCTCATCAAAACCTAGAGTATTTGAATGTCTCACTGCACGTCGTATAAGTTTTCTCAAAACATAACCCCTATCAGTATTCGATGGCAGTACCCCATCGGCTAGTAACATTGTTGCTGATCTTAGGTGGTCTCCTATGATCCTGGCTGATTTCAAGTCCCATTTTGTTGAACCAGACTTTATTTCATTCATTATAGATACGAACAGATCAGTATCGAAGATATTATCTGTACCCTGCAATGTCATAGCCAGCCTCTCTAGTCCTGCTCCGGTATCTACTGAAGGCTTTGGTAATTTTCCGATGATTTTCCCGTCTTTCTTTTCATATTGCATGAATACATCATTCCATACTTCTACTATCTGTCGTGTAGCATCAGCTGCCAGGAATTGATCTCGGATCAAGCCTTTGCCACCAAAGAATGACTTGCCAGTATTCGCGTCTCCAATATCATAATACATCTCAGTATCAGGTCCGCATGGGCCATTTTCACCAGCCTGCCACCAATTCATATCTGCTGGCATATAGAAAATCCTACCGATCTCACCTTTCATTGTATCGCCCATAAAATCTGTAACACTATTATTTATATCCTTACCAAAAACATCCTTCCATATCTTCACAGCTTCATCATCACGAGAAGCATTGGAGTCACCCTCAAATACAGTGACATATAGTCTATTTGGATCTAGCCCAAGTCCTTCTTGTTTTGAAGTTAAAAATTCATAACTCCATTTTATAGCATCCTCCTTGAAATAATCACCCAATGACCAATTTCCTAGCATTTCGAAAAATGTTGCATGGGTCTTATCACCGATATCATCGATGTCGATCGTTCGCAAACATTTCTGTACATCTACAAGTCTAGTTTTTTCATTACCATCTACTATATATGGCTTGCCGAGCAAATATGGGATGAGTGGCTGCATTCCAGCAGTATTGAATAATGTAGGATTAGTAATTCCCTTTTCATCAGAAGTTATTAGAGAAGCGGACTCAATAACTGTATGTCCACGCTTAGTGAAAAACTCTATAAATTTATTGCGTATTTCTGTTGAGTTCATTTGCTTTGAAAAAGCTTCGTTTAATACCGGGGCCGATTCATTATTTATAACATCTATTATATCAAACAATACTATATGCGAAAAGATTTTCCAAATAACGATTCTATGTTGTAATCGATTTCAATTCTTCTGGGTATTCAACCACTTTCTATATTTCACATCCATATCTTCAAAACTCTTTCTATTATCAGCGATGACTTTATTACCGTGAACCATGACGATCTTTGCATTCAATTTGACTTTACCTCTGTATTTTGGAATAGTTTCAAGTTTTGCAATCCTTTTCTTTGCATTATTTAGAATAGTGTTGATAGGCGCAGTAACATTTCGGAGATATGCTTCTGGACCCAGAAATTTTCCAGTTGCCATCTTAACCAACTTTTTTGATGGATATAGAGAAGCATAGCTCCATATCTTCTGCATTTCCTGACCTACCTTTTTATTATCAACAATATACCCATATTTTTTGAAGAAATATTCTCTCCATTGTTCTACGGCGAGATCAGCCATACCATAACCATGATAATAACCAGAACTCTCCCATGAATATATATGTGGAACATTCAAAATTGAAATAGAGTCTTCTGATCTATCGAAATACTTTCTGTATACATTCTTCGCAATAACTATTACAGCATCATTATTCAGATCCTTACATTCATATATTTGTCTCTCAAAATCAACAACATAGTTTACGTGCATCATATCGAGAGGTCGTATTGGATAGACGGCTTCTAACTTTCTTTTATATATATGAAAAGGATAATTATTGCCATCCTTATCTTTGGCATATCTCATTCTCCATTCAATACTACTTGATATCGTATCCATGAACATACTATGTGTTTCAGCCCATGAAACTGTATTTGGAGGATATTCATGATTGATACAAACATCTTTTTGTGTAGAATTCAATCTATCAGCGGCATGACCAGCTTCATGAAAAACTGTATGAATACCCTGAACTCCAGCTCCGATTTGTCCTGGTATAGCATTAGATGTGAACCCACTAGAACCAGGAACCAGCTTTCTATTATGATATCCTACCAATTTTGGGTAATGACAAAAACCATTATTATATTTACCTTTTCTATCCAATAGATCGAGCTTCAGTGTTCCCTTCTTATAATCAATTCCCATAGCAGAAAAAGACTTTCCCCAATAGGATAGCACTTCCTCAAATTGAAAATATGTGTCCTCTTCTTTAGTAAAATCACCAGTCAGCATATATGCAAAATTCCACGGCTTTCTCAAACCCATCTTACCTTTTGACTCAAATTCATTCTCCATTTTCCTTACATTTTGAAAAGCATACTTGGTCTTTTCATATATTTTATCGAAAATTGAGAAGATTTCTTCTTTGGTCATATCCTCATCTATCTTTGCTTTGTAAGCGTAAAAATCCTCATAACCGAGAGCTCTTGCAAACATATTTCTGAGTCCAATGATTTCAATATATTTATGAATCGTATCAAATGGCAATTTTTCCAAAGCAATAAAACAAGCTTTTCTAATTTCTTCTTCCTTCGATGTGCGCATGAGAACTCGCATCCTATTTTCTGACGCTTCGACAAAATCTCCAGATTTTGGATCTATATAACCCTCTTTGCGAGTAGTCCGTATCTTCAATACGTCTGCCTCCAATGCACTTACCTTCTTCTTTATTTCGAAGGCTTCGGGAGGGGTCTGATACAAACCAAAGAAATTATCCCAGATCATTAGGCGGCGCTTTATTTCTCCTTTTGACTTCTCTACACATAAACGTACTTCTTTTCTAAGTGCAACACTTGATCGAAAATCATCCCTCTTTACCTGTGCATTCTGCATCTTTGCATCAACACCATGATCACCCATATTGGATTTCCAAAATGCCACCTCGAAGGCGGTATGAAGTTTGGAATAATGATCATTCATATATTCCAATAACTGGACAGGAGTCCTTATTTTCTTCTTATTTTTTATCATTCGTGAATTCTGTACAGTATTACTTCGCTTCTTCTATGATAACCTGTGCTTCAGTCAATATACTTTCAGTTCTATCAGCCTTTATCCCAATATCATTTAGAACTGTAGGCTTTCCAACTAGATCAATACAGACCAATATATCTCGAGCAACTAGATCCTTCTTTTCTTGATGGGTCAAGGTGGTAATACATGTAATAGGATGTAAACCATTTTGCTCTATGATCTCATGTAGATTACCTTTTGGTGGATAATTCCATCCGACAAGCTTCAAATTGTTACACTCTCCATATTTGATAGCTTTATCCGTAAACTTTGTATTGGTAGTCAGCCAACGCTCGGTGAGCTTCCTTTTCTTTCCTCCATATTCGAAAGTATTGCCAGCAATATCATCAAATCTAGCTTTGACATACAGAGCGACCTTGAGATCAGACTTCACACCGAATTCATTGTGGAATTTTGCTTCTACCATAGCGAGAGTTTCATCCTTCCATGCAACAACATCCAGTTCATGGTCAACACAACTACCCATAACCATCTGATCTGTTAGTGTTTCATATCCCCACATACGAAAAATTCTAGCTACGAATCTTTCATAAGGAAAACCATCTGGACCAAGTTCCATGATTGCTCGTCTTATAGAATATTTAGCAGCCATAGGCGTAGAATGCTTCTTTATGAGCGAGAACGCCTTTGCATATATCTCTCCAGTAGTCATACCATCTTTCATGGCTGATTCAACCTCCTCTACAACCTCGTCAATAGTTTCTGGTTTAACACCAACTCTGCGAAGTGAATTTATTAATTTTTCTTCTTCAAATAACTCCTTGGTACCATCTGATTTTGTTATATTTATTACATGATTCATGGGTCTATTGTAACTTAAAGAAACGATAAAGTCAGCTTACTCGATCACTCCTCCACCCAAACATCTATCTCCATCATAGATAACCAATGACTGCCCAGGCGTCAAACTATCTTGTGGCTTTTCGAACTCTATCGACGTTTGAGAGATACCACAACTTACAATCCGCATTTTTTGCAATCCCTGACGGTAACGACTACGCGCAAATAATGGATACAGCACATTATCATCATCATTATTCACCTCAAAATCAGGTACCTCCCCATCTATCCAATTGACTCTTTCCAAACGTACCGATTTTGTTGCATTTGGTAATGCTTCTGATTTGTCCCTATTAGAAACTGTTATCGTATTCTGCTCAATATCTTTTTCAATAACGAAATATGGTGCATCATTTGCAGACTTTTTTTCATGATGAATAGTGAAACCATGTCTTTCTCCAATGGTAAAGAACAAGGCACCCTGGTGTGAACCGATAACTTCACCATTTTCACTGATGACGTTCCCCTTCTCATTCTTTACATAATGTCTTAGGAAATCCTTGAAATCAATTTTTCCAATAAAACAAAGACCCTGACTATCCTTCTTTTCCGCATTTGGTAATTTGAATTTCTTTGCCAATCTCCTAACTTCACTTTTTTCCATATTACCAACTGGAAATAGAATATGACTCAATTGTTCTTTCTTCAAATTCCAGATGAAATATGACTGGTCTTTATTCTTATCATTACCAGCATAGAGATGAAGGAGGGGTGGTATGTCTCGGTGAGGGGCCTTTCGGAGGCGCGAAGGCGCCGAGAAGGAATGCGCGCTTAGCAAAGCGCGACATGTGCCCCTAAACGAGACATACCACCCCTCCACACTCGACACGTGCCTTGAAAATGAGTGTAGTAAGTCTGCTATACCCGCGACCATCGGATACGTAGCAATATCTGATGATATTGCTACTATACGCGCATAATGCCCAGTAGCAACATAGTCAGCCCCCTTTTCCATAGCGAAGTCATAGAAAGCGCCGAACTTAACCGTCTTATTACACATAACATCAGGATTGGGAGTACGCCCAGCTTTGTATTCGGCGATCATATAATCCATAACACCCTGTTTATATTCTTTTTCACAATCGAGGGTAATGAAAGGAATATCGAGATGTGCAGCGACACGCATAGCATCACGTCTTTCAGACTGCCAATTGCATTCTATCCAATCAGGTTGCCAAACTTTTATAAATACTCCAGTAACTTGAAAACCAGCTTTTTTGAGCAAACCAGCAGAAACAGCACTATCTACACCTCCAGATAGGCCTACATATACACTTTTCCCAGCAATCTTTTCGACATGATTTCTCATTATTTGCAATATAACATATATTCAACATACATTATATACCGAACACTATTGCAAATATTTTATCTTATTTGCGACATGTCCATCATTCGTAGCAGCATAATGCATCACTCCATGACTA
The DNA here is from genome assembly GCA_903864905.1 of uncultured bacterium. Lineage (GTDB taxonomy): Bacteria > Patescibacteriota > Minisyncoccia > Phycocordibacterales > PALSA-1337 > C7867-002. The sequence goes on from CAIPHR010000085.1 coordinate 33,033, forward strand.
TCAGATAAGAAAAATAGATAATTGCTCTTTGTCGGATTCACCGTGTCGAGAATAGCGCTCAAACCTGGATTATTGATAGGAGTTGGTGTTAAGCCTTTATGCTTATATAGATTATATGGAGAATCAGTAGCCAGATCTTTCAGAGTCAATTCGAGAGAGCCCTTTCCAAATAGATAATAGAATGGCGGATCAACTTGCAGAGGCATGTCTATAGATATTCTATTCCACAAAACACCTGCAATGAGACGCCTATCGAGACTACTAGTTGCTTCTCTCTCTACCAATGAAGCCATAGTAACAATATCCGAAATAGATTTGCCAAATGATTTGAGCTCAACCGATATAGACTTTATCTTTCTATCAAAATTACTAGTTAATAGATCGAAAACTTGTTGAGGAGTTACATTTTCATAAAAGAAATAGGTATCAGGAAATAGATAGCCTTCAGAGGATTTGGCAATATTATAAAAAGTTATATTATCAAAATCAGGAATATTCTTCTTTATCTGTATACCCATATCCTTTACAGTCATACCCTCATACAATGTGACAGATATTTTTGGAAGGTTCTGAACACCGTGAGTTGTACGATATGCTATACGCAAAGCAGATTCTGGCTTATCGAATAGATAATCGCCAGACTGTATCTGCCTATGACCACTTGTAAGTACTGCATACACTTTGAAGATAAATTCGGATTTTATAATACCATTTGTATGCAATATCCGTGCTGCTTGTGATAGATACATACCTTTAGGGATCGAAACAACCATATGTTTCGGGAAAGTATCTGGAGCAATAGAAAACATGATACATACGAACATTATTGATACAATAACGACAACTGCTACCATGATGCTCAGTTTATATTTTTTCAAAATATTCATATATTAAATAGGTAGATTTGAAGGTGCCTGTGATTTCTTGGATGGTAATCTTTCTAGAGTTGGAGTCTGTGATACTGATCCAGGGAAATGATAGACAGTAGCGAGCTCCTCAACATTCATTACAAGCGGCTTACTCTTGAATGGTTCATAAAAATATGATCTACGTTTGTATGCTGCGAGTACAAGTCGTGATTGCCTATTCTTCCTTATATTCATAAAATCCTGCCAAGGATAATCAAACTGCTGAAGCCACGTTGCTCCATTTGGTTTGAAACCATTGAATCCTTCTGCTCCAAATTGTTTCAAACTTCCAACGACTCCACCTATTCCGAATGGTGCATTATACATATCTTTTTTTGCTATATATACAGCACGTACGCCGCAATCAAAAGCATACTTGGAAACACTTCTCTCTAGTGCCATAACTGTTTCTTGCTCACCTTTTGAAAGAGTAGGCATCTTTGAATACCCAGTTTCATCATTAACCGCACCAGACACTTTGGTCTTTGGATCACGAATCATCATCTCATTAATTATATCTGCGGCTCTGTCTTTCCAAAGATCACCTCTCTTGAAAATATGCCCAGGCAATCTTTGATCATTCTTATGTGCAATGATAGGTATCTGTATCCAGATCTGTTGGTTTGGTCCGACACTTCCCAGGAACTCCAATAGAGGTAGCATGGGGTCAACTTTGAATTCTTCTTTTGGATCTTTATCTAGTCCATAATCAACGTAGGTTTTGATAGGATATGGATCTTCTTTTACAAACTTAAAATCTGAAGCCCATATCTTCATAGTCTTTGGATCATAATGTACCGATCTTGAATAATCCTCAACATCTCGAACCTCGATATTCGGAAATTGAGAATATAGAGCAGAAACTAGATTGGTCTTTCTTCTCTCTTCCATCCACATCATGAATTTTACTTGTCCTTCTATAGAAACAAGCTCCATAGAATACCATGGCCTAGTCTCACCCTTCCAGTATTGAGCAATAAAATTACCATCTGCTCCATTGTGTAATGCAGTAAAAAATACTTCCATTGCAAGTGGTGACTTGAATGTATCCTTTGGCAACTTGATCTCAACTACACAATATTTTAAAGATAGAAAGTTTTTTGCTCTAACATAGTTAACCCACAACTCACGAAAAATCACGAGCAAAATAACCATGAGCAAGATTGGGGATAGGGCTATCAAGACCTGTATCGCTGAAGGCAATATATCAGTATTTAGTGTCTGTAAAACAGAAGAATAAGCTTGATCTAATGACATGCATTCATTATACCAAAACTAATAACTATTTGACACCTACAACTTCATACTTACCATCTTTGTCTCTTTTGAAATAGCGTGGATTCTGTAGATTGACGATAATAGTATTTTCTTTTACATATCTTTCTTTCAAAACCTTATCTACGATCTCTTCTTTGGTAAGTGCACCACTCTTCTCTATAACATGCGCAATAACGTCACGTACTATTCCTGGAGCATATCCCCATTCAGCGAGAGCGTATAGACCGCGACCCACCAATACAAAACGAGGATCCTTGATAAGTTCATTGTGTGTTGTTGCAACATGAGCCTTTTTATTGAACATCGTTGTGATCTGCTTTGCTACATCCCGGAAATGTATAGGAGAACCATGTTTTCGTATAACTAGAAAAGCATAATCACGCATACCCTTTGTCTTCACATTGGATGAATTTGAAGCACCCCAATCACCTAGAGCATTTTTTCCAATAGCCTTGGATAAACCGAGCCATCGTTTTACAACCTCTTGATTCTTGTACTTCTCAGAAACATCTTCCAAATGACCTAGAAACTTATTTATCATTTCTGATTCTGGTAAAAGATCCTGATTGTTGAGATTGCCATAAAGTTTTTTCAAAGCTTCTTCTACTTTCTTGGCTAATTCCTCATTTACATGCCAGCGATGTCGGAAATCATCATCTTCTTTAAATTTGCGGAATGGTTCACCAACTACTAGTAGAAAATATACATGATTCTGTAAACTCTTGTCCTTGGAAACATGGCCCAAGAAATCATCTTCAACAACTATACCACCTAGAGAGTGGAGTAGATTTTCTATCTCCGTAAAAACACCCTTTTCTTGACCATATTCATCAGACTTACGAACCTGATTCAATGCATAATTTTCGATCTGACGAACTCTTTCACGTGTTATACCATACATCTTACCGATAGAATCTAGTGTCATCCTCTTTACATCCTTACCGAGACCATAACGATATATGATAACCTCACGAGCTCGATCAGGAAGAGAAGATAAAAGTCTCTTGACGGTCTGCTTTGGTTTGAAAGAAATTGTTGCTGTTGCCATGTTTATTAATTTATATTAAATGATTTTTCTATATATAGACATTACCACTACTAGTGTTCTTTTGTCAACTATTGTACAAAGCTTGGACAGAGTTGGCTATATTGAACAAAAATATCTGTAAATTATAACGTAAAATATGTGTTGCATTTAGATAATTGTACATCTATACTTATAATTATTATGAAAATACTTATTATTGAGGATGACAAAACTATATCAGAAACACTTCGAAGTGGCCTTACTGCAGTGGCTCATACTGTCGAAGTCGCAAACAATGGCAATGATGGTTCATTCATGGCACGTAGCTTCATATATGATGTTATAATTCTTGACTATTCCCTACCAAAGAAGGACGGACTCGCAGTATGTAGAGAGATCAGAGCTCTAGGAAAAACTACTCCTATACTTTTCCTCTCAGTAACAGATGATACAGACGTTAAGGTCGCTGCTTTTGATAGTGGGGCTGATGACTATATGACAAAACCATTTTCGCTTCAGGAACTTTATGCGAGATTGAAAGTTTTATACAAGAGACCAACCAAGACTTCTGACCCTATACTCGAGATCCATGATCTAAAGATAGACCTAGAAAAAGGTATTGTTACCAGAAGCAACAAGAATATCAAGATGACACGTAAAGAATTCTGCATGCTCGAATACCTACTGAGACATAAAGGCACGGTTGTGTCTAGAGCACTCATCATGGAGCATGTCTGGACCGCTGATAGCAATCCATTTTCCAATACAGTAGAAGCTCATATGAGGAATCTCCGAGTGAAGTTAAACGCTTCCAAGAAGCCAAATATGATCATCAATATTCCTGGCAGAGGTTATGTTATCGATACTCCACAGAATCTAAAGAAGGTATACAATATCTGATTTTTCTTTATCAAATTTTTATCAGATCTTTATCAAAAATTTATCAGGATTTTATCAGTGTTTTGTTATCGTTATGTCAGTTATGAGTCGACATAACTCTTACGAATTATCACCTATAGAATGAGTAATTATTTGGTCAATAGACCATAAGATATTATTAGAATTTTATCCATGAATTGATTGCCAAGAGGTTATTACTTTTTGCAGGATTGTAATAATAGCAGTAACCGTGAGTTCTTTTCGCTCACGGTTTACTGTTATATGTGCCAAGGCCCAGGATCGAACTGGGGACCCTTCCCTCTTCAGGGGAATGCTCTACCGACTGAGCTACCTTGGCAAACTAAACTTTGTTAAACAACTTAACTATAACTACTTTATCAAACTCTTTACAGAATTGACTGTATTACCAACACTATTTATCTGATTCTGTACCATCTGAATACTATTTTGCGTTTTGTTATATAGATCCATAGCTATAGTTAGATATGGTTGAACGAAATAATAAGCCGCAAAACCTGACAATATTATGACTGTCCAATAGAGAATCCTCAATGTTGCAGACAATCTATTTGATCGCCTTATACTACGCAAAATAGCATTGTTATCCTCAGCCAATTTGTATGTACGTTCCAATAATGACTTCTCTTCTGGTGTCATAAACATAGTCTAACAGAAAATGTTCCGTGCCGCAAAAGCTGTCATATGTTATATTCAATATGTTCTGCCCCCGTAGTTCAACGGATAGAACAGTTCCGTCCTAAGGAATAGATGTAGGTTCAATTCCTGCCGGGGGCACCAGTGATGTGTACCCCATAAAGTGGACAACATCGATGGTGACGGGCGGAGGTAAA
>CAIPHR010000086.1 GCA_903864905.1 uncultured bacterium
CAACACCCTTTTCACTTCCTCCAATCGGCTAGTGAGAGGTGGTATTCTGATCAATGTAAACATTTCGTAGCCTCATATCGGAAATGAAAAGGGTGTTGTAATTTTCAGCAATTAGTAATACTATTATTAATTATAAATTCATAAAATAAAATGAATAAAAAATACGTAGCAATATTCGTAGTAATACTTGTAGTAATAGTCGCTCTAATCAGTTCTAACAAAAATGATCAGCAAAGAAACCTGATTGCTTCAGGACACCCATCATGGGCACCTATCATGTACGAGCAAGATGATAAGATAGTAGGAGCTGGACCAGAGATCATATCAAAGGTATTTGGAGACCTAGGTATCAAAGTTGACGCACTTTATGAGGGTTCATGGGACGTAGTTCAACAAAAAGCCAGGGATGGAACAGTTGATGTATTGGTAGCAGCATACAAGACAGCAGAAAGAGAGACATACATGGATTACTCTATTCCCTACACTATCGATCCTGTAGTTTTGGTAGTAAAGAAAGGTAAGGCTTTTACGTACAATGCATGGGATGACCTCATAAGCAAAAAAGGAGTTGTAACGACTGGTGATAGCTATGGTCAAGAATTTGATAACTTTATCAAAGAAAAGCTCAATCCAGTCAAAGTCGTGACTCCAGATGAGGCATTTGCCCTGCTAAATAAAGGTGATGTCGACTATTTTGTATATGCTCTATACTCGGCACAAAATTTCATTTCGCAAAATAAACTCACTGATCAGGTAGAAATAATACCAAAATTCTTGAGCAGCGAGAATTTCTATTTAACAATTTCAAAGAAATCTCCATTTGTAAATAGAATGCCAGAAATAAATACTCTTCTAAAGAAATACTCAGATGATGGTACTATTGACCAGATCATAAAGAAATATAGTGCAAGTACTACTTCTGTCTCGCTCTAAACGAATTGATAATAGGGAGAAAATCAGTAATGAAATTATAGGTCGCAGCACCAGCTGGACCTATTTTTCCTAACCCAGGAATACCGATCAGAACTAGAGCCAAACCAAATAGATTGGTTACGCCCCAGATAATGAAATTGATCTTGACCACACTCTGCGCCTTTTTTGACATAGATATAGTATCTGGTAAACGATCGAGGTTAGACCTAATGATAGTGATATCTGCAGCTTCAATAGAAGCATCTGAACCAGTATCACCTATAGCGATGGATACATCAGCGAGAGCGAGAGCAGCGGCATCATTCACCCCATCACCAATATAGCCAACAACACCACCACTTTTACCTGATTTCAGGCCGTATTTTTTCTCAAACTCTCTGATAAAATCAACCTTTCCTTGTGGTGTCAGGTTTGCATGATAATGACTGATACCGATCTCGCCCGCAATAGCTCTAGCTACCCTCTCATTATCACCAGTCAACATATGCCACTCTTCTATTCCAATAGTTCTAGTCTTTTCTATTATCTCTTTTATATTTGGACGCAGATCATCTACATACGACAATATCCCACATACTTCATTATTGATAGCCATAAATACTAGTCCTCTACCCAGATTCTTCTGTTCCTCCACATCATTTCTCAACTGATCTAGAACTACGCAACCCTCACTCTCAATGAATGAAAGCCTACCCATAATATATGAATTACCATCATGGATAAATTTAACACCTTGCCCAGAAATTTCAGAGAATTCATCCGGTACATGTGGTTTGATAGATTCCTTATTTGAATAATCAATGATCGCTTTTGATACAGCATGATTTGATTCGGAAGCACCAGAAGCAAAGAAACCTACCACATCTTCTCTGGTCCATTTACCGTATACGATCAAACCGACTACACTCGGCTTACCACGAGTTAGTGTACCGGTCTTATCAGTCAACAGATATTTGATCTTGGATAATTGCTCTAGTGCTCCAGATCCCTTAACAATGACACCTTTGCGCGCTATAGAAGACATGGCTATCGTATATGTGAGTGGAACAGCTACAGCAATATCATCAGCGCATACAACCAACAATATAGCTAGAATAATCTTTGGATCTACACCAAATAGATACATAGAAATAGAAGCAATGATAGCGATGCTTATATACCAACCAGCAAATTTACCAGCCAATCTCTCGACTTTATTCTTTTCTCTGCTAGATTCATCGATAAGTTTGATGATCCTAGAGAGTGTCGTATCATTGCCAATTTTTTGAGTTCTAACTATCAATGAACCTGATTCATTGATAGTAGAAGTAAATACACTGTCACCGGTCTTTTTCGGAACGAGTTCACTTTCACCAGTCAATGCAGACTCATTTATCTCCGCATGACCACTCACGACGATGCCATCTACAGGAATATTGTTACCAGCCTCGACAATGACTAGGTCACCTACTTTTACTAGATCAATATGGATTTCTTTTATGAGATCGCCTACCCTTATGCGTACCATTTCTACACGATACTTCATCAGACTCTGTATAATATTTTTTGCTTTTGCTTCGGTCAGGTGATCAAATATCCTAGCAAAAGCTAGCATAAGTGTGATGAATGCAGCTGATAGCCACTCATGCATCAATAATGAGGATATGAGAGCAACAGAAGCAAGTAGATCAACAGATAACTCTTTATTAAGTATTGCTTTAATAGTATTGACTAGAACTGGTATCAATCCAATTATCGATAAACAGGCTAGAGTGATAGTTGCAAAAGATATTGATAATTGATGGAAATATATATATTTTATAAAAAATACAAATAATAAAGAAATAATGATGCCAATGATCAATATATAATCAAAAATCAAGAAATATCTAGCTTTTTTATCACTGATAATGGATGGGTTCATATGAATATATTATAGCAGATTCTATACCAGGTCGTTCAGACTTTAGTTGAATTTAATAACCACTTGCAACACCCTTTTCATTTCC
>CAIPHR010000087.1 GCA_903864905.1 uncultured bacterium
AGCCGATCCGCGAGGTTCTCCAGTGAGATAATTTTTGCAGGGAGAGTCTCATACATCCGCCCATTAACTAGAATCAAAAAATCTATTCCATGCTTTAGTCGATCTTGCTGCAGATTTGTTCTATAGCCATCAATCATTGTTCCAATTCTATATTTAACTCGATCATCAGCGCATTCCCACACATCTTTTGAGATAAGTGAAATGTTTTTACGAAGTACCTGATCAGTATTTGGTGCTACGAACATCCCAAATAAGCTAACAAGAAGATTGTGAACATGTGGAGTTGATAAATTGCGTAGTTCAGCAGAGAGTCTGCATACTGTGTTGGCATCTACAACGTCTTGCCGCGACTTCAGATTTTCAACCAATGCTCTAATTCTGATTGCAGATTCAGAGGGTTTGTCTTGTAGTACATCCTTGACGCATGTTTGAAGCCAACCAAGCAATTCATACCCACCAATACTTTCTACATTTGGATGAGAAGCTGCCACTTCATTCCTCATTGTAAGAATATGGTCAAGCTTTCGATAAACTATGTCTGAAATCAACTCAAGCTTTCGACATGTATTGAGCAGAACAATGTCCTTCAGGCCATCAAGGTCCGATTCGTCTGCATACATACTGCGATTGTTTCCACCAACAGCTGCGTCATAGAAGAGATCTATTCCGTAAACAATGGTTTTTTTACGGAGGTTTAAGACAACCTCGTTCCAAACATAATTCAATGCCGCGTCGAATAGACCAATAGCCGTTGCTCCAATAAATTTAGATAGATAACGGGCATCTCTCTTTTCCTCTAACGACAAGGTAGAAACAAGGCCAGGCAGATTTGCAGAAACTATCGCCCTTTGTTCAGTGGAGGCTATAATATTGTCGGTAGGTAGTCCGAACTGCTGGAGATAACTGGCAAACACAGCGGTATCAGCGGCTAGCTCTTTTGTATCGTACTTTTTTGGCAAATATTCAGTCATAATGTTTTAAACTCCTATCGAGCTTTATTTACTCAAAATTGCAGCTAATTAGACTCATTGTACTGGTTATATCCTGTAAAGTTAAAACAAGTCGCTTGACTTTACCTCTTCAACCTTGCCTGCTACAAACATCTGATAAAGCTGCCTAATCTTATCCAAAACCTCATCATAGGTGATGATTTGTACGTCCTTGAGTGAATGCCTGATAAACTCAAAAGATTTCTTTTCATTTCTGTCTACCGGAGATCTACCGATAATCACTATGCATTGCACGGAGAAAGCGTCAATATCCTTCCAGCCCGAATTGTATGCCAAACTCGTATAATTATTTTGCAACTGAAACTTCTGGTCTTGTACTTGGGCAATTGAGCCACCCAGCTCCTTACTATTGCGAAAGAGATTTGTCCGGTACTCAACTGGGCTGAGAAGAGCTGCATCAGGTTTCTTGATTTCAAATACTGCAAGATTTCCAGTGAATCGGTTCGCAAACAGAAAATCGGTGATTTTGGTGCCAATACCTCGAATGTCAGCACCTCCGACATGGGCCTGATCTTGGACAAGGATGACAGGATAAGAGAATACGAGCGTAAGTACGAAACAGTTGTCCTTAAAGAATTGTTGCCAGTGAGACTCGGTCAAATTCTTTAA
>CAIPHR010000088.1 GCA_903864905.1 uncultured bacterium
ATACATATTATCTTGAATCATACAAAGATCTTCTTCTCAATGGAAAATTTCAATTGAATCTCGGGTTTCTATTTTCCAAGTATGGTAATCGTGATTCTTTACAATGGCTTATATCAAAAAAGAAGTATCCATGGGACAATCGAGTGCTAAATAATTTCGCGAAACGGGGGGATTTTGATTCATTATTATTGGCCCAAGCCAACGGTTGTCTGTGGGGAACAAAACCTTATGATGGATCTCGACTATTGTCTTTTTTAGGGAAGTACAATTACATTAGCGTTCGATGGATGATCAAAAAAGATTTTCTCACCGAGTTTGGAGAATCGACTGCCGTCGTCTTAGCCAGATGTGGCAGCATTTTAGACATCAATGAAGCGGTAAGGCTACGGTGTCCGATTGATTGTCGAACCATAACGTTAATGTTAGCGGAGGCCGCAAAAAGAGGTCGTCTAGATATTTTGCAGTGGATTATAAATTTTGTTCGAACGGTAAAACTCAATTCTCTTGCTCAATTTGACTATCTTAAATCTCATCGACGAATCTGGGAAGCCGCTTTTGAAGACCCTCAGTTAGTGTTTGTAAACTGGTTTAAAACATACGATCCCAGTGATGGCAACTCTGAAACCTTCTCCTGTTGCAATCACTTTTTCAGACCAAAACTGTACGGTTCCTATGAAGTATTTATTAGAAAAGGAGATTTACAATTATTACTACTGGCAATAAGTAAACGGCCAGAGTTTTTCTTCTTGGACTTACGTAAGGACTTCACTTCCCTTCTGCGAACTCGTTGTTGGGAATTATTGCTTCGTAAACTAGCTGAGTACGGAAAACTTGATTTGGCGCAAGGCATATATCAACTATACGGACAATATTTGAAGTCGATGATGAGCGAAGAAATATGTTCTATTGTTGCGTCTACTGGACATTTGGCCTTTTTGATGTGGCTACGGGAAGAAGAACGCAAATGCCCCTGGAACAAAGCGACATATGAAAAAGCTGCTTGTAATGGTCATATCGAGATAATATGCTGGGCATATGACAACGGGTGTCCAACAACTAGTGCTGATACAACATTCGAAATGTCCTGTTCAAATTTGTCTGAGAAACAGCAATTGTTCGAGCATCTGGCACTCTGCGCTGCTCGAGGTGGACAACTTCACGTACTCAAATGGTTGCATAGCGAAACACCACTGTCCTCGTCTAACCTGAAAGAAGTTAGCCTGGAGGCTGGCTGTGGTGGCGTTAGTAGTATTGAAATAGTTAAATGGATCTATGAAGAAGTCGATAGTAGCAGCACATTTTGGTAAGGCTATACTGCATATATAAATGACGCAGAAGTTTTATATATCATCCTATATGCACGAATAGGAATGAAGAGGTGGCTAAATGTATATCTTTTTCCCTCGTATGTCCTCCTTACGAGCACAACCTCGAACAAGTTCAGTGGTGTTTAGATATTTGTAAGCAAAGGTCCTTCGAGATTGACCTACAGCGGTTAGAACATAATATAACTCAAGCTGCAGCGAAAGGGTCAGTCCATATGGTACGAACTTTATTTAACTTCATCGATGCTATCGATAGCTCATATATCTTCGAGGTCTTTTTCATCCTAAAAGCTTGTGAAGG
>CAIPHR010000089.1 GCA_903864905.1 uncultured bacterium
AATAATAAAATACTCAAATGAAAAGAGACATAGTATCTTATTCGAAGGGTTTTACGATCATTGAATTATTGGTCGTAATTACGATAATAGGTTTATTGGCTTCTATAGTCATATCCAATTTGGATAGTTCAAGATATAAAGCTCAGGATGCTAGGATCAAGGAACAGATGAGTAGTATCAGAAATATTGCATCATTATTAAACACTGGTAGCAGTTATGGTAAAGTTAGTACTACAGCTTATGATTGTGGCGATCTGTTTCTTAGTGACCCTAGAATGATTCTTATTTTTGATAAAACATCTTGGCCAGATGATAATTCACCAAAGTGTGTTTCAGATGGTACTGCTGTCGGTGATCCTATCAATAAATGGGCAGCTACTCATCCACTCATGACAAACCCAGCTAAGTATTTCTGTGTTGATAGTTCTGGTGGGGCTACTATATTAACCGCTGCTTTTAATACAGCTTTATTAGCTGATCATAAAGATTGTTCTGGTAATGTGATGTCTATGACTGTAGAACCTTAACTATGGCAAAAAGTGAAGTCATAAATATTGTCAAAAGGTATGCGGATAATCTCACGAAGAAGGGGGTGTCTTTTATCGCTATATATCTTTTTGGTTCGCAAGCAAAAGGTACTACGAATGAATGGAGTGATATTGATATAGCCGTCGTTTCTCCTGATTTGAATAAAAATTATAATGAAGGGAGATTTAAGCTTTGGAAGCTTACAAAAGATGTTGACCTAAGAATAGAACCACATGGCTTTACACCTGAAGATTGGTCTGATGATGCCGATCCAATGGTTTATGAGATAAAAAAAACAGGCCTCAAAATCGCTTAGTTTTTTAGTATGAACTCGTATTTGTTGTCTGTATTCATTGTTTTCAAGTTTCAATCTACTGTCAACTGTACACTAAGCCAGTACACAATTTGCGCAAAGGGGAATTATATGCAATACTACTTTCCATGGTAAATCGAATGCGAGCAACGCGGTCTCACCGCAACAATAGACGATCACACCACGCTCTAGATGCCGTGCGTCTATCCAAGTGTTCTGGTTGTGGAGCTCTACACCAGAGTCACAAGATCTGTATGGCTTGTGGATCATACAATGGTCGCAAGGTTCTCGATCTAGCAGCGAAGGTTGCAAAAAAGGTAAAGGCTAGGAAGGACGCAGCTGCAAAGAATAGATAAGAAGAGAAAGTGGAAAGTGACTAGGAAAGTGACTAATTGACTGGATATTAAAAAATTAGATTTTATTAAAATTGTTCTTTAATCAAAATGGCAAATCGTCACCTATCACGCTCAATCGTTCTACAATCCCTCTTTGAATGGGATAGTCGTGGTCAGCATGATGATACAGTTTCCGCTATAGTAGGTAGGAATACAAAGGAATTTGCTCCAGGAATGGGCGATGATACTTTCATAGATGATCTTATGAAGGGTATTTTGGCAAAGAAACAAGATCTCAAGGAAATTATTGAGAAAGCGGCACCAGATTGGCCGATAGATAAGATATCACCAGTTGACCGTAATGTACTTAGACTAGGTTTATATGAACTTCTATTCTCAGATCGAAGTGAAGTACCAGCAAAGGTAGCTATCAATGAAGCTATAGAGCTTGCAAAGACTTATGGTGGTGAGACTTCAGGAAGGTTTGTGAATGGAGTGCTAGGTGCTGTCTATAAGGAACTAGGTGAACCTGGAAAAGAGGCAACACCAGCAAAAAAGAGGCCAGCAGATGTTCCATATGAAGCTATGCCTATACAACATCTAGGTGGAGCAGTGGTATATGCACATGATGGGGATGATATCTATATGGCTTTTGTACATGATGTATTCGGTCATTGGACACTATCAAAGGGTAAAGTAGAAGAGAATGAAGATGTGAATACTGGTACTATTCGTGAGATCAATGAAGAGATGGGTTTGAATATTGTTATCAAGTCAGATCTAGGAATGAATGAATACATTGCCAATGATCCTGAATTGGGAAAAATACGCAAGCAAGTTCATTACTTTTTGGCGGAATCAAAATTTGATAATATAAAGCGTGGTTCTAGTGGTGGACTTGATGATGCAAAATGGTTCAAATTGGCAGATATTCTAGAGCTCAATTTTTATAATGATATATTGCCGATAGTTACGAAAGCAGTTACTTTATTAAGTCAGGGGAAATGATTTTAAAATTTCTGTAAACAATGTCTTTCACTTTACCTCGCAAACTCACTTCGTGAAATTGTATGACACAAGACATCAGGAATCAATCATCGCTTCGCTCTGTTGATTCCAACGACATTCGTCTTGATGTCAACAATTTCTACTCGTTCAGACAGTGATCGGTTCGTTCAAGACATTGTTTACAGAAATTTAGATAAACCAAAATCCCATGAAAACAAAAACAATAGAAGCATTATCCAAACATATAGGAGTTATATTCTCTGATATTTCTCTATTACGTACAGCTTGTACACATAGATCATATTTGAATGAAAATAAGGGTTCAGCTCTAGAACACAATGAAAGACTAGAATTTCTAGGAGATGCGGTGTTGGAGTTAGTTGTTACGAGTTTTCTCTTCAGGAAATATCCAAAGAAACAGGAAGGTGAATTGACCGCTTTCCGCTCTGCAATAGTGAATACTGTAAGTTTGACTAAAGTTGCTGAGAAAGTTGGACTCAATGACTACATATTGATGTCCAAGGGCGAAGCCAAAGATAGCGGCCGTGCTCGTTCGGTCATATTGGCCAATGCAGTAGAAGCAGTGATAGGTGCTATATATCTAGATGGTGGCTATAATACAGCAGCGAATTTTATTTCAGATAGCATTTTGAATACGATCGACATAGAAGATATCGTTGCAAAGAAAACATGGATAGATGCAAAAAGTAAATTCCAAGAGAAATCTCAAGAGAAAGTAGGCATCACTCCTAGTTATAAGACATTGAATGAAACAGGACCTGATCATAATAAAGTATTTACACTAGGTGTATTTCTAGGTGATGTACAAGTATCAACAGGTAGAGGTCAGTCAAAGCAAGAAGCAGAGCAAGAAGCTGCAGAGAAAGCTCTCAAGCTGAAAGGATGGTAGAATATACTCATGCATCTCAAGTCTCTCGAACTAAGTGGTTTCAAATCATTCGCTAAAAAGGCGAATTTAGAATTTAATACACCGATAACGGGGATAGTGGGTCCAAATGGATCAGGAAAATCCAACGTCGCAGAAGCTTTCCGTTTCGTTCTAGGTGAACAGTCGATAAAGTCATTGAGAGGAAAACGTGGTGAAGATATGATATGGAATGGTGGTGGTGAAGCAGGGAAAGGTAATAGAGCAAGTGTAAAATTGATTTTTGATAATTCCAGGAAGATTTTTCAGAATATTGATTTTGATGAAGTAGCTATAGAACGTGTAGTGCATAGAGATAATGTAAATGAATATTTATTGAATGGAAGTCAGGTAAGGCTCAAGGATATAGTGGAGCTACTAGCTATGGCTCATATAGGTGCCACAGGTCACCATATCATATCTCAAGGTGAAGCTGATAGGATATTGTCTGCTTCAATCCGTGAACGTAGAGAGATGATAGAGGATGCTTTGGGACTCAAATTGTACCAATGGAAGAAACTGGAGAGTATTCGCAAACTAGAGAAGACAGATGACAATATGAAGCAAGTAGAATCTCTACGTCGTGAGATAGCGCCGCATATCAAATTTTTAAAAAAACAGGTAGAAAAAGTTGAGAAAGCACAAGAATTGAGAAAGGAACTGATCATTCTGTATAAAGAATATTTCGCAAATCAAGAATATTATATAAAAACAGAGAAGGATAGGATAGCTAGTTTGCTAGCTGGGCCGGAGAAAGAGTTGTCAGAACAGAATATTGCTCTAGAGCGAGCAAAGAGAATCATTACAGATTCAAAATTTAAGGATTCGAAAAGTGATGCGATAATAGCTATCGAATATAGGCTTGCAAAAGCTAGAACTGATAAAGATTCAATAATGCGCGAACTCGGTAGACTAGAGGGTGAGATAAATGCAAATAAGAGAGTGATCGAGAAAGAGTTGTCGAGAATGAAAGATGAAGAATTGAAGACTGTATATTTGAAGGATGTGGAAACAGTAGTCAGTGAGATTGAACACTTAAATAAGGGAGACTCTGAGTCATTCAAAACCATAGAGGAAGCAAAGAGGATTTTTGGTGAGATAGTATCCAGGTTGCGAGCATTCGTAACAAGGCATAAGACTTCACATGATTCTGCTTTTATAGGAGATGCTGAAAAAGAGATAGCCAATTTATTGAAAAAGAAGAGTGACCTAGATATTATATTACGCAATCTTGTTTCAAATGAAATAAAGACTATTGATGAATACAATTTATTGAGAAATAATATTGAAAAAGAGAAGGATACTAACCGTGAAGCTGAAAAGGATGTGTTCAAGATAATTGCTAGACAAAATGAGGTTAGAGCAATTGTGAATAATTTGAATAATGAAAGGGTAGCTCTGCTCCATGAAGAGGAATCATTCAAGAGGGATGTTGGTGAGGCTCATATACTTGTTGGTAGAGATGCTGTTAACTGGCTTGAGTCTGACAAAACACTCTCCTCTGGGTCTGCGGGCGCTCCCGCTGGCTGCAATCCTCGACCCGTCGGAGAGGTTTTGTCCGTCTCAAACAGGCCAATTCATAGTGATAGGAGTTTAGCATCGATTAGACAAGAACAAGAGGAACGCAGAAAGAAAATTGAACGCAATAAGATACGTCTAGAGGACTCTGGTGGAATAGGTGGAGGAGAAGTCATGAAGGAATATAGAGAGACAGAAGAAAGAGATACTTTTCTAGCTAGAGAGTTAGAAGATCTAGAGAAGGCGAGAGAAGAATTGAGGAAATTGATACAGGAGCTCGATGCGCGAATAGATATTGAATTCAAGAGTGGAATATTGAAAATAAATAGTGAATTTAAGAAATATTTTACTTTGATGTTTGGTGGTGGTAATGCAGAGTTAACAGTAGTGAGAGAAGTTAGACGCAAGAAGAAAGGTGATATGGATGATCTGAGTGAACTCATGTCTGGAGAGACGTCAGCCCGCTTGGGGGGAGAGGTTTCTCCCGATTCCCTTAATGGGTATGAGGGAGAAAGCTACTCCCCCCAAAAGGGTGTAGGTGGTGGTGAATATTCTGATGAGCTTGCGAGCGAGGAGGACTTCACGCAGGGACAAGGCGGCAGTAATCTGCCAGAAGGTCTCGATGTAAACGTGAGCCTACCAAGGAAGAAAATCAAGGGACTAATGATGCTCTCTGGTGGCGAAAGGGCTTTGACTTCGATAGCTTTACTCTTTGCAATCTCGCAAGTCAATCCTCCACCATTCATCATACTAGATGAGACAGATGCAGCGCTAGATGAAGCAAATTCTAAAAAATATGGAGATATGATAGAAGACCTTTCGAAGCATTCACAGCTTATTTTGATCACACATAATAGAGAAACAATGTCTAGAGCCGGTGTATTATATGGAGTTACTATAGGTTCTGATGGAGCTTCTAGATTACTTTCTATTCAATTTGAAGAAGCTGCAAGAGTAGCAAAATAGAACGTTGACTTCCATCTAAATTTGTATTAGTGTATTCATATAGATTGTAATAATAAT
>CAIPHR010000090.1 GCA_903864905.1 uncultured bacterium
ACTTCGCCGCTTCCTTGCAAATCAGCGAGCCATTCCACACCGCAGCCATCGATGCGCCGCGCCCCAAAATCAGGAGTTGATCCACCTCACCAAGCAAACGGTCCAGCTCAGCGGCTTTATCCTGCCAGTTCGCCAGATAGGTGGAGATACCATCTGCAGCTTTGCGCATGCAGTCCAGGGTCAACTGCCAATCTCCGCCGGTCAATTGAACGGAGCTCAAAAGCAGCATTGCCGCCATGTTGATAAACGTTTTACTGCTGACCGTTGCCTCATCCCCGGCTTTATAAACTAGCATGTAAATTATTTATAAACTAGCATGTAAATAGTTTATTCACAATCAATTTAGAACTGATAGTAGATATACGCAACTATACTATGCGCGGCTTATTTATATAGTAATTGTCGGAAAGATATATTGTGCGACATACTGTGTTTTGAGCCAGGCTTTCATTAAGGTCATTCCCCATTCATAGCCGTGGAGTGTTGTCGCGAAAGTTTGGCTTGTGCGACAATAGTTCACTCTCTCAATAAAAAGGCCGCGCAAGATTTCTCTTGTGCGGTTGTTAAAAAACTCACCTCGTTCATATTCTGAGTATGCCTGAGCCAAGGCTCGGTCCCGGGCTCGCCAGATGGCATAGCTAACAGCGTGGTGATACCAGAACCAAAGGATTTCGGACCACCATTCCCTGTCGGATTCACTGAGGTAATTCTGATCAATCTGCTCGAGAAGTGTTTTTACACGATTGGTGATGAGAACGGGATTACACGCATCCCACTCTCCGCTCTTCATGAGCTTCTGGTCCTCACGGGTGTAGGCCAGCGAGAGGTTGCGGAAGTCTTGGTGTTCATTTGCTCCTCCGAGATTCGAACCATTCACGCCACTTGTCGTCGGTTTCCTTGTAGAACCTCCGGACCAGACGAATCGTACCAGCGAACTCCTTAGTCTTCGGGTGAACGAAGGTCAAGAAGTACGAGAGTTTTTCTTTCATTAAGACTCCTGGGTTAATTGTTACTGTGCTTTAAAGCTGTGCCTAGCCTAAGCCTAACAGAAATCCTTTACAAAGTCAACAATGTATTGGAGAATTCATCGTCAAATCCTCGCCATCTGCACAGAGCCTCTTATTAGAAATCGAGGTCATCCACATGTCTACTTGACGGCAAGGTACAGAATCTGCTAAGCTAATACCAGAAGTATGCAATAATAACTTACGAGGCGCTCCGATGTTCCCTCAGAGTATCTGGGGCTTGAGTTGGAGAATACCACCTTGTAAGACGCTACTTCTAACAAAGAACCCGCTCCAGCGGATTTTTTGTTTCTATATGGTCGACTCTCCGTTAAACAACTCCTTTCCTTCCCCGATAATATTTTCTTTCAAAATTTTGTAGCATTCTTCTCCAAGTTTTCCCTTTTCAAGGTATCGAGCTAACGCCCCGGCAATCCAATCCGCTATCTGAATATTGACCACTGCGGCTGAATCAACCATTTCAATTTGTATAACTACACCTTTGGGCAAGGCCGGTAATAGGCGAGCCTTGAGAATTTCCTTGAATTTTGTTTCAGACATGCCAATCAATCTACGCCTATCGCAAAAAACACGAAATTCCTTATCGCTTGTTGGCAGATATGAAGTAAGTATCTCGCCAACAATGTTGGTATATAAAAGTCCGCTCAGTAATATATCTTTATGATGATAGTCTGCCGGAATATTTCGATGAAGCAAATACGCAAACCTTATGCGCACATCAAGCTTTGAGATCTCGCGTAATGTTTTTAAACGTAACTCATCAGGATATCGTGTAGATGACCATTTTATCTCACTCTGATCACGCATCTTTCTAGGAAAATGGCTTCTGCACCAAGCTCGGAATCCTTTCGCTGTTCGTCGAATGTCACCCACAGTAAATGAAGCGACTACAAAATAGTTTTCGTGACTATGTTTTGAAAATTGTCCGCTCTCGTCAACCACATAGATAAATACATTATCAGTAAGTATTTTTCTGGCCGTGGTGTCGGGTCGCTTGTACTTTTTACCAGTGCAAGCGGTCTCATTATTTCTTTATTTATACTTATCTTCAGTTTTAGCCACCTATCCATTGGTATAATGAACTCCATAGTGATTGCCATAAATGGAGCTGTTCTAGTTGCGGCTTTCATCCCCTATTTGTATGCCCTCGAAAACGAAGAGGCATCGTGGACATCCACTTTGTATCAGCTCATTCCAGTCTTCGGGTATGTTCTTGGCTTAATTTTCCTTCACGAGCAATTATCTGGCATTCAAATCTTTGCATCTCTGCTAGTAATAGTTGGGGCTGTAGCCATCTCTCTAGATTTTTCCCAAAAAATGAAACTAAGAGCTAAGCCATTTTGGCTTATGGTTTTATCATCGTTTATGATCGCGGTGAATGCACTTGTATTCAAAATCGTTGCTCTTGATGGTAACTTCTGGGGCACAGCTTTCTGGGAATATATTGGCGGTGGCATATTTGGTCTATTACTTTTTTCATTACTTCCGTTATATAGAACTCAATTCATAGCTACTATTCAAAAGGCAAAGACAAGAGTCCTATCCATCAATACCCTAGGCGCCAACCTTGGCGATTTAAGTATTGACTAGTACCCTATGTGGTGCGACATGGTTATGATCCGTTGAGGTTCGTCCTTGAGCTGTTCCTTACCGCGAATACTGGGCTCTCCGACCCCAGACCCTCG
>CAIPHR010000091.1 GCA_903864905.1 uncultured bacterium
CAATTGTTCACTACCCTTCTCAAATCTGTACGAGTATGAAAGACTAACTGGTGCAAAAATATTTTAATAAATACTACTCGAAATTATGCTTTGATTTCAGTGCCAAGCTATGATACATTATGTCACGTACCTAGATTCCGGGATAGCTCAGCGGTAGAGCGATCGCCTGTTAAGCGATTGGTCGCAGGTTCGAATCCTGCTCCCGGAGCCAAGAAACTAGCCCTAAAAATATGGGGTTATTTTTGTTACCTGAAGTAGGATTCGAACCCTAGTTGTTACCAAAAAACTTGAATTAAGAGTTGAATTAAACTAAACTACTAGTAATATGAAAAGAAAACTTGTCTTTATCACAGATTGTGTAGATGTAGCATATTCTGAAATTAGAGGTGTTGTATATCAGGAGTTACAAAAATTTCAAATTAGTGACGACCAAATCATAATTGAACCGGTAGCGAAAGTTTTTCCGTTTTCCATAATTAATGGATCTTTTATTCTAAGGATTCTTGCAGAATCTTATCCTGCAGGTACTGTTTTTTCAGTCATTCTAAACCCGATGCAAAAACGTCCTGAACGAATTTTTGGTAGAACTACAAAGAAAGATTTCATTTTTATAGGCGCAAACACAGGTGTATTTGATTGGTTTCTGAAAGATTTTCGAATAGATAAACTATACGAACTTAATGATCCTGGTTTCCTACCTTTTGGAGGTAAATATGTACATGCTCCGGCGGCAACTAAACTAGCTATTGGAGAAACTTTTGAATCCATGGGAAAAATTTTTAATCAAGATAAACTATTACCATTAGAAATAAAACGTGGAACAATTGTCCATGTTGATAATTTTGGACTAATGAAATTTCATGGCTCAATTTCTCATCTTAAAGAAGGTGATGTTGTTCAAATATCCGTTAATGGATTCCCTATTTCGGCCATTATCACCACAAGAATGATGGCAAGACCAACTGGAGAATGGACAATATACCCAGGTAGTTCAATCGGCTTACCAGAGTTAGGAAAAGTTAGAGAAAATGGAGCGAAATTGTTAGATGCTAAACCTGGTGACATAATAGAATTTATTGATAAAAAAATCACCCAAAGCATTGAAGCATAAGGGTGATCTGTTGAGAACAAAGAACTTTTAGCGAGGACTATTCCGATACTGGAGTAATCAAGGCAACAGAATACCGTTTTCCACATAACTTACGAAATAATTGATAGTTTCGCTTGCTGTTGGTTGCAGTAAAATGAAGCCCCGGAAAACAACTATAAACATACATGCTCCACACGCAGTGGGCCACATCAGAAACTGACACAAGAGACATATCATGCTTATGAAATGGTAGCATCGTCGTAAATTCCGATACACTATAATTACTGAATGTAGTTCTGATAAAATCCAACGGAACAATTCCGCCTTCATGTTCAGAACTTATACCAATCACTATCTTCACATCCAGACTTGCAAACCAGTCTCGTGTTGATACCGTTGCCTTTTGAATTGCTTCGAGTGACCAATTAAACCTTGGTAGGCTTATCAGATCCTCGAGCCACACAACCATTGGCATACCTGTTACCATATTGATCTGTCTTAACAGCTCAACATAAACAGAGAAATACGGTTTCGGCTTTTCCGATACTAACGTCGTATAGAAGAGAAATGATTCCCTGTCTAACGAACGTGATCCAATAACATCAGTCAAGCATTTCTGCTCCATAAGATCAGTTACGCATTGAGTGATGTCATATCTTTGTCTGCAGGATCCCTGGTAATATATCGGCTTGGATCGAGTTATATACTCAAAACCCAATCCCAGCACAATATTCGCAAACTGCTGTTCTTGGCCGAGATGCAAGCCGTGTGTTACAACCAAACTGTTCTGGAATTGTTGATCACGTAATCTCAAATCAAGCGCTTCCATTTTGCACCATCCTTTCTGCTGCTTTTGCTAGACGAGGAAAAGAGAGGTGCATAGCGTCCCTCACTTCAACTAACGTCTGTTCTGCAACTTGACGAGCTCGTCTTGTGCCAGTAGCCAATATGTCCCATACGAGATCAGGTTGGGAAGCATAACGAGCTCTACGTTCACGAATTTCACCCAACTGAATGTTGAGATAACTAGCAAGTTCCATCTTGCACTCTTTACATCCCCTGGTTGCACTTTCGCATTCAGTGCGGACATGGGGCATTGCATCAGGTGCAAAGATTGACCAATACTTGTAGGTGAAACAACTGTCTGGATGTCCGGGATCTTTGCGATAGACTCGTTGAACATCAGTCACCATCTTTCCAATCCGAAGTAAGGTTTCGTCTGTTGTGTGAGCTAGATTGATCTGATTATTCAGACTTTTGCTCATCTTTTGCACACCATCAAGGCCTTGCAGAACTGGGACCTTTCCAATCAAAGCTTCCGGAAGTGTAAAAACTTCTTTACCGAAAGTATTGTTGAATGTCCTCACAATTTCTCGAGTTTGCTCAATGTGAGGCAGTTGATCTTGCCCACACGGAATTAGATTGGCCTTGAATGCTAGAATATCGGCTGCCTGAGATACAGGATAACCAACAAAACCCAAACTCATTTGAGAAACTCCGTACATTTCTGATTCATTCTTTACTGTTGGGTTCCTTTGAACACGAGCAAGCGAAACAAGAAACGAGAAGTATGTTGTTAATTCACTGAGTTCAGGCACCTGTGATTGAACAAAGAAACAGTTTTCTGGCTTCAATCCAACGCCCAAGTAATCACACATCACCTCAAAGACGTTCGCATCAATGTCCTCATGACTGTTGATGTGATCCGTAAGAACCTGAATATCGGCAATAATAAAGAAACATTCATACTCATCTTGCAGACGAACACGATTTTGGAGTGTGCCGACTAAGTGCCCCAAATGGAGCCTTCCAGTTGACCTATCTCCTGTGACAATACGCTTTTTCATAACCAAATTTCCTTTCTTTTTTTGTTGTATTACTACCACCAGTATGACATCTTAAAAAGTGTCAAAGAATATTATCCCAAAGAACAACTTAAGGATATTTCGCTAACACTATTAATACATAAAGTTTTCACTTTGTCAACGATAGCGATGGGTTTATTCTATGAGTAAAACCTTTCCTTTCTCAACTAACAATGACTGATTATTGGTAAGTCGTATGACATTTACTTTATTGCTTTTTTCAAAATTACCTATCTCTTCTTCAAATTGTGGCTCATAGTGAGGGAAAATGATTTCATTAACAATATTCATTCCAGAAAAATCAGTTATATTATCTACATTCTTATCAGCCGCAATTTCACCTGCAATTTTAACTGATGGACCAGCAACTAGACTTCCTGCACTAACACCTAAATATATTCCACCCTTTTTAAGTAGGAGGCAGACTGCATCTCTAAATTTTGTCTCTCTTGAGAATCTAAGTAATTTAAAAGTATTACCGCCACAGACATAAATAATGTCATAGTTAGATACTGTGCCAGATCCATCCGTCTCTAAGTCTATAAAATCAACTTCAGTAAAACCAGCTTTTCTGAATTGCTCCCTTGCAAGAATAGAGTATTTATTATTTTGCTTGTTTTCTGCAGCGGTAGTTATGATAGCGACTCTTTTTTCTTCTGGATGGTTAAGTAAAGATAAAACTAAATCCATAATTTTTGGATTAAAAAAACCAGCTGATGTAAGTATTACCCTTCCTTGATTTTGCATATTTTAAAACTATCATAAATAATATAGATTTTCAACAACAAACCACTCTAAAGTCCTGACGGCATCAACCATATAAATAACATCATGGTAACGATTTTCATACTGAATTTCCTTACGGGTATTACATTGGTCTTAAGACAAGACTTGGCGATATTAAATGGAAAATTGATATTTGGTTTTTGAGTGTTGCCGAACAGGAACGATTCGACACAGAAAATATGGATGTGACAAAGATAGTTTTATCCGACGAGCAAAGAGAAGCTATCCTAACATTCAAGAAATATCGACAAGATAATAGTATTAAAATATCTGGGCAAGAGATTTATGAATTGGTTATAAATAAAAGAGTAATTAAGTTGGATGAGTTCAAACAACAGTTGAAAGATCGTCCTTCAAAATAAGTGCCCTCTCCATAATCCTCTCACCCGCCTCATTCCAATCAAAATACTTTTTGTAGTCAGCTGGATCAATCAGCTTTATCTCCGTAACATCACCATCTGGATCTGATAAAAATGGTCCATATGGTTCGACTATGCAAACAGAACGAGTTTGTCTTATTATTCGATCTGGTTCATAGATGTCTTGATAACCAATAAGTTTCTGGCTCAAAACCTTCATATTTGTCTCTTCTTTTACCTCACGAATTACAGCTTCTTCATAGGTTTCTCCCAATTCAATACCTCCTCCCGGTGGAGCCCAATATCCCTTCTCTGCTGAATAAACAACAACGAGTTTGCCATTACAGAAACAAAAAGCATGAACAGCTTGTAGGATTTTGTCATCAAGATCCTTCAGTGGATCATCTTCACGGTAAATAAGATTGATCTTTTGACCTGAATGGTTGATGAGAGAGGATTTAATTTCCATGTGTAATATCTTACTCCGAATATGCAGTAATATCTAGTCAGTTAGCCATTCTTTGTCGCAAACAACGCTGAATAGATAAGCGGAGACTCCTTGAAAGAGGTTCTAACGTCCTCTAGCCAGTGGAGCCCTAGTGACGAAACCTCACAATTTGTGGGGTTTTGTCTTATATGGCTTGATAGTTTTGAGGTTCGAGCGGAGTCTAATTCTTTGATAACCGCCTCTCGACTTTTTATCATGGTCTTTATGAAAGAATGGTAATTAACAAAGAGTTTTTTGTCTTTTATGGTGAGGTTCGAGCCTAAACATGAAAGTATCGCTCGCTTGGTCTTATCGTCTCCTTTTTCAAACCAAATATGGGCGTAACAAGCAAAGTCAAAAGTCTTTTCTGTAAGCTCTACCCATTCGAGGACCTGCTTGTTGGTGACTTTGAGTTCATCTTCAAGGATCAGCTTTCTTTTCACCATTCCCATTTTTAGATTTTGATATTCTTCGTCTGATATCAGTGTGCGTTCTTGATTCTTTGGTGAGGTGAAGTTGAGCGTGAGTGATTGTAAATTCTTTGTTACTTCTTCAAGCTCTTTGTGTTTACCCTTTAGGACCACAGTATCACTATCAGCCTCGGTCTTTCTGAGCTCATGTAAATGTTTGATAGCCCAGTTTTTGAATTTCTCTGAAATGGTTAGCTCGCTTAGTTTACCTTTTATTTCAAGATTGAGATTCTTGAGCTCTATGACTTTCTCAGGACACTTCACATCTACTTTCTTCTTGGTGCAATTGTAATAAATATAATGATGCACATTTCCATTCTTGCATCGCTTTACTTTGGCTTGAGCAGTGATACTACAAACACAAGTTCCGCATTTCATCAGTCCGGTAAATGCGACGTGTAAGTTTTTCTCAAGACAAGGTCTGCCTTTTCTACCCATAAGCATTTGGACCTTATTGAATTCATCTTCGGTGATCATTGCCTCATGTGCACCCTTATGCCATTCGCCACTACCTGCAGGATATTCAAACCAACCATAATAAAATGGGTTATTTAACGTTGCATACATTGCACTTTTTGATAAATGCTTGCCGCCAATATTTCTCTTTTGGACCGTCTTTAGATTCAATTCTTTTCTAGATATATTCCAAAGCTGTGGGACCGTATATGTTCCTGTAAGCATAAGGTCAAAGAGTCTACGGACCACTGGAAACTTTTCAGGATCTACGCTGATTGTTTTGAAACCTTTATTTCTGTCTGGTGTGCTCATGTATCCGATAGGACAACCGCTTGGCATCCAACCTTCACGCACCTTCTTTGATAGTCCTCGCTTTACGTTTACGGATAGGTCTCTGATGTATTGATTTGCCATTCCAAGTTCTACCTGCATCATGAGCACGTTATCTGTCGGATAGTATGTTCTGCCGAATGTAACAATCTGTGCGATTGCACATTGCTGTAACATCCAACTTACTTGTCCGCCATCTACAGGGTTACGTGCG
>CAIPHR010000092.1 GCA_903864905.1 uncultured bacterium
AATTAATATTTATATTTTATTTCTAAAAAAATGAGCTTAACATGATGTAAGCTCATTTTTTATATACCAATAAATAGAATCACCCCGCATTAAATATACTCATAGCTTTGTCCTTACCATCACGAACGATAGTCTCGAGCGCTTCACAGACAGTCTTCCCTACATTATTCAGCACTTTCAATTCTTCATCCTTGAATTTGCCTAGAATAAATTTCTCAATCTTTTCATCACCGTGTGGAGTCCTTGCATTACCCTTGGCATTCTCTGGGGCAGTACCTATACGAATACGCAAGAATGCCTCGGTCTTCACAGCTTTGATAATAGACTCTATGCCATTGTGACCACCAGAGCTTCTATTGAATGATATACGGATGCGACCAAGTGGCAAATTGAAGTCATCATATATGACTATGAGCTTTCCTGCGGCTTTAACACTCTTGACCAAGGGCGCTATAGCTTTACCAGAGTTATTCATGAACGTATCTGGACAAACCATAGTCAGCTTTTCTTTACCTATCTTTCCTTCTCCAATTTGTGAATTTAGCTTCTTATTATAAATAAAATTATCACCAAATTCCTTCTGTACAATACCTAGAATAATCCTTCCAGTATTGTGCCTGGTATTGTCATATTCTTCTCCAGGGTTCCCCAAACCTACTATGATATATTTCATATTTACTAGTTTACTACGAGTCAAATTAAAAGCAAATTATTATAAGCATGTTAATCTAGAAATCTACAGTTCAACAATTAGTTGCAATAAATACTGAAACATATTGTAACCCCTACACTCCTTTTCATTTCCTCCAATCGGCTAGTGAGAGGTGGTATTCTAATTATTGTAAACATTTAGTAGCCTCATATCGGAAATGAAAAGGAGTGTATGAGTTAAAATAAAATATATAATCAAATTAATTTGCATTTACACAAAAAAAGGAGTATAATAATTCTATTATGGAGCCACAGAAGACCATTCCTGAGTCAAAAAGTTTATGGAATAGTGTCAAGGAATGGATACAAGTTATCATAATTGCTTTGGTAATTTCTCTTCCTATACGTTTCTTTATAGCTGAACCATTCATAGTGAATGGAAAGTCTATGGATCCAACATTTGCTACTGGACAATTCCTCATTGTAGATCGTGTAACCTATCGATTCGAAAACCCATCCAGAGGTGATGTTATAGTTTTTCAATACCCAAATGATCCAAAAGTGTATTATATCAAACGTATTATTGGTTTACCTGGAGAAACTATTACAATAAAGAACGGCTCGATAACTATCACAAGGCCAGATGATCAGAAATTTACAGAACTGTACCCTACTGGTTTGCTATTGAATGAACCCTATATATCAAAAATTCATGAATCATACGATACATTCGATACTACTCTAGGTCCTGATAGTTTCTTTGTAATGGGAGATAATAGGCGCGAAAGTTCTGATTCTAGAGTTTGGGGGTCATTGGATAGGGATCTCATAATAGGCAAACCATTTATACGTCTGCTACCGCCATCCACAATATCATTGTGGCCTGGCAAAGAATCCCAATAGTATAGATGCAGACCATTAATAAAGATATAAATAATATTACAATTTAGAATAAGACAATGACCACAAATCAAAAAAAGCCGAACCAGAAATTTATATCACATGAACATTTGGACAAGATAGGCGAAATAGCAGTTTATTACGGTTTTACTCCTTCGAAAAGTCCGAGCATTGAAAAAGCCGACATTGATGCAGCAAAGGATATTTTGGACGGTGATTTTATCGATGATGAAACTGATAAGCATGGCCGACTACCTTTGCATGCAGAAGAAAAGATCGCTGTTATGCGTATGTATCAAGAACTAGAGATGTACTCATTGTCTCAGCCTATAATGCTATATTTCAAAGACCCTTGCAGAGGTACACAGAGGAAGTCCGCATATTCTAGATATGCAGATCTAGAAATATTGGGTCCTGCTGGAAGTATAGCCGAAGCAACACTCATTCAGACAGCTAGAGCTATGTTGGTAGAAGAAGGTTATACAGATACAGCGGTTGAGATCAACTCTATTGGCGACCGAGATTCCATAACGAAATTTTCTAGAGAACTCAATGCCTATTACAGAAAGTCTATCAATGAGATGACGCCTGAATGTAGACAACTCTTCAAACAAGATCCTTTCGAGCTATTGTCCTCACGTACAGAGGCTGCTGCCTCCATCAATGCAGGTGCTCCAAAATCGATGGACTTCCTATCCGAATCTAGCAGAAGACACTTGGAGGAAATTCTAGAGTATATGGAAACACTAAAGATACCATATTCTATCAACAATAGCCTGATGGGCAATCGTAAATATTGTACAGAAACAGTTTTTGCAATCATCAATAAAGCCAATGGTGATGCAAAGAAAACAGACGACCGTCACATACTAGCTATAGGTGTACGCTACAATGGACTAACAAAGAGATTGAATATGAAAAAAGACATACCTGGTGTTGGTATTTCTATACTAGTAGATCAAGGAAAGAATGACCTGCGTAAAATAGTTTCCAAAGTAAAAAGACCTATCGCTTCATTCATACAATTGGGAGTTGAATCAAAACTTCTATCACTAGATGTCATAGAACGATTGAGACAAGCAAAGATACCACTATATCTATCTCTAGCAAAAGACAGACTTGGAGCGCAAGTATCGAGCGTAGAGAGGCATCATACACCATACATCATAGTTATTGGAAAAAAAGAAGCAGTAGAACGTACTGCTATCGTGCGTGAGACTGAGACTCATAGTCAAAACATTGTCTCTATAGATGAGCTACCAAAATACATGAAGAAGATAGAGATCCAATATTTCAAAAAATGATTGCAATGCTATGTCATTTCCGATACGTACATATTGCTTCGAATGAAGCTTTATGTTAAAATAGCTCCACTATGATAAACGCAGAAGTAACTAGGAATTCCGGTGAAAACGCTATGAGCGTTATTCGACGTTTTACTCGTAAAGTACAGGGTTCTGGTATTATACAGAGGAAACGTAGTCTTAGATTCAGTGGACGAGTACAGTCAGAATATAAGGTCAAACAGCGTGCTCTCACACTGCTAGGAAGACGCAACCATATGGCTGAACTCATCAAACTAGGCAAAGCACCGATAAAACCTGTTAGAAAATAATGGCACATTTATTCACTTTCGAGAATACCACGCGAGCAAAGTTGCCTCGTGTGGATTTTCTTAAAATAAAAGACGAAATTCTTGGTAAGGACTATGATCTGACTCTTACGATAGTAGATGCAAAGAAAATTACGGAGTTAAACTTGATGTATAGAAACAAGAATTGTTCTACAGATATCCTGAGCTTCCCTCTTTCACAAAATGAAGGTGAAATATATATATGCCCAAAAGAAGCAAAGAATGAAGCAAAGAAATTTGATAGAAAATACGACAATTTTATACCTTTTCTCTTTATCCACGGTTGTACACATTTGAAAGGATTCGATCATGGAGGTACAATGGAGAGATTGGAAATAGGTTATAGGAAAAAATTTGGTATTTAGAATTTTATGTTTTTCTATACATAGCAATCCTAATTGTTAACAATTACAAAATGGCCCGAAATATCATAACTGGAATCGATGTAGGAAGCTACAATGTAAAAGTAGTTATAGCTAGTACACGTCAAAAAAATGAACGTGGCTTTCCAAATATTATAGGGATAGGTACTTCTGAGGCCAAAGGCATGAGACACGGGTATGTTACAAATATTCATGATGTAGCCGAAAGTATAAAAAGCGCTGTGAAAGATGCAGAAGAAAAAGCAGGACTCAAAGTAAAGAAAGCTTTCGTATCAGTAGGCGGAATAGGATTATCATCAACTCTAGTTTCGAGCGTCATCATGACATCGCGAGCAGATGCTGAGGTTACTTCTCTAGAATTAGAAAAGCTTCGTGAACAAAATGAGAAAGATATACCACAGTCACTCATAGCAAACAGACGTATTATCTACGATATACCCATACAATACAAAATAGATGGATATCCATCTCTAGGTTCGCCACTAGGTCTAAAAGGCAATAAGATAGAATTGAAGTCTCTATATATCACATGTCTAGATCACCATGCTGCAGATCTCATATCTGCTATCAATGAAGCTGGTATACAAGTAGAAGATATCATGGCGGCTCCAATAGCTGCTAGCTTCGTTACACTGAGCAAATCTCAGAAGGTTGCAGGGTGCGTACTTGCCAATATAGGTGCAGAAACAGTCTCTATAGCAGTATTTGAAAACAATATTCCAACTTCTTTAGAAGTCTTCCCTATCGGTTCAACCGATATAACGAACGATATAGCTCTCGGCCTCAAAGTTCCGCTAGAAGAAGCTGAGCAGATCAAGATCGGTGCTATCACAGGTAGTTCATATCCTAGAAAGAAATTGGAGGAAATCATCGCTGCTAGATTGTCAGATATTTTCGAATTGATCGAAGCTCATCTGAAAAAAATTGGACGCAATGGACTATTGCCAGCTGGTATCATTATCACAGGTGGTGGGTCTGGCCTCAATTCTATAGATGACCTAGCACGAGTATCTCTACGTTTACCATCTAGGATCGGTAATATTGGACTAGTTGAGGGTAAATCCTCATTCAAGGATGCTACATGGTCTGTTGCTTATGGACTAACTATCTGGGGCATGCATGCTGATGAAGGACCAGAGATAGATCAATCCATAGAATTTTTCAAAAAGGCTTGGAAATCACTCATTAGGTGGTTGAAACAGTTTCTACCATAATTTATTTCTGTTAAGTAACTCACAACGTATCTTGAATCCCCAGGATATTTTGTGATCAATATACCAATACATTTTCCAAATAGTGAGTGAAACCTTGGAGCGAACTATTTGTGAAAATGCTGGTATATTGGGAGCAAAGTCCGAGGGATGAAAAGATACGCTGTGAGTTACTTAATAAACTAGAATACGAATCGAGTAAATAATTTTGAATAAGTAATAAATCGTGTTTAATTGTATACATAGACTTGTATCTAGATCTCCGTATGGTAATATACCTTCATGCCTAACATAACTCCCGATATAGAAGCATTTGCAAGAATAAAAGTCCTAGGACTTGGTGGTTCAGGTGGTAATGCTGTCAATCATATGATCAACTGCAAAGTACGCGGTGTTGATTTTATAGCTATCAATACTGATTCCCAAGATTTGCATCGCTCACTAGCAAAAAAACGTATCAATATTGGTAAAAATTTAACAAGAGGACTTGGAACTGGTATGAATTCTGATCTAGGACGCCGTGCAGCAGAAGAAACACGCGATGATATTCAAGAAGCTATAAAGGGCGCTGACATGGTATTCGTTACCTGCGGACTTGGTGGAGGTACAGGATCTGGTACTAGTCCTACAGTTGCGAGAACCGCCAAGGAACTCGGTTGTCTCACGGTAGCAGTAGTTACTCGTCCATTCTATTTCGAAGGAAGACAACGTACACGCATTGCTGATGCGGCTCTAGATGATCTACGCAAAGAAGTAGATGCTATCATCGTTATACCCAACGATAGATTGCTTTCAGCTATTGATAAAGCTACTACAGTCAAAAATGCTTTTGCAATGTGTGATGATATATTGCGCCATGCAGTAGAAGGCATATCGGATCTCATCACTACACCTGGTTTGGTCAACATAGACTTTGCAGACATACGAACAGTTATGGAAAATGCAGGATCTGCACTTATGGGTATAGGATCAGCATCTGGAGAGAATCGCGCTATAGACGCAGCCAAGGCTGCTATCAACAGTCCCCTACTAGATGTTTCTATTGCTGGAGCAAAGGGTGTTCTGTTCTCAATAGCTGGAGGTGAGGATCTAACAATGTTCGAGATACAAGACGCAGCAAAGGTTATTACAGAATCTATAGACCCAGAAGCAAAGATCATATTCGGTACAGTACGAGATGATAAGTTAAAGAAAAATGAGATCAAGATAACCGTGATAGCAACTGGTTTTCCAGAAGGAGTTATAGCGGCAAATGTCGCAAAAATGGCACAGTCTGCCACAAATACAAATACTAGTTCAGAACCAAGTATTTCCTCTATGATGCGTCGAGGCATATCATCAGAAAAAGGCAAGATATACAATCCTTCACCGACAGAAAAAGCTGATATAAAAAAGGACATAAAGTCTGAAACAAAACTAGAAGTCAAGACAGAAGTCAAAGAAGATGATGACTGGGGTGCGATACCAGCATTCCTACGAAGAAGTAGATTAAAATAGCAGAAAAAAATATTTATGACTTATGATCTGACAATCATCGGTGGAGGTCCAGCAGGTGCGGGAGCGGCTGTATATGCAGCACGTAAACGTTTGCGCACCCTATTTATCACTAGAGACTGGCTCGGACAAAGCAATGTATCAGAAAAGATCGAGAACTGGATCGGTACTATTGCAATATCTGGATTGGAATTATCTAGAACTCTAGAAAATCATGCAAAAGCATATGGAGATGGGATCATTGATTTTAAGGATGGAGAAGGTTGTTCCAATATATCCAGATTGGATAATCAATTTTTAATCAAGACAGATAAAGGTAACTACCAGTCCAAAACTGTACTTATAACGTCTGGAAGTAGCAGACGTGCTTTGGAAATCCCAGGAGCAGAAAAATATGATAATAAAGGTCTCACATATTGTGCTACATGTGATGGTCCATTATTCAGTGGACAAGATGTAGCAGTTATAGGTGGAGGCAATGCTGGATTTGAAAGCGCTGCTCAATTACTTGCATACTGCAAGAGCGTAACCCTACTTATTCGTGGAGATATTCTAAAGGCTGATCCTGGAACAATCGAGAAAGTAACTAGCAACCCAAAAATGAAGGTTATCAAATTTGCCGTACCAAAAGAAGTCAAAGGAGATAGATTTGTGACTTCTTTTGTTTATAATGATGCAAAAACAAAGAAAGATGTAGAATTACCTGTAACCGGTATTTTCGTGGAAATAGGATCCTTACCAAATACTAGCTTCGCTAAAGATTTGGTCAAGCTAGATAAACACGATCATATCATTGTAGATCCACGCAATCAGCGTACAGCAGTTCATGGAATATGGGCAGCCGGAGACTGTACTGATGGTTTATACCATCAAAATAATATTGCAGTTGGTGATGGTGTAAAAGCTATTGAAGA
>CAIPHR010000093.1 GCA_903864905.1 uncultured bacterium
AAACACTACTTCATGTGCAAAGGATATCTACATCTGTCCAGATAGTTCAACAGTTGGACGAATAAATCCTCCAACATGTAGCTTTGCAGCATGTCCTACTGTTATCGTACCTAGTACAAACAGCACCATCAATCTCAGTGTTGGTAATTATAGTGATTCAAGCCCTTTCATAATAGCTGCTGATGAGGTTCCAGTTTCAGTAGGTGGAACAGGGAAGTATGGCAATTGCCAAAGCGCATCTTGCACCATAACATATCCAGCTACTAGTACATTGGTACTATCTGTTGTATCTAGTCCTGTAGCTAATACTCATGCATATTGGTATGGAGATTTTATTGTTCCTGGTTATATTGTTACTGATTGTTATATGGACATAGGTTTACATGATCGTACTTGCAGTATTGACACTGGAGGTAAAACTTCAAAGACATATACTGTCGGGGTTGGTTTAATGACACCTACGCAGATTACACTAGTACCAGCTATACCAGTTACAGGACAAT
Source organism: uncultured bacterium (assembly GCA_903864905.1). Lineage (GTDB taxonomy): Bacteria > Patescibacteriota > Minisyncoccia > Phycocordibacterales > PALSA-1337 > C7867-002. The sequence continues at coordinate 504 of CAIPHR010000093.1, forward strand.
CAGTTACATTGTCTTGGTCAAATAAACCAGGAATAAATTCATGTATATTTCAGGCACGCCCTTCAAGCTCAACATTTGCAGCATATGATGCCCTAACTCAATCTTCAACAGGAAGTCTTACAGCTATTGCAAAAAGTGGTATTAATAGGTTTGGAATTCAGTGTTATGTAGGCTTACCGACAGGTCCTGTTACTGGAAGTTCGGTTATGTTTACACCTATAGCACCATAGTCAATCACTCAAAATGCGCATCCTTATTATGTGCATCAACTCTCTTTTTCAGGATTGGGTATGATGCCAGTGTCGGATCTATATCTATCAAATGCATAGCCTCACTCCTAGCTGCTTCTACCATCTTGAGATTCTTGAGTGCTTCCATAGCTATATCTGAAACACCCCACTGTTTCAGTCCTGAAAGCTGACCAGATCCACGTTGTGACAGATCTAGTTCAGCCAATTCAAAACCATTTTTGGCAGTCTTCAATGCTTTCAGCCTCTCTATTGATTTTACTGAATTGGTCTCTGTGAATGCATAACAGTAAGCTTGATAAGTACTCCTCATAACTCTACCTCGTAGCTGATGAAGTTGCGCTAAACCAAACCTCTCAGCACCTTCTATGATGATGATCGTTGCATTGGGAACATTCACACCTACTTCAACTACTGATGTTGCACAAAGTATTTTGATCGTTCCATTATTAAATTTGGTCATCGTAGAATCCTTTTCTTTAGGTGTCATTTTGCCATGGAGCATACCGATCTCATATTCTGGAAATATTTTTTGTTTGAGTCTTCGAGCTTCTTCTTTGACCGACTTTGCTATAACGGCAGCCTCCTTGTCTGGATCTGGTTCATCAATTCTCGGACATATCACGTACATTTGTCTGCCTGTTTTCAATTCAAGTCCAATCTTTTCATATGTGGAAGTTCTGTCTGTTGGTAAAACAAGTTCGGTAATTATAGGCTTTCTTCCTGCAGGGGATTCATCTAATAAGGTTAGATCCAAGTCGCCATACATTGTTAATGCGAGGGTACGGGGTATTGGTGTTGCGGTCATTGAGAGAAGGTGAGGGATAGGTGAGCCGTGTGTTCGAGCTTCGCCCCCAGCCTTCTTTACAAGTTTTGCGCGTTGCGAGGTACCAAACCTGTGTTGTTCGTCTATGATCACATAAGCTAGATTCCTGAATACTACAGACTTCTGAATAAGAGAATGAGTGCCGATGACTACTGAAATCGATCCATCAGCTACCCATTTCAATAGTTGAGCTCTTGAAATATCTGTCCAACCTTTTGGGTTGACTTTCGATGGGAATTTCTTGCAAACTGAGCCAGTTATGAGCGCTATCTGTATCGGCATATATGAGAAGAAACTTATGAATGATTCAAAGTGTTGTGTTGCGAGAATTTCGGTTGGACACATGTATGCGACTTGGAGATTTTTTATCCCACTCCGAGATACCATGACCGCGTAAGCTGTTGCTGCTGCTACTGCAGTTTTACCAGATCCGACATCACCTTCGAGTAACCGTGACATTGCATGATCTCGATTGAAATCATCTAGAATCTTTGTTATAGCTTGGTTCTGCGCATTTGTGGCTGTAAATGGAAAACGCTTTATAAATTCTCGAACATTATCGCGATTTGCTTCAATTGCAAAGGATGGTAAAGTTTCGTATTCTTTTTTTGCTTGTTGTTTTCCAAGCTGGATCGTGAATATCTCCTCAAAAGAAAAACGTTTTCTCGCTGATAATGCATCATCTTTGTTGAGTGGTGTATGGATCCAGATCATTGCCGTTTTCACTGTAGGGAGATTGTATTTTTTCAGAATCTCTTCTGGAATAGGATCCTCAATCTGTTCGAATACACTGCTTTTGAATATTTTTTGAATAGCGTGGTACATCCATAGAGAGGTGATACCTCTCGACTCTGGGTATACTGGATATAGTGTATGTTTTTCATTATCATCTCCAAACAACGAGTCGCCGACTCCTATAGGCAATTTGTCGACAACTTCAATCTTTGGGTTTGAAAAATAGAGTTCACCCAAAATAGATCTATTTTCCGCCCTTTCGGGGAGAATAACATCCCCACTCAAACCCGCAAGGGGTATCGTGGGGACTTTCTCCTTTTTCCTTCTTTGCGAGATCTTGCCTTCAACTCTCACCAACATACCATTTGTATACATTTTTGCGACGTACGGCTGATTGAACCAAACACAATGTATGCGACCGGTCTCGTCTTCAACATAGCCGTCCGCCATAGCTATCTTGGTATGAAATCCTTTACTTGTCTTTAATCCGGAGAGTTTACCATATATGACAGCAGTATCTCCGTGCATTAAAGAATCGATAGAGTACGCTTCGGCTGTATCACCATATCTTATAGGGAAGTAGTGAAGTAGATCATTGATGGTGTGTATTCCGAGCTTATGCAGAGCATATCTCTGTACGGGTGTTATTCGAAAATGGTCATTGATATTGGCGTATATGTTCATATGGTGATTATAGCATTGCTGCTATAGGACAGGTATATCAAACTGTTTTGATAAAATACTTTTTTTGTGTAAGAATAAGCCAGTTCATGGAGCCGTGTCAGAGTGGTCTAACGTACCTCTTTGCTAAAGAGGCAGGGGCTTCAAACCCCCTCGACGGTTCGAATCCGTCCGGCTCCGCCAGCTTTTTATTAGAGTGTAGATGTGCTTTAATTACATGTGGTTAGGAGAGATGGCTGAGTGGTTTAAGGCAGCGGTTTACTAAACCGCCGTTCCTTTATTGGAACCGTGGGTTCGAATCCCACTCTCTCCGCAACAAATCGGAATTCAAATTTCCGCAAAAAATATGGTCGGCACGAAGTGCCGTCTGTTCTGAATTCCCCCCAAAAAATCCTGATTCTGAAAGGATTCGCCACGCTCCGCGTGGCTCCTCGTTTGCCAATACAATTATGAATAATCAAACCAAAAAGTTTTTCATTTATACTCGCAAGTCTACGGACGACAAAGACAGACAAGTCCGCAGTATTTCCGACCAGTTAGCTGAACTGAAAAGTTTAGCGTTGAAAGAACAACTGGAAGTGGTGGATGTCTTTGTCGAAAAGCAGACCGCCAAAATACCAGGTCGTCCCGTGTTTAACGAAATGGTGGCGAGAATGGAAGCAGGCGAAGCATCTGGTATTTTGGCGTGGCATCCCGATAGACTTGCTCGCAACTCGGTAGATGGTGGAAAAATTATCTATCTCGTTGATACTGGCGTAATTTCAGAAATGAAATTCCCAACTTTTTGGTTTGATCCGACACCGCAAGGCAAATTTATGCTTTCAATCGCTTTTTCGCAATCCAAGTATTATGTGGACAATTTGAGCGAAAATATAAAGCGTGGTCATCGCAACAAAGTGAAAGACGGAATATGGCCTCAAATGGCTCCGCTCGGATATGTAAACGAAAATAGAATGATTGTTCCCGATGAAAATATCGCACCTTTAATCAAAAAAACATTTGAGGCATATTCGTCTGGGTCTTTCACTTTGCGACAACTCCGCGACAAATTTAATGAACTTGGATTGAAGCGAAAAAGCGGAAAGGAACTTGCGGTGTCGAATTATCAAAAACTTTTGAAAAATCCGATATACACGGGTTTGATGTTGTATAACGGCGAAATCCACGAAGGTAAACACGAACCGATTATCACAAAGAAACTTTTTGATTCCGTTCAAGAAGTGATGAGCCGAAAATCTAAACCGCATAGCAAAGGTTTGAAGCCATACATCTATCGGGGATTTTTCCGTTGCGGAGAATGTGGTTGCTTTATTACCACCGAAACGCAAAAAGGTCATAACTATTTACGATGCACCAAACGGAAAAATCCTTGTTCGCAAAGATATGCGAGAGAGGACGCCATCA
>CAIPHR010000094.1 GCA_903864905.1 uncultured bacterium
ACCAGACGATTCGTGCTGAAAACCGGCATTTCTCAATATCTCAGGTAATGATTTCGGATCGTTTCAGCTATCGCTATCGGATTATTGCATTTTATGGCGCTCTGAACTGTCTGGATTATTACGAATCGCTCAACTTAGGTTTAAGTTCATTTTCAAGTATCATCTGTTCCTTCTCAGGTGTGTTGAGTCCGAAAATAACCTCTTTAATCGCACTTTTATTAAACGAGTGTAAGTATAGCTTTCCTGATTTAGTTGAAGGTTCATCAATATAATTACATGATTCTAAAATAGCTATAGTTCTATATTCGTTTTCATATTTCCAATCTTCGGACTTTCGTGCTAGAAACATAATTCCGTTCTCAATTTTATTCATAGATTCGAACGGTATCTCAAACCTTTCAGGTTTATAATCAACTGGAATCCAATGTGGTGAAAGCAACTTGCTATCAAAGCCGATTGTAACTCCTGTATGGTTTTTTGCATAGTGAGACCACATTAGTAAATTGGTCTTATTATCTGAGAAACATAGGATCCCAAAATGTTCGGAAAATTCGTTTATACTCTGTTTAAAAGTTTTCATCATTGAATCTGAATCAGAAAAAACGGAAACAGCTCCACGTAAAAAGCGTTCATCTTTCTTGATTTTATATAGGAATTCATTGAGGTCTTTAACAACGCCTGTGTGTTTTGTCGCATTATAATAATCCTCTGGGGACTTCATTATTTTTTTTTTCATTTCATCTATTGTACATCCAATAAACTTGCTGGGTAATAATTCAAAAGGGTCATTTAATTCATTAGGTGGGGTAGCTCTAAGTGTATTGTCTTTTAAAATCACTTTTGCAACATCCAAAGTTACATATTTGTATAGAATATTAGGGGTATTAACCATATTGGTATGTTAGATGGATTAATTAGTCGATTATAATATATCACGGTGGTATGTGGTTCTATTGTAATTACTTATACTTTCTAAAGAATGTTATTAAGCCAGCAAATGAATCTGGTTTGTATTTGTCAAATTCATCTTCCTCAACAAATACATAATCAAATGTATGTTTGCTCTGAGCGGCGTTTATATCCTGACACCACTGCTTTAGGCGATCCATTTTGAGTGGGACATCAAGGTCTTCTAACCCTTTTGTTTCAACAATCCAGATTTGTTTTAGGCCAGTTTTTACAATGAAGTCTGGGTAGTAGTTTGAAATGTTCCCATCAGCTTTGATATAATCAATATTGAAATGAACAGCCAGGAAGTTTTTGGTATAGGTTATAACATCCGGGCATAGCTCAAGGAAGGATGCAAATCTAAGTTCAAGGTAGCTATCTCCAACAATTTTACTGAAAATACTTCGCTGAGGTATAAGGTATCCTTGATCTTTTACAATAAATGGCCGGGTTTGGCGGAGTTTAATGTAGTCCCTAATTTCGGAACTACCTTTATCACGTATGGTCAATTCATTAATCTTTTGTTTGAAGCTCTCTATCACGGTTCTTGTCGCTTCTACCTCAGATAGATTTCTTAGGGTGTTGAGATCTTCCAATTCTACTTGATTGTCAAATAGGTAGTTACTGATAAACTCTTTTACCATCCCATAGAGTACATCATATCC
>CAIPHR010000095.1 GCA_903864905.1 uncultured bacterium
ATTCGATGAAGAATTTCTATTGAATTTCTGAGCAATCGAAGTTAACCACCAATAACTAAATCCTTCTCTAATTTCTAAAATATCAATTATTCTTTTACCTTTAATTATAGTTTCACCTAATTGATAAACCCATTCAAGATAACGTGCCCGTATAGAATCAGCCTGTTCCTCAACTAATGTTGGAATTGAAATATAATCAGGTTCATTATCGGTGTAAAAGTCATTCCAAAGGACAACACGCCAATCCCCTTTTTGTGGTATACCTTCTCCATCCCAAACAAGTATTTTTGTATGCTTTGATATACTATTTCTCATTTCGCATTATAACTTCAACATTTTTGAGATCCTTCAGTGTATCCACAGCCTGTGTATTGTGTTTTGTTGGTGCCATGCGCACCTTCATTCCATGTTCAAGTATTCGCATCATATCAACTGATTCCGCAATTTCCAGCGGAGTGGGTGCTAAACTGGTGTATTCCAAAAGATAGTCTCTTCGAAAAGGAATAATGCAGACCTGTTTACCTATTGGAATGTCATTAATTTTACAACGTGTCGGAATTGGTTCACGTGAAAAATACAAAGCATTGGAATTAAGGTCACATACAACCTTTATGCAATTACGATCCTCGAACTCAGCAGTATCCTGTATTTTGCCAAGCAAGTTCACTACTTGCACTGCAGAATCATCCAATAGAGGTTGAAGCGCTTCAGCTATCATGTCGGGATGAGTCATCGGTTCATCACCCTGCACCATAACCACAACATCATAGGTCACATTATTTGCCTGTTCCAGTTTCAGCAATGCTTCAGCGCAACGATCCGAAGCTCGCTCATGCTGATCGCCAGTCATCACGGCAACTCCACCTATTGATTCTATGTAGTCATAAATTTCTCTGTCACATGTAGCAACAGCTACCAGATCCAGCAATGGTGAAAGTGCCACACGCTCATATACATGACCGATCATGGGCTTACCGAGTATCAAGGCCATAGGTTTACCTGGAAAACGTCCGCTTCCCATTCGGGCAGGTATAAGTGCTAATATTTTCATTACAGTAAATTACTTATGATTTTTTACATACAACTAATATGTGCGAACTCAAACCATTATCAGCAATAAACGTCTGCATCTTTTGCTTTTCATATTCAGTCGCCTGATTAATAAACGTCCGCCAAAAACGGTCTTTAATATATTTTTCATTATTACAAAGGATATCAATATCCAACTTACCTGGCGTGCTGATTTGTAACACGTTAAAGCCCAAGCGCTCAAGGAGCAGTCGCATAGACTTGGGATTTAGAAAGTTCAGGTGATGTGGTGGTGAAACTGATTTGGAGTCGGCCCACAGCACCTGAATATCTAATCCTACCCCTGAGAGTGTAGTAAATATGAATAAATCGCCAGCAGACATAAGAGAGTACAGGTGACGTAAAAACCTTTCAGGGTCATGTAAATGCTCAAAAAGCTCAAAACTCACAAACGTCTTGGCTCCACGATCGAGCTGCTCTGGATTAATCTCTTCTAAAAATCCCTGTACAACTTTTAACCCTTTTTCTTGACAAACAAGGGCTAGTGCTGGCCCAGGCTCGACAACAGTAACTTTTTGATTAGAAATCTTCTCGTATTCCTCAGCAAAAATTCCATAACCCCCTCCAATATCGACCAAGCTACATTCTTCTGTACCAAACCTTGTTATAAGTTCACGAATCATTAGTGCTTTTGGGCGCCAGATTTTTTCTCTGCGCGCTACAGCAGTCTCTTTGTAAAAAGTCGATGCCCAAAATATAGCTGACTCTGATTCTTGATAATAGCGTAAGAATGACTCTACTGGAGGTCTTGGACTTACAAAAATGGTTTGGCAGAAATGACACTCAGCGTAATTAAAGTCGTGCTTCGTGAAGCTATGTTTACCTTCGGCATTACATGCTGGACAATGAACAACTTCTTCCCCTAATCGATCGCTGAAATATTTTTGCGAATCCCTTTTAGCTAATAATAAGTATTCATCGAAAATATGTTGAGGGCGAATTTCTTCTTCTTTCATAAATACCTTTTTATTTGTTTATCATGTTCTGGTTCAGATAAACCACCTCCGACCAATCTGTTCTTCCATTCATCGGGTTATTGGATATTTCACTTATACTAAAAAGCTTGAACCCCAATGGAGAAATAATCTGCTCAATATCCATAAAAGTCGTCTGATTCTCGTAATAATCAAAAAAACTAATTTCTAAGATGATGACTCTTGTTTTATACAGAGTTTGGATTGCTCCATTCAATATCTGACACTCGGCACCCTGTACGTCAATTTTAAAAAGATCTATATGATCAATGGGATTTGAGCTGATAAAACTATCCAGTCTTACTGTGTTCACCTTAACTTCTTCATTAAACCCATCAAAATACTGTATATCATTTTCTTCAGTTGCTTTTGCAATACCGATTGAGTCTTTGCTTTTCAGATTTACTTTCAGTAAAGAGTTTGTATGGGAAATTTTATTTCTGAAAAAAGATGCTGTGCCGTCTGAATCTGAAATAGCAAGGTTAGAATAGGATACCCTATCTACATTTAAAGAAGAAAGCTCTTTATAGGAATCAGGATCTGGCTCAAATGAATAAATTGAGGCTGAAGGAAATATGCGTTTCAAAAAAGAGACGCTTTCACCACGATGTGCGCCAATATCAAAAATTATTGGTTCAGACGCCTTTACAAGATTCTGAAGGAGCTGTTCACGGCCAAACCTTTGCTCATATTCTTTGTTGCGAGTATGTGACTGTCCGACATTTTCCATAGTAAGGCCTGTATTTATAGTTTTGGGATTGTGGTTGAGTTATTCAAAAAAACGGAATCTATTGAATAGGCAATAAACCTATACCCCTCATTAATCCGCTGTTGTAACA